>CAZVXU010000084.1:0-5900 GCA_964631585.1 uncultured Spirochaetaceae bacterium | reverse complement strand
CCTCGACCCGGACGATGAGCCCCTGGGTCTCGAGGTAGAGCTGCTCCTGAAAGCCGGTGGTGTACTGCCCTTCGATGACCCGCGCGGCGCGGGCAAACGCGTCGTCGGGATCGCCCTTCTGCAGCGTGTACTGCGCGTAGAGGTTGTCGCCGCCGTGCATCGGCCCGCCCCTGCACGCGAGACCGTCGTCCATCGTCACGGCCGGCTCGACCGGCTCGTATTCCACCGTGATCTCCCCGAGAATACGGTCCACCTCGCGGGGGTCCGGCCCGGCCACGAGGAGGATGATCTGACCCCGGTAGCGGATCTCCTCCTCGGCGAAGGCCGGCCAATCGGTCTTTATGAGGGCGACGTGATTCTTACCCGGCACGTCACGGTAGTCCACCACGTGGTAGCCGTCGGGAAGCTCGGGGAGGCGCACCGCCGTGATGCGGCCGCGGGTAAAGCCGGCACGGTAGAAGCGCGCGGTGAGCATGTCCTCATGGGGATAGTCCGCGATGTAGCGGGCCTCGCCCGAGGCCTTCTCCCGCCCCTCCGGCCGGGGAATGGATCTCGAAATCTCTGCACTCATCGGATGCCCACCCCCTTCTTCGCCGACTCCACGTCCTTGAGCCCGTTTCCCGTAACGAGCACCACCACCGCGGCATCCCGGGGGATCTCCGCCTCCATCGCCCGGAAGCCCGCCCACGCCGCCGCCGCGGCCGGCTCCGCGAAGAGCCCCGAGCCGGAGGCAAGCTCGGTCTGCGCCGAGAGGATCGCCTCGTCGCTCACCGTGACTGCCCGCCCCCCGTGTCGACGCAGACGCTCGACCGCGAAGAAGCCGGCCGCAGGCACGTCGACCGAGATGGAATCGGCAAGCGTCGCCGACGGTACGGGATCCGAGAAGTCGCCCGACTCGAGCGCCTGGGTTATCGCCTGCGAGCCCTCGGCCTGCACCGCCACCACCGTCGGCATCCCCCCGGCGATGCCCAGGCTCACGAGATCCTCGAAGCCCTTGTAGACCCCGCTCAGTATCACTCCGTCGCCGGTGGAGACGAACACGTAGTCGGGGACTCGGCCCCCGAGCTGCCGAAAGACTTCGAGGGCTACCGTCTTCTTTCCCTCGATGGTCAACGGATTATGCCCGGTGTTGCGCGAGAGCCCGCCGTGGGTTCGCAGGTACTCCATGGCCTCGGCGGAGGCCTCGTCGTAGGTGCCGTCCACCTGCACCACATCGGCACCGTACTGAAGCGACTGCACGAGCTTCCCCGCCGGGGCGCCGTCCGGCAGATACAGCCGCACCGCAAGCCCCGCGGCCGCCCCCACGCCGCACATGGAGCTTCCTGCGTTCCCGGTCGAGGCGACGACGATCCGCTCGATGCCCTCGCGCCGGGCGAAGGCGGCGACGAGGTAGCTTGCCCGGTCCTTGAGCGAGCCGGTGGGATTGCAGGAGTCGTCCTTGAGATAGAGCGCCGGGAAGCCCGTGCTCCGGCGAAGCCGCTCCGGCTCCCACAGCGGCGTGTTCCCCACGGGTATCGGCGGAAACCACTCCCGCTCCACCGGGAGGAGATCCGCGATCTCCCAGTCCGCCGGCGCCGCGCCCTCGAGGACCACCTCCAGGATGCCCGAGAGGGGCCGGTCGGCCCGCTGCCGCCGCGAGCAGTCCTCGCAGAGCAGAAGCTCGGGGCTGATGGGATACTCGCGGCCGCAGAGGCTGCACCGGTAGGAGAATCGCATCGTCAGCGCCCGACCTCCGACGAGCCGTCGGCGGCGGCGCCGCCGCCCTTCTCCCCGGCGCCACCCGCGTCCGCGAGCACGTACGGGAGCATGGCGTAGAAGGCGCTGCATATTTCGAGGTCGGCCACCCTGGTCACCTCGTTGGGAGCGTGGGCCTGATTCTCGTCTCCCGGGCCGAACCCGATTCCCGGAATCCGGTGCAGCCCGGTGGCGGAGACCAGGTTGGTGGAAAAGGTCCACTTGTCGATGACCGGCTCCGCGTTCCACAGCCGCCGGTAGGCCCGCGCGCCGGCCTGCACGATCTCGTCCTCCTCGGGAACCTTCCAGGTCGGGAAGTACAGCTCCTGTCCGTAGTCGGCGTCTTTCCATCCCCGCTTCTCGTAGGTGGGCATGGTCACAGACACCGCCGATTCGTCCTCTCCCGTGGCCTCCGCCACGTAGCGCTTGACCTGCGAGATGGCCAGATCCTTGTCCTCTCCCCAGGTCAGGCGCCGATCGAGGTAGAGCATGGCCTGGTCGGGCACCGCGCACTGCGAGGGGCCGTGGGCATCGATCTGGCTGACCACGATGGTACCCTTGCCGAGGAAGTTGTCCTCGTCGGGCTCGAGGTCCTCGTTCAGCTGCTCCAGCGCCAGCGCGGCACGGGAGGCTTTGTAGGCGGCGCTGACGCCGCGCTCGGGGGCCGATCCGTGCGCGGAGACGCCCCGCAGACGGGCAACCATCTCCATTCGCCCGCGTTGTCCCCGATGGATTCGGCACGAAGACGGCTCGGTGGAGACGATGAAGTCGGGCCGGAGGTTCTCCTCCTCTATGAGGTACTTCCAGCACATCCCGTCGCAGTCCTCCTCCATGACGGTGAAGGTGAAGTACACCGTGTACTCACCGTCGTAGTCGAGCTCCCGGAGAATGCGCCCGGCGGTGAGCATCGCGGCCGCCCCGCCCTTCTGATCCGCGGCGCCCCGGCCGTGCACCAGTCCGGCTGCGATCTCCCCGGAGAAGGGATCCTTCTCCCACTGCGAGGGGTCGCCGACCTCTACCGTGTCCACGTGCGCGTCTATGGCTACAGACTTCGGCCCCGAGCCGATGCGGGCCACCACGCTTCCGAGGCCGTCTATGCGCACCTCGTCGAAGCCGTAGTCCCGACACATCTGCTCCACCCGCAGGCAGACGTCCTTCTCCTCGCCGCTGTAGGACTTGATTTGAACCAGCTCGCTCAAGATCCGGGCCGTTTCTTCCCTGTAGGCGGCGGCTTTTTCCAGTATCTGCTTCGTTGTGCTCATGTCCGTCGTGCTCATGCTCTCTCCTGTGACGTCTGTCAGTCCGATCAGGCTTCGATCTCGTTCACCCGCTCCCACAGCCGCCGGGCCTGACCGCGGGCCTCCGCATATATCGGCGCCACGTCCCGGGTGAATCGGCGATCCTCCATGATGAGGCGCCCGCCGACCATGACCGTTTCCACGATATCGGGCCCCATGGCGAATGCGAGGTGGCCGGCAAGGTTCTCTCCGCACAGCGGCGTGGGCGAGGGATAGTCGGCAAGGACCAGGTCGGCGGCATGTCCGGCCTCGAGACGACCGAAGGGCCGACCGAAGGAACGCTCGAGCACCTCGTTTCCCGCTGCAAGAGCGGCGAGAAACCCGTCCGGTCCCCAGGGGCCGCCGTCGTCACGGTGCTTGAAGAATGCGGTGCGCGTCTCTGTGAACATGTCGGCACCAATGCCGTCGGTGCCGAGGGCGAGGTTCCGCACCTGCGGCAGATTGCGGTTGTAGCCGACGCCGTTGTTCATGTTGGAACGGGCGTTGTGCACGAGGAAGGCATCGCGCTCGTTCACGAGATCGATCTCCGCGGGGCTCAGGTGCACGCCGTGGATGAGAAGCGTCTTCTCATCGAGCAGGCCGTAGGCGTCGAGCCGCCGAATGATGTCTTCGCCGTAGTGGTAATGCGAGTGGGAGACGTCCCATCGGCCTTCGGCCACGTGGACGTGGAAGCCGCGGCCGGTGCGCCGACAGGCCTCCGCGATGAGACCGAGCCCCTCATCGGGGAGGGTGCACGGGGCGTGCCCGCCGATGTGAGAGGCGACGAGCCCCCTCGAGCGCCCGTCGGCGGCCTCTTCGTCGAGCCGCTTCGCAAAGGAAACGTTCTCCTCCACCCCGGCACGCATGCCGTCGGCGCCGTGACGGTCCGTCACCTCGTAGCACGTCGCCCCGCGAATCCCCGCCTCTTCGAAGGCGCGCTGTATCGTCTCGAGGGAGCCCCCGATCATCGCCGGGGAGGCGTGATGGTCGATGAGCGCCGTCGTGCCCGCGCGAATCGCGTCGAAGGAGGCGGTGAGAGCCGAATAGTAGAGTATCTCCTCGTCAACCGCCTGATCCACGCGCCACCACAGCTGTTTCAGGATGGACACGAAATCCGGCATCGGACCGATGTCGGCCATGATCCCGCGGGCAAAGGCAGAGTAGAGGTGCGTGTGGCTGCAGACGAGGCCGGGAAGCAGCAGTTTGCCGCCGGCGTCGATGACCCGCTCCGGCGAGCCCGCGGCGGCCGCCCCCGTTCCAGACGCACCGTTCCCGGCGAGATCGGCACCCACGGCGGCGATCCGGTCGCCCTCGACTGCGAGGTCCTGCCCTTCGCGTACGCGTGGGGGGTCAAGCTCTACGAGCGTTGCGTTTCGAAACAGGATCATCGCGGTACTCCCGGCATCGCAGGCTCCACCGCGCCGAAGAGATGCGGACGATTCTCCCGCAGGATCCCGAATAGCCGCGCGAACCGCGCCTCATCGCCGCCCCCCCGGGCCACGGACTTGAGCTCCGCCTCGCTCACGCGGCGCTCCTTCCCGTCGAAGCGCAGCCGCACACCGCCGTCCTCCACCAGCCAGCCCGGGTTGCTGCTGTTCTCGAAGTCCGCCGCCGTGCTGAATACCGTGGGCTTGTCGACGTAGGGCAGCTTCTCCTCCCAGGGGCAGAAGTGTCCGCAGTTGCCGCATTCGTTGCAGTAGGCGTCGAGATGCACGATCTCGAAGGGATCGGAGAAGAGCGCCTCCCCGGCGACGGGAACGGCGATGTTCGCCCGGTTCGGACAGACGTCCACGCACTTGTTGCAGATGAAGTTACACTCGAGACAGCGGTTCTTCTCAGTCGAAGCGAATGCCGCAGGCTCCGCGGCTGCTTCTGGATCGGGCCCGTCGATGATGGTACCCTTGCGGGCCGTGATCTCCGCCTCCCGCTGCGCGGCGTCCATGGGCGGTATCCGCTCCTCGCGCCGCCACGCCGGATCCACGGTGCGGCATATGCGGTCCGCGGCCCTGCGGCCCTCGGCTATGCAGGAGACGATGGTGGACGGCCCGGTGCGGCCATCACCAATGAGAAAGACGTTCTCGAGGTCGGTCTCGCCGGCCGGCCCCGTGGCAACCCTGCCCGTCTCATCCGTCTCGAGGCCGGCCCCGACGAGCATCTCCGCGTCCGGTCGCTCGCCGACGGCGTGCACGATGCTGTCGACATGGATCGTCTCGGCGCGCGCAGTGGGTACCGGGCGCCGCCGGCCGGAATGATCCACCTCGCCGAGCTCCATCACCGTGAGCTCGAGCGTCCCGTCGGCGTCGAAGCGGGCGGGATTCCGCAGCCAGAGGAACTCTACGCCGTCCCGCAGGGCAAGCTCATACTCCTCCCTGCTCGCCGGCATCTGCTCCTCCGCCCGGCGGTAGACAACGCTCACCTTCTCCACCCCCGGGACACGAAGCGCCGCGCGGGCGCAGTCCATCGCCGTGTCGCCGGCTCCGACGACCACCACATGCGCTCCGAGCGCGAGCTCCTCGGGCCGGTCGTTGAATTGTCTGAGAAAGGGATATGCCGGATACACGCTATCGTTCTCGCCCTCGAGGGGCAGCGGCTTCGTGCCGTAGGTGCCGACCCCGAGAACGACGAAATCGAAACCTTCGGCCTTGAGACCTTCCACTTCGATACGCTCGTCCACGCTGAAGCGAAACTGCACCCCCTGCTCCCTTATGTGCGCCACGTCGCTCTCGATGGCCTCCCGGCTTATGCGGAACTTCGGCACCACGTAGCGGACGATGCCCCCCGCGTCCGGCTCGCGCTCCAATACGGTCACCGGGAATCCCTCGCGGGAGAGGAAGTACGCCGCCGAGAGCCCCGCGGGACCCGCCCCCACGACGGCCACCTGCTGCGGCC
>CAZVXU010000083.1:0-10663 GCA_964631585.1 uncultured Spirochaetaceae bacterium | reverse complement strand
CGACGGGAATGGCCATCGTTGTCATCTGCAGAAACTCGCCGGTCCATTCAGCGGTCCGGAAGTTTTTGTTCTTTGTCGTCAGCCCTTCAATGTCGACGACGTACGGCTTGCCGACTTTGTCCGTGTCCATGCGCTATAACTCCTTGATCTGCACGATAGCGTGACAGGCAGCGAGATGCGTGAAAGTTCCGTGCCTTTGTTTCAATGGTACACGGGATCCGACTTGTAAAGCAACTATCCTAACAGCGGGGGGCTTGCCCCCAGGGCATGATGCCGAACCGGGATAGGCGCAAAGCGCTTGACCTTGCGCCATGTGAAGCCTAGGGTGGAGCAAAACTCGGGCCTCCCCACCACACGGCGACACACAGGAGCCGACCATGACCGTTTCGTCCCTCGATACACTCGTTACCAGCCTCAGGGATCTCACCGACGAGCTCTCTGCAACCCTCCCGTTCGACAAACTCAAGACCTCGTTCAAGCTCCCGGACAAGCCCCGTTTTACATGGCCCTCGTTTCGCCTCGGCAACCTCGAGGCGAAGGCGCCGGTCGTGCAGGGTGGAATGGGGGTCGGCATTTCCCTCTCTGGGCTTGCCGCCGCCGTGGCCGAAGCCGGCGGCATCGGTGTCATCGCGGCAAACGGCATCGGGCTGCTCGAGAAGGACTATTACAGCGACGGGCGAGCCGCAAACCTGCGGGCACTCCGCCGGGAGATCCGCAGCGCCCGACAGAAAAGTGACGGCATCATCGGAGTCAACATCATGGTCGCCCTCAACGACTTCCACCAGCTCCTCGAGGTCGCGATCGAGGAGAAGATCGACGTCATCTTCATGGGCGCCGGGCTTCCCATCAAGGGGCTCCCCGTAGAGGCGATGCGCGCCGCCGGCGTGAAGGCCGTGCCCATCGTGAGTTCCGTCCGGGCAACAGACATGATTTTCCGGATGTGGAAGAAAATCTACGGCGATGTCCCCGACGGAGTCGTCTTCGAGGGACCCCTCGCGGGCGGACATCTCGGGTTCTCGAAGGATCAGCTCGACGACCCCGAGGTGCAGCTCGAAGCCGTGGTGCCTCACATCGTGGAGGCTCTGAAACCGTTCGAGACCGAGTTCTCGCGGAGAATCCCGGTAATCGCCGGAGGCGGTATCTACACCGGTACGGACATCGAGGCGGCCCTCGAGCTCGGCGCCGACGCCGTGCAGATGGGAACGCGCTTCGTCGCCACGGACGAGTGCGACGCGGACCCGGCATTCAAGCAGGCCTACATCGACGCAACCGAGGATGATATCGGACTCATCGACAGCCCGGTCGGCATGCCCGGAAGGGCTATCCGGAATGAGTTCATCGAGTCGTCGGAGGCGGGCAAACGACCGGAGTTCCGCTGTGCATGGCAGTGCCTGGCAAGCTGCAAGGCCGGCGCGGCGAAGTACTGCATCTCCGTTGCGCTCAACAATGCCAGAAAGGGACGGATGAAGCAGGGCTTCGTTTTCGCCGGGAGCAATGCGGCCCGAGTCGACGCGGTGGTCCCGGTGGCCGACCTCATGGGAGAGCTCGCGGAAGACTTCAGGTTTGCCGCACGGGAACGGGTCGCGACCCGCCTGCAGCAGATGACCGCGGGTATCGCGGCCCTCAGGGAGAGCTACAACACCGTATGGGCACGCGCGGGCGAGCTCCGCGAGCACTACGAGAAGGCCCTGGACGCGCGGATCCGGAGTGCGGGGGACGCCGGCGTGGAGGCTATCCAGCAGCAATACGAGGAAACCCTCTCTCGGCTGCGCAATCTCCAGTTCCAGATTGCCAATACGCTCGCAGATTCCTGGGCCATTCTGCGCAACGTCTCAGCTTCAAGCTGATCTTGCGATAAACGGGACGCGGCTCACTTCACCTCACCACCGGATACTTCATCTCCAGGTAGCGATCGATGGCCCCATCGCTGATGAGACCCAGGTCGATCGCGATCTGCCCGAAAAGCTTGTAGGGGATCCTCTCCTGCTCCTCGAGCACGCGCGCGACGTCCTCTTGGGTCATCGCGCCGATACCGACGAGAAACTCGCCGACCCGAAGCGTCGAGTCGGCTGTATCAATCCTGTCCTTCACGTCCACATTTCCCATATTTTGAACTCCCATTTGACTATTCCGCCGGGTTCGACGGGGAACCCGGCGCCGCCCGCCCGGCACCGGCGTCAACGGTGAGCAGGGACGTTTCGTTGCCCGTCTTGAAGTACGACATCGTCGACTGCAATTGATCAGCCTGGCCCGCGAGCTCTTCGGCCATGCTCGACATCTCCTCTGCCTGAGACGCGTTCTGCTGCACGACCTGGTCGAGTTGCGCGAGCGCCTTGTTCACCTGCTGGCTGCCTGAGCGCTGTTCGCCGCTGGACGCGCTTATCTCCTGCACAAGCTCGGAGGTCCGCTTGATGTCGGGCACGAGCGCCTCGAGGAGCTTCCCGGCTTCCTCTGCGACATCGACGCTGCTCGTGGAAAGCTCACTTATTTCGCCGGCCGCCTTCTGGCTGCGCTCTGCGAGCTTGCGCACCTCGGAGGCCACGACGGCAAAGCCCTTCCCGTGTTCACCCGCCCGGGCCGCCTCGATGGCTGCATTGAGGGCAAGCAGGTTGGTATTGCGGGCGATCTCTTCGATTATGTTGATCTTCTCCGCGATGTTTCGCATCGCCTCGACGGTCTGCTTCACGGCGACGCCACCCTGCTCGGCATCATTTGCCGCCTTGAGGGCTATCTTCTCGGTCTCCTGCGAGTTGTCGGCGTTCTGCTGGATATTCGAGTCCATCTCTTCCATGGACGAGGAAACCTCTTCGGTGCTTGCAGCCTGCTCGGTTGCGCCCTGGGACATCTCCTGTGCGCTCGAGGACATCTGCTGACTGCCGGAGGCAACGTTATCGCTTGCCGTCTTCACGCTTCCGACGATCTCGATGAGTCGGTCCTGCATTTCGCCGACGGATCGTGCGAGCTGTCCGACCTCGTCCTTCTGGTCGACAGTGATCTGCGACGACAGATCTCCGGAGGCAACCGTGTGGACGGTTTCCATGACGCCGCGAATCGGCTTCACGATGCTGCGGGTGATAATCGGCGTCATTAGAATACCGATCAGCACCGCAATCGTGCCGATCACAACCACCAGCAGTCGGGTGCGGTCGGCAAGGGCAAGCATCACTTCGTCCGTCATGATGTTGGCCTCGGCGGTGCCGACAATCTCGCCGAGCAGGGACTGCACACTCGCCAGCGAAGTCTTGGTCTCCTGTGCGTAGATATCCTCGGCTCGCTCCAGTCGTGCGAGCTGCTCATCATGCCACCCGATGAGCCCGTCGATGGCGGCAAGCGTAGCCTCGGCGTATCCGGAGGTCTGCTCGTTATACAGGGCACGGGCAGCCTCGAAGTCGCCGCTGTCGCGCAGAGCCCGCACGTCGGCGGCGGTCCGGTGCAACGCCTCATGCGGGTCGTAGATCGGGCCGATCGCCCCGGCGAACTCGCCGCCCTCACGGCGGCGGTCCTGCACATCGTCGGAGTAGAGCCACTGGCCGAGACTGCACTGAGTGTGGTCTATGATGATGTCGTCACCGGTGTAACCGGGATCGATGAGAAGCTGGGCAACATCCCCCTTCCACGCGAGGTGGTCGGTTTGTTTCTCTCTCAGAAAGGATCCGAGACTCGCATCCACGTCCACGTAGGCTTCGCCGATGTGTACCGCCGACTGGTGCAGATGATTGTGCGGCTCCTCGATGTCCGCCAGCAGCGGCGCGAGGGCCGGCACGAGCCGCTCCGCCTGTTTGCGCTCGTCGCTGTAGTACCATTTCCCGAACGCGCACTGCGTGGGGTCGGTTTCCACGTTGAGCTCGTGGACCGAATCATCGGTGATAAGGGCGTTGACGTCGTTCGCCCAGTTCAGGTGATCGACCTCCCGCTGGACGATATCACCGCGCAGCTCGTTGCCGACGATGACCTCCTCGGCGTTCCGAACGATGCCCTGCACACCCTGCACCGCCCACACGGCAAGCCCGGCAAGCAGCACAAGTACGACCCCGAACCCGACCGACAGTTTCACACTCAGTTTCAAGTCTTTCCAACGCATGGTATGCCCCCTTCGAGATTGAATAGAGGTTATACCCGTTTTGGAATATCACGCAAGCGCTTATTGAGAAAATCGACTTTATAGCATTCTGTAAGTGGGCCGGGGGTCGCCACGCCGGTCACACGCTATCCCGCATCCGGCCTCACCGCTTCACGCGGGCGTCTCCCTGCCAGATGCTCCTGATCTGATCCTCGTCGGCGGGCTGACCGTAGTCGGTCTCCATGCTGACCGCCAGCGCACCGCTCGCCCAGCCGAACTGCAGACACTCCTCGGCGTCCCAGCCCCTCAGAAGGCCGTAGAGAAGGCCGCCCACGAAGCCGTCACCGCCGCCGATTCGATCGAGAACCTGTATGGAGCGCGGTTCGATGATGTGCCAGCCGTCGGCCGCATGCAGTATCGCCCCCCACATGTGCTCATTCGCATGCACCACCTCGCGAAGAGTCGTGCCGAAGAGCTTCGCGTCGGGATATGCTCCGCGGGCCTCGTCGATCATGCCCTTGAAACCGTCGATCTTCGCGGCGAGGTCTTTTCCGCCCGCCTCCGGCCCTTTGAGACCCAGAGCCAGCTGGAAGTCCTCCTCGTTGCCGATAAGCACGTCGGAAAGAGTTGCGATTTGATGGAATACCTGCCGCAATCGCTCAGGCCCCTCCTTCCAGAACGAAGCCCGGTAGTTGAGATCGAAGCTGACCACCGTACCCGCCTGCTTCGCCATCCGGGCGATCTCGAGGCAGAGGTCTCCCGTGCTCGGCGAGAGTGCAGCCACCAGACCGGAGAGGTGCACCACCTGCACGCCTTCGGTGTCGAAAATGCGATCGAGGTCGAAGTCCCCCGCCGCGAGGCTGCGCCCGGCCTCACCGGCGCGATCGTTGTGCACGCGTGGTCCGCGCCCGCCGAACCCGGCGTCCGCGATGTTGAACTGGTGGCGATAGCCCCAGGGACCGCCCTGCTCGACGTACTTGGCCTCCACGTCCATGTGGCGACGGCCGAGATCGTCGGCAATCATGCGAGCAATCGGGCTGCCGGAGACGAGTGCCGTCAGCACTTTCACGGGCAGACCGAGAAAGGACGACACGCTCGCGACGTTGCTCTCGGCGCTCGTTACCTGCATCGTGAACTCACGCGATGTCTGCACCGGCTGGCGGTCTTTTGGCGTGATCCGCACCCCCATGCTCGTGGGAATCAAAAGGGCGTACCGGGCGTCAGTTTTCAGTTTGGTGATCATACGAAAACGATATGTGGGACTGCCCGCCGTGTCAAACCCTTCTCGACGTATCGAGCTGCCTGATCGCCCGATTCAGCCCGGGGGCCACCCCAGGGTGCGGCCGGCGAGGATATGGCCGTGGAGGTAGGGAACCGTCTGCAGGGCATCACGACCGGTGTTGAACACCACGCGGTAACCGGTTTCCTCGAGCCCCAGCAGTCGTGCGGTCTCGGCAATGCCCTGGATAAGCTTTCCGATCACTACCGGATCATGCTCGGTCGATTCCGATATGTTTTTCATGCGCGTGCGGGGTATGACGAGCACGTGCACGGGCGCCTGGGGTGCGATTTCGCGGAAAGCTACGACGTCCTCGTTCTCGAAGACGATGTCCGCATCGGTTTCCCCGGCAATGATCCTGTCGAACACCGTTCTTTCCATTCACCCGACATGGTATCATATACTATCCGCAATGGAACAGAATCCTCCGTGCAGACATACCGACGCGGTGCTCAACTCGATCAGCGAGGGCGTGCTCACCGTCGATCTCGACCTGAGCATCACGTCTTTCAACAAGGCGGCGGAGGTCATAACGGGCGAGAATCGCTGGGAGGCGATCGGCAAGCACTGCTGCGACGTGCTTCGTGCCGAATCATGCCGAGCCAGATGTCCGCTCCGGCAGACGATCGAAACGGGCGCTACTGTGGGCGGCGTGCAGACGACGATTGCGACCGCCGCAGAGCGCGGGAACGCCGTTCAGATATCCGCATCACCGCTTCGAGACGAGGACGGTCGGATCGTCGGCGGGGTACTCACCTTCCGTGACGTCGACGCCATCGAGCGCCTGCGCAGGGAGCTCGACGGTCGGTATACCCTGCAGGACATAATCGGCAAGAGTGCGCCCATGCAGCGCCTGTTCGCCCTCATCCCGCGCATCGCGGAGAGCTCGAGCACCGTAGTGATCGAGGGCGAAACGGGAACCGGCAAGGAGCTCGTGGCGCGGGCCATTCACAGCCTCTCGCCACGTCACGCTGCGCCGTTCATCGCCATCAACTGTGGAGCCCTGCCCGACAGCCTGCTCGAGTCCGAGCTCTTCGGTCATAAGGCCGGTGCCTTCACCGATGCCCGAAAAGACAAACCGGGGCGCTTCCAGCTCGCCGACGGGGGCACGATCTTCCTCGACGAGATCTCCGACATCTCGCCGGCCATGCAGGTCCGGCTTCTGCGCGTGCTGCAGGAGGGCGAGGTGGAGCCGCTCGGCTCGGTAAAACCGGTACCCGTGGATGTGCGGGTCATCGCAGCCACGAACAGACCACTCGAGACTCTCGTGAAGCAGGGTCGGTTTCGCGATGACCTCTACTACCGCATACGTGTCATCCACATCGTGCTGCCACCGCTGCGTCAGCGCAAAGAGGACATACCACTGCTCATCGACGGCATCATCGCGAAGTTCAATCAGTTGCAGGGGAAACAGGTCGCCGGCGTTTCCAAAGAGGCTTTGAACCGCCTGATGCTCTATCACTACCCCGGCAATGTGCGCGAGCTCGAGAACATCATCGAGCAGGCCTTCGTCCTGCGCCCCGAGGGTCGTATCGAGGTGCAGGACCTCCCCCAGGAGTTTCAGGATCAGCTCGGTGCTCCCGCCGTCGGCGGGACACTCGAGTCGCTCGAGCGCAGCGCGATCGAGACGGCACTCCGGCGAAACGGTGGACATCGCTCAAAAGCCGCGAAAGAGCTCGGTATCGATCCGAGCACCCTGTACAGGAAGATGAAGACCCTGGGGATACGGCCGCCGGCGGCAGACGGCCGGCGGCGCTGAGCCGGTCAGGCGGGTCGCAGGCTGCTGTGCGCCGCCATGATCTGCGTGCGTATCCTGCTATCTCGGTGTATAGTACTCGGGATATGCAGCAACTCTCGACGGCAAAGAAAGTCGGTTACGGCATCGGCGACCTCGGCGGGAATCTCTTCTTCACGATGATGGGATTCTATCTCCTGTTCTACTTCACCGATGTTGCGGGAATCGCGGCGGGCCTCGCCGGAACGGCCATTATGATCGGCAAGGTGTGGGACGCCGTTACCGACCCGGCGGTGGGCTACATCTCGGATCGAACGACCACGCGATGGGGACGGCGCCGGCCCTTTATCGTGGTCGGCGCGGTGCTGCTGTTCTTCAGCATGGGCCTGCTTTTCATGCCGTTCGGGTCGGCAAGTCAGGTAGTGCTCTTCATCCTCGCCACGATCACCTACTGCCTCGTGAACACCGCCTACACTCTGGTGAATATACCCTACAGCGCGCTGACACCGGAGCTCACCGACGACTACTATGAGCGCACGGTTCTCAACGGCTTCCGGATGAGCTTTGCGGTAGTCGGAACATTCGTCGGGGTGGCGGTGGTCCTGCCGCTGGTCAACGTCTTCGGCGGCGGGCGACTCGCGTGGACCGGCATGGGCTTTGTGACCGGCGGAATCATGGCGGTCGCTATGTTGATCGTCGTCTTCTCCGTACGCGAGCACCCGAAGCCGCGCCTGCACCGGCAGGAGCAGGTGTTCAGATCCTACCTCCAGGTGCTCACGATGAAGGTCTTCCTGACAGCGCTCATCCCCTGGACCCTGCACATGACCGGCGTGAACGTGCTCCAGACTTCACTTCTCTACTACTTCCGCTACATCTACGGAAACGAGGCGGCGTTCCAGATCGCGCTTCCCATTCTGCTCGGTGCGGCGGTCCTCGCCATTCCGGTATGGGTGCGCATCTCCAAGCGCATCGGTAAGAAGCTCAGCTACAACATCGGCATGGGCATCTTCGCCGTCGGGGTGTTGGTGTTCTTCTTCTTCGGGCATCGCTCCGGCGTGCAGTTCAGCTACGTCCTGATGTTCCTCGCCGGCCTCGGCTTCGCCACCAACTACGTCATGCCCTGGTCCATCGTGCCCGACGTGGTGGAGTACGACTACGCCGAGCGGGGCGTGCGCCGCGAGGGCGTGTTCTACGGTATGTGGACCTTCTCCAGCAAGATCGGCCAGGCGGTCGGAATCGGCCTCAGCGGGTGGATGCTCTCCATGTTCGGATACCAGGAAAGTATTGGCGGCATACCGGCTGAAACGCAGTCGGAGGCCGCGATGTTCGGCATCCGCCTTCTCACCGGGCCCGTCCCGGCTCTCTTCTTCGTCGCCGGAATCATCGTTCTCAGCTTCTTTCCCATCACCAACCGGAAGTACCAGGAGATCATGGCGCGGGTCGAGGAGATCGAGCGCGAGGCTACCTCCGACAGCAAGGCCTCCGAGGACGAATGAGCCGCCTCAGGCGCAGCCTCGGCATGACAAAGACACTCATCGTCTACTACGGTAAGCCGCTGCGGCTTCGCGGCGAGAGACGCCTCTACGGGCGAGTTCTCGGCGTCGGTCCCGGCGCCCTCGCATTCGACATCGGGGCGCACGTAGGAAACCGTGTCCGAGCCCTGCGCCGCCTCGGGGCGAGGGTGGTCGCGGTGGAGCCTCAGGCCGCGCCGCTCGCTGTGCTGAGGCGGCTCTACGGGGGCGACCCTGGAGTGACCATCGTGCCGACAGCGTGTGGCCCGCGGGAGGAGGAAGGCGTGCTCCACGTCAGCGAGGCCTCACCGACGCTCAGCACTCTCTCCAACACCTGGATTTCAACGGCGAGCCAGGCGGACAACTTCCGCGGCATCTCGTGGGACACCGAGGAGCGGGTCTCGGTGACGACGCTCGACGCGCTGATCGGCGAGCACGGCCTTCCGGATTTCGTCAAAATCGACGTCGAAGGCTTCGAGGCGGAGGTGCTTGCCGGACTCTCCGCAGCGCTGCCGCTTCTGAGCTTCGAGTTCCTCCCCGCCTCCATCGATGTGGCCCTTCGCTGCGTCGAACGCCTCGAGAAGCTCGGAACCTACGAATACAACTACTCTCTCGGCGAAACCATGAGACTCGCAGAGGAGCGGTGGCTCGCGCCCGGCGAGATTAGCTCCCTCCTTGCCGCCATGCCGACGCTCGGCCCTTCGGGGGATGTGTACGCGCGGCGACGGCAATCACGTGGTCCCGCGGCGGGCGGCGAAAAACCTGCCCACCGGCCATAACTCGGTCCCTCAATACCCCAGCGCCAGCGCCAGCGTCGCACCTATACCGCGGCCGTCGAACACGCCCGCGATCTCGGTGCCCACCGAGCGAACCTGCAGCTCGAGCTCCAGGACACGGAGCGGTGCCCTAAAGCCCGCCCCGGCATACCAGAGTGAGTCGAAGTACCCGAATCCAACCGAGAGCATGTTCACCGGAAAGAAGTTGCCCTCGACGTTCACCTCCGCGTTGAGGCGCGCGTAGTCGCCGAAGACAACCTCGGCGCTCGGAACGACGTCGACCACCGGGACGGCAAAGCGGTAGAAGCCCGAGATGCTGATCGGCATGTGGATCTTCGGCCTGTCGCCCTCGTCGAGGGCCACCGCGTCGGCATCTCCCTCAGTATCTGCGGTGGTAAACGGATCGCCCCCCGAGTTAATCGCTTCCAGGATGGATTCCGTGGTGAAGGTGAACGCCGTCTCCTCGAGGTTGAAAGCGTAGCCCGGCCGCCATCGCCTCACCAAAATCCGCCGCGATATCATCCAGAAAGTCGAGCTCGAACACCGTGGCGCCGGAGGGAATGTACACCTCCGGGCTGCCTTTCACGGTCACGGTCTCGGGCATCTGCCAGTCACAGGATACGAGCAGGGCGCCCGTGACGAGCGCGAGAAAGAGCGCGCGTGGTTTCATCTGTTTCTCCGGGTCGGCCAAAAAGGAGCCGTCGTCTTCCAGTTTTAACTAAGTTCAGCACCTATTGTACTCCTGCAAACGTAGAGTTTCACCATATCTCCGTGCCGATTTCGACTCGACGAACCACAGCCGGCTCGATATGGTGTTCCTCATCGCTCGCGTACGGAGGATACCGCCATCGAATGGTTCGAACCGCTCATATTGCTCGGCGCCGGGGTTATCGCCGGCTTCGTGAATACCCTTGCAGGTGGAGGTTCACTGCTCACCCTTCCCGCTCTCATATTTCTTGGCCTCCCCTCTCCGGTCGCGAACGGCACCAACCGCATCTCGGTGGTCATGCAGACGGCAGTTGCTACCGATCGCTTCCGGCGGAAAGGTAAACTCGAGGTTCGCACGTCGGGACTGGCGGTCGTCTCCGCCATCGCCGGGGCGATACTCGGCGCGTTCATTGCCGCGGAGCTCCCCGAGGAGGTCTTCGACATCGCGCTTGCGGTGGTCCTGGTCCTCGTGGTGCTCACCCTCTTCGTCCGCACGCCCGCCGGCGGTGAGGCGACATCGGCCATCGGTCCGCGCTGGCTGCAGGTCCCGGCCTTCTTTGCCATCGGCGTCTACGGCGGCTTCGTACAGGCCGG
>CAZVXU010000082.1:0-10779 GCA_964631585.1 uncultured Spirochaetaceae bacterium | reverse complement strand
AGAGCCTGTCCTCCGGCGAGGAGGCGCTCGGGATGGGCAGTCTGCGGGTGAGGGCCGCGAGGGGCCTGAGTAACTGAGCGCCTCGCCGCAGGGCGATGGCGGGTGAGAGGAAGAGGGCGCGGGCGAATACCTCAGACGGTCGCGGTAGGGGCGTAACTCCGGCGGCGGGGCGCGTATCACTCAACAGAAAGTCGCAGAAGGTGAGGGCGCCGAGGGACTGACCGAGGAAGCCCACCGGAAGCGCTGCCAGCGAATCGGCGCCTGTTTCTCGCGAGCGGCCGCTTTGCGCGGCCGATGCGAGAAGAGGCACCGCGGCACGATAATCCTCGAGCCAGGACTCGCGGGTGACCTCCACGAGCGCGCCGTAGTCGCCGCGGTGCCCGGCGAGAGCCATGCGGACGACGCGAACGCCGAGCGATTGCAGGAGCGTACATACGGGCGTCATGCGATCGGGATGGAGGTTCAAGCCGTGGACGACAAGCACGACCGCCCGCGGGGGGACGGTCGGCTCATACTGCTGGAAGCGCGGGATCATCATTCCGTGCCTGTATCGGCCGGACTCTACAGCACCTTGACCGGTACGTGAATTGCCACGTGGTGTCTACCCTGCGGATCCGAATCCGGATCGTTGAGGTAGAGCTCGTAGCAGGGCCCTTCGGTGCACTGGTAGCCGCTCTCGGGAAACCAGCCGCCGAAGAGGCTGTTCCAGGCATCTCCGTACTGCTCCGGGCTCGTCAGCAGAAACTCCGCCACGGCATAGCGCCCGGCGGGGATCGTCATCAGCCCGATCTCGCCGCTGACCTCGGTCTCCTTCGGGACGGTCATGCAGACGCTGAGTCGCAGCTTGTCCTCCTCGGTGATCTCCGGGGAGTCATGGTAGATGGTGAGCATCTCCGTTTGGCCCGGCTCGAAGAGATCCCGGGGGCCGGCCCAACGCATCAGCACGCCGAACAGGCGCCCGAACAGTTCCCCATCGCCTGCATACGGCCCGGTGTGGCGCACGTAGGCAACGGTCTTCTCCGGCAGATCCCGGATCTCCACCTGGTACTCGACCTCGTTCTTCTCTGTCTTCACGTTTACCCTCCATTGGCGTTTGATGTAGCTATCGTAGCCAACGGAGACGCGGGTCGCTTCTCTGTAGTTGCTGAGCGGTTGATATCTGTTGCTCTGCAGTTTGGAATTCTTGCCGTGATCCTTCCACTCGCCCCGGCGCCACCGGTTCGGGCTCACGCCGAAGTAGTCGCTGAAGGCGCGGGAGAAAACGGACGGGCTCGAGAAGCCGAGATCCATGGCGATCTCGGTGATAGGGCGCTCATCCTCCGCGACGCGGCCGGCGGCCTTCTCCAGGCGCAGGCGTTGAATGTAGGCCCCGGGCGTCTCGCCCATGACCGCGGAAAAGACACGGTGGAAATGATACCGGGAGAATAACGCGACCCCGGCTAGGGTGTCCAGGTCCAGCCGCTGGGTAAGGTTGCTGTCGATGTAGTCGATTACGCGGTTCAGCCTGGCATGATAGTCGTCATTCATTCTGCCGAGAGTGTAGTCTGCCTCCCGCGGTCGGGCAAGCGTTTTCCAGGCTCGATGTGTCCCCGGCGCCTACCTCACCCGGCGAGAAACTCCCGCACGAGCGAGAGGAACCGGTCGGGGGCCTCCACCATGAGGGAATGACCCACGCCATCGAGCACTCGCAGCGTGGCCCGGGGGAAGGAGGCGGCGGTCGCCTCCGCCATCTCTCGTGTTATGATCACGTCCTGCTCGCCGACGATTACCAGCACGGGTCGGTCGAAATCGCCGGCGCCGCTGCGGTAATCGAAGCGCTCGAGAGCTCGCGCGTTGCCGGTGAACGCGATCGGGTTCATCTTCATCGCCTCGTCGGTGAGGCGCTCGAGAAACGCGGGGTCGTTCATGGTGGGCGTGACAGCCTGCAGGCCCTTCTTGAGGAGCTCGCGATCCTCCTTGTAGCGCTCGATGAGTGGGTACCGCTCCTCCGGGGTCTTCAGGCCGTCTAGTGGGGCTGAGTCCACAAGCATGAGGCGTGAGACCATCTCCGGGTTTCGAAGCGAGAGCGAGATGGCCACCGCGCCACCGAGCGAATGGCCGACAACCGGCAGGGGCGTGGGGAGCTCTGCCCGTCGCACGAAATCGCACAGGTAGTCGGCGTAGACGTCGATATCGGCGACCTCGATCCAGCCCGAGTCCCCGAAGTTGGGAAGATCGGGCGCCACGGTACGCGCACCGGTCACGTCCATGACTTTCTCGTACCAGACCTTCGAGCCGGTGTTCCCGTGAACGTAGAGCACCGGTGTTCCGGCTCCCGCTATGTTGTAGGAAATCTCGACTCCGTCCGACTCGACTGTCTCCGTGCGCATGCTGTTCCTCCTCGACGCCGTAGCGGAGCTCAGCTCGGCAACCCGGTGTGCAGGAGCCGGCCGATCTTTAGTATCGTGTCCTCGATATCGGTGATGTTCTTGCTGAAGATGGATTCGATACCGAAGTAGTGGGAGATACCCATGAGCGCGTTTCCGACGAGCTTCTTGTCGTCGGTCTTTATGTGATGGAGCGTGCGGGAGTAACCCTGCTCGAACTTGTCGTAGTAGGCGGTAGCCTCCGCGCTCACCACGAACTCGGCCTCGAGCACGATGGAGTAGTAGCTCCTGTGATGCCGAAAGTGGAGGTAGAAGAGGTGCATCCCCTGGATTTCCTGCTCGGTGCGGTTGAGGGAGGTATCAAGGTTAATCGAGATGAAGTGGCGCGTTCGGGCGCCGATCGTGCGAACGATCTCGGCGAGGAAGTCTTCCTTGGTTCCGAAGTAGAGGTAGAAGGTGCCGACCGAAAACCCCGCCTCCTTGGCCACCTCATACACGTTGACGTTGTAGTACCCCCGGCGACCGAAGAGCTTGATTCCCGCCTCGATCAGCCTGGTGCGTGAGCTGTCCTCCGGGGACTCGAGGGGGATATGCTCGGTGGTGAATACGCGCTTCGGGTCCGTAATGTCCTCGGTGAAAAACCCTCCGAGCAGCAGCTCATGCAGTACCCGGCGATCTCGCTCGGGTTGTCCGTCGGATGAGCGCATTGAGACGAAACGCGCGGCGGAGATGAGAAAGATATATTCTGCCTCGTCGATCTCCCGGCCGTACATGCGAGTGAAGTAGTCGATGGAGATCTCGCGCATCTTCTTCTCGTATCGGATGAAGCGGTACTGTCCCTCGCGATAGACGGTGAAGAGCTTTCGGTGCTCCCGTCCCGCCTCGAACATCACCTCGAGAAAGCGGTTGAGCTCTCCTGAAATCGAGGGCTCCTCCACCTGTGTGAGCCGGTCCGAGAAGACCGCCAGATAGCGGTCGAGGAGCTCTTTGAAGATCTCCTCCTTCTTCTCGAAGTAGTTGTAGAATACGCCGTTGGACAGAGACGCGTTGCGGCAGATTTCGGCTATGGATACCGTCTCGTACCAGCGACTGGAGAACAGATCGAGGGCCGATTGGATCAAGCGCTCTTTCGTTACGGTATTCCCCGATCCCTTGCCCATGTGCGGTCCGACTCCGTGCCCTGAAATATGATGCCGACAGTATAGAGACAAAGATCGGCCCTTTCCACACCCCGCCGGCACGGAGCCCGGCGCGCCGGATACCGGGTGCCACCGCCCGCCTACGAGCGCTCCACGAGCATGGCTATGCCCTGTCCCCCACCTATGCAGAGCGTCGCGAGGCCCTTTGAGACCTCACGTCTGCGCATTTCGTGAAGCAGCGTCGTCACGATGCGGGCGCCCGAGGCGCCGATGGGATGGCCGAGAGCGATGGCGCCACCGTTCACATTGACGATGTCCGGATCGATTCCGCCCAACTCCTGCTCCATCCCTCTGAGCACCGCCAGCGACTGGGCGGCGAAGGCTTCATTGAGCTCGGCGAGCTCTACATCCTGGAGGGACCAGCCCGCACGATCGAGGGCGCGTCGGGTTGCCGGTACCGGTCCGTAGCCCATGTAGGCCGGGTCCACGCCCGCTGACCCGTACCCGCTGATGAAGGCCATGGGTTCCGCGCCGAGCTCGCGAGCCGTGTCCTCGCTCATGAGCACGACAAAGGCCGCGCCGTCGTTGATGCCGGATGAGTTTCCAGCCGTGACGCTGCCGTCTTTCCTGAAGGCCGGCTTCAGCTTCCCGAGTCCTTCCGGGGTCGCACCGCGGCGGAAATGCTCATCGGTATCCGCGGTGAGAGGCTCGCCCTTTCGCTGAGGGATCTCGATGGGCTCTATTTCGGCGGCGAAGCGGCCGGAGTCGACGGCGGCCTCGGTCCTGTTCTGGCTCCCCGCGGCAAAGGCGTCCATTTCGTCCCGGGTGATATTCCACTGCTCGGCGAGGTTCTCCGCGGTAACGCCCATGTGGTAGTCGTTGAAGACATCGATAAGCCCGTCTCGGAGCATGAGGTCGACCATTTCCGTATTGCCCATCTTGGCACCGTAGCGCGCTTTGGGTACCGCGTAGGGTGCGCGGGTCATGTTCTCGGTGCCACCCGCGGCAATGATGTCCGCGTGGCCGGCCGCAATTTCCATCGCGCCGAGGCTGATCGATTTGAGACCCGATCCGCAGAGCTTGTTCACCGCGTAGCTCGGAACCTCGACTGGCACCTCGGCTCCCACCGCGATCTGCCGGGCGACGTTCTGCCCGAGCCCGGCCGAAAGAATGTTCCCGACGATGACTTCCTCCACCTGGCCCGGCTCGAGGCCGGCGTCTCTCAAGGCGGCCTTCAGCGAAGCTACACCGAGCTCCACGGCCGATACGCCCGAAAACATGCCGCCGAATGTGCCGATGGCGGTTCTCTTTGCCGATACGATGGCTACTCGTCTCATATGCAGGTATTCCTCTCTTCGTTTCCTTGGTGTTGTGGTTGCTGCGGGCCGTTTCGGCCTACAGATAGCCGAGCTCTTTCGCCGCCTCGGTCAGTTGCGCACGGAAGTCCGGATGGGCAACTGAAATCAGATTCTTCGTGCGCTCACGCACCGTGCGCCCGCGCATATAGGCGATCCCGTACTCGGTGACGATGTGATCGACATTACTGCGATGCAACGTCACCGCCGTGCCCTCGCGGAGTGTCGGCGTGATCGTGCTGATGGTGCCGTTCTTGGCCGTGGAGCGGCACGCGATGATCGACTTGCCGAGCCCGTCGTACGCCTCCTTGGCGCCGACGGCGGTGTCGGTCTGCCCGCCGGTTCCCGAGTACTGCGTCGTGCCGATCGACTCGCTTGCGACCTGGCCGGTGAAGTCGACGTTGAGGCAGGTGTTAAGCGAGACCATGCGGGAGTTGTGACGGATCACCGCCGGATCGTTGACCCAGGAGCCGCGCTGGAACTCCACCGCCATGTTATCGTCGAGCCACTCGTAGAGGCGCTTCGAGCCGAAGGCGAAGGTGCAGACGAACTTGTCCTTGTACAGGCTCTTTCGCTTGTTCGTGATGACGCCCTGCTCATAGAGGTCAACCATGGAGTCCACCACCATCTCGGTATGTACGCCGAGGTCCTTCTTGTCACGCAATGCAAGCGCGGCGGCGTTGGGAATGTTTCCGATGCCAAGCTGAATGGTGGAGCCGTCCTCCACGAGCTCGGCTACATAGTTGCCGATGGCCTGGTCGGTCTCATCGGGCTCGGGGGCGGGCAGGGTAGGTGGATCCTGGTGATTCTCCACGAAGTAGTCGACGTAATCGACCTGCACGTGGGTGTCACCGTAGGTGCGGGGGAGGTTTTCGTTTACCTCGAGAACCACCAGGTCCGCAGCCTCGAGCACGTCTTTCTCGTAGGTGATGCCGAGAGACAGGGAAACGAAACCCTTGGAGTCAGGCGGCGTGCAGGTGCCGAAAAAGATGTTGGGCGTCTTCGCCTGAATGCGATCCATAGCCGCGCGGTGCAGCATGTTCGGCACGTAGGTGACGGTATTGAGCCCTTCCTTGAGCGCTTTGCGCGAACCGGGCGCGTGGAACCAGCTTGCGAGCTCGAAGTGTCCCTCCATTTCCGGCTTCATGTAGAAGTCATAGGGCTGGAGGGTGAGCACGCTGAACACGCGAACGTCCTCCACCCTGTCGCGCATCGTGTGAACTCGCGACATGAGCCCCTGCGGCTCGGAGGCGCATTGACCGACGATGATATCGTCACCCGTCTTTATGTGGCCGACGGCCTCGTCCATCGAGACGAGCCGCCGCTTGTAATCCTCGTTCCAGTTCTTCATGGTCACTGCCTCCTTATCTGGTCTCTTTGACCGAGTGGGTCTAATACACGAACAGGTTGCTTCCCACTGCAAGGCCTGCGCCGGATGCGACGAACATGACCGTATCCCCCCGCTTGACGCGGCCCGACTTCACAGCATCGTAGAAAGCCATCGGGACGCATGCGGAGCCGGTATATCCGTACTTGTCCATGATCGTGGTGGTCTTGCTCATCGGCATCCCGAGGATGCCCATGACTTCCTCGATAACAGAGCGGTTTATCTGCGTGAAGATGATGTGATCCAAAGCGGCCTGCTCGACGCCCGTTTTGGCAAGCAGGTGCTCTACGAGCGGAGGCCACAGCTTGACGTTTCGGTCGCCCGGTAGTCGCTGCAGGAGCTGAAGGCCGTACTCGCCGGCCTCGAGGCGTTCGTGGGTGACGGGGTTTCGCGTGCCCCCGGCGTACACCCCGACATAGTCCCACTGCGTCCCGTCGGTGATGAACTGACTTCCGAGGTAGTCCGCCGTATCCCGCTTCTCGAGCACCACCGCGGCGGCGCCGTCTGCGAAGATGGAATATCCGAAGGCGTCGCCATCTCGCACGTAGGCCGGCATGTCGTAGACGCCGACGACCACCGCAAAGCGAGCCTCCGGGTCCCCGGCGAGAAGCCGCGCGCCCACATCATAGGCGGTGACGAAGCCCGCGCAGGAGCAGTCCACGTCGAACGACCCGGTGTACCTCTGTCCCCCCTGAATGCGGCCCTGCACGAGAATCGCAGTGGAAGGTGATATGTACTCCGGGGTGTCGGTGCCGACGATGAAGTAGCCGACCTCCTGGGGGTCGATCCTGGCATCGGCAATGGCCTCCTCCGCGGCTTTCGTGGCGAAATCCGCGGTGGTCTCTTCGGTCCCGCGAAGCTTTGCGATATGCCGCTGCTTGATGCCGATTCTCTGCTCGATCTTCTCGGTATCGAACTCCACGCCGGTGAGTTTCTTCAGTTCTTCATTGTCGATGGGCTCTCCGGGGACGTAGAGCCCGACCCCTCTGATTCCTGTATGTACCACATATCCTCCACAAATGTGAGAAGTGATTCGTATATCAACACCCATTATAGAGCCGCTTTTTCGGCCTGACAAGGACAAAATTGCCGGCATTGCGGGCTTATACCCCCATGATTCGCCTCCCGGCGAACGTCAAACCAGTGCGGGCGCGGTTCTCGGGACCGTCCGTTGAAGAAAGCTCTTGACGACATTTTGAGAGTGCCCCTACAATGTGTGAGAGCTGATTCGATTCTTAGCATTGAGGTGTATTCATGAATATCGGCATCCGAGGTCTGGGTACGTACATACCAGAACGTCTTATGAGCGCGGCGGAGATCGCGGAGAAGACGGGTATCCCCGAGGAGGTGATCGCCCACAAGTTTGGCGTCAAACAGAAACCTGTACCGGGCCCCGAGGATACGCCGAGCTACATGGGACTGCAGGCGGCGCGCCGGGCGCTCGATCAGGCCGGCGTCGATCCCGCCGACGTGGATCTTGTCATCTGGAACGGCGCCCAGCACAAGGATTACCCGTGCTGGCTCGCGGGTCTGAAGGTGGCCCACGAACTCGGAGCCGACAACGCATGGTCCTTCGATATGGAAGCCATGTGCGGATCCATGATGGTGGGATTCGACGTTGCGAAGTCCATGATGCTCACCAAGGATGAGCTCACTCGCGTCCTCCTGGTAAGCGGATACCGCAATGTGGATCTCATCGACCTCAGCGTCAAGGAGACGAGCTTCATGGCAGACATCGGCGCCTCGGGTGCGGCGGTGCTTCTGGAGAAAGGCTACGATCGGAATGTCATCCTTGGCTCCTCGTTTCGCGGCGACGGTAGTTTTGCCGAGGACTGCGTCGTACCTGTACTCGGGGCCAAGGCCTGGCCGCCGAAAGAGGAAGACGCGAAGCGCGCCTACTTCGAGGTTCGGGACGTGGAGTCTTTCAAACGCAAGCTCGGCGAGCGCACGCTACCGAACTTCTTCCACGTGATTCGCGAGTCGCTCGAGCGCTCGGGCGGGCTCACCGACGACGACATCGACTACCTCGCCATCCTGCACTTCAAGCGCTCGGCGCATGACGAGGTGTTGCGCGAGCTCGGTCTGGACGAGAGCCGCACGACCTACCTGGACGAGTACGGCCATCTCGGCCAGAACGACCAGGTGTTATCGGTGGAGCTCGGCCTCAAAGACGGAAAGATTCACGATGGAGATACCATTGTGATGGTCGGCGCGGGCCTCGGATTTGTCTGGGCATCTTCGGTTGTCCGGTGGGGACCGTACCAGGAGACGTGATCGACGTAAGGAGGATGATCAATGGATTTGACGGGAAAGGTATGCATTGTAACGGGCGGTGCGCAGGGCATCGGGCGCACGATTGCCGAGGCGTTTGCCGAGGCTGGTGCGGAGAAGATCTACGCCTGTGACGTCGACGAGACGGCACTGGCCGCGGCCGAGAAAGAAATCTCGGTTTTGAAAGGTGCAAAACTCGATGTCACTGACCCCGAGGCAATTCGTCGCTTCGTGAACGAAGTCCAGGACGCGGACGGGCGCATCGACGTGCTCATCAACAATGCCGGGATTACCCGGGATTCCCTCGTGCACAAGATGGAGGACGATGCCTGGGACGCGGTAATCGGCGTGAACCTCAAAGGGGTTTTCAATATGACCCGCGAGATCGGGCCGCTCATGATGGAGCAGGGCCATGGGTCCATCGTCAACATCTCGAGCATCGTCGGGCTCGACGGAAACACCGGTCAGACGAACTACGCCGCCACGAAAGCGGGCGTGGTCGGTATGGCGAAAAGCTGGGCAAAGGAGTTCGCCCGCAAGGGTGCCGCGGTCAGGGTCAATGCGGTGGCTCCCGGCTTCATAGACACCCCCATGATTCGCAGCGTGCCCGAGAAGCTCATTGAGACGTTCACCTCTCGTACACCGCTGAAGCGGCTCGGCGACGCCCGCGAGGTGGCGAACGCCGTGACCTTTCTCGCAAGCGACGCGGCGTCCTTCATCACCGCTCAGGTGATTCGGGTCGACGGCGGCCTGCAGCTGTAATGTGTGAGGGGTGATTCTTGTCATATAGTTTTGGCAGAAAAAGCTTGACGGCTCTCCGGACGTCGGGTGAGAATAGATTCAGGTTTCAACTGAACGAGGAGGTTCCCGTGATGAAGATGCGAGTGCTATGGTTGGTTATCGTGGCGGCATTGATCCTGCCGATGAGTGCCGTGGCGATAGACGCCGACTGGAGCGGTTCCTATGAGGCAACCGGCTTCACGCTCGGCGAGGATGTGACCGAGTTCGACGCGGATGAAGGCGATTGGCAGGGGTTCTACCAGAGCGTGCGGATCGCCCCTACCTTCGACCTCGGCAGTGATGTGAAGGTGCACGTGGGTCTGCGGCTCTACGACCAGTACTGGTACGGCGACCACCGCAAGCAGGAAGACGGTGGTGGCGTGACCGAGTGGGGGCAGGTCGAGAACGACGTGCTCACCGAGCGGCTCGGCCTCGACTACGGCTACGTCGAGCTTCCGCTCTTCGGCGGAAAGCTGTCGGTCGGTCGGCAGGAAGCGAACTGGGGCCACGGCCTTACCACCGCCGACGATCGGCGAGACCGCGTTGCCTATCAGTACGACCTCGACGACGTGCTCGGCGGCCCCTTGAGCCTGCTTGCCATCTATGACCTGCGGCAGAGCATCGGCCCCGACGACATCTCGAGTGACGGACACCTGTTTGCCACCGCCGCGGTCGGATACAATCTCGACACCGAGATCCTCTGGGGCCTCCTGGGCGGCTACTGGGCCGGCGATGCCACCGCCGATCCCGCGTTCGTGCTCGACAGCGTGGCGCTGGTCGGCCCCTTCATGGAAGGCCCGATCGGGCCGATGGACCTGAAGTTCGCCGCGCACACCATTTTCCCGGTGGATAATGATCGGACCCCTTTGCTGGACATTGATGACGATGGCGAGGTCGGAGTCGGAGACGGCGAACCGTACGATCCGCCTTTCACAGCCTTTAACGATAGTTTCGTCGAGAGCGGCGGCCTGTGGAACGCGTTCAACTTTGCCACCATGCTGCGCCCATCCCTTGACTTCTCGGAGGTCACAAACCTGCAGCCTCAGGTGCTTGTCCTGGAGGCGCAGGGGCTCTTCGTCTTCAACGGCGGTCTTGTCGAACCTGGGTTCGACACGTTTTCGAGCATGATCGGCAACGCCGGCAGGAACACCGTGAACCCGACCAACGTCTTCAACATGGGCGGTAGCGGCTACGAGGACGACCATCAGTTGCTCGGCGCAGCTCGCGTGAACTACGAGGTAATCCCGGGACTCAACGCAATTGCGGCCGGCGGGTTGTATCATTTCTTCGAGTATGAACGAGACGGTTTGGAGGAGTACGCGCTTCAGGCCATCGATGATCCCGTTATGCGCGAGGAACGAACCGGCTACTTCCTGGATTTCGGTATCGAGTATGCCGTGACTGAACAAGCTACTTTGTTCGGGAATTACGGCTACCTCAGCGATGACACCAGCGGGATGAAGAGAAGCCTCGATTTTGCT
>CAZVXU010000081.1:0-10819 GCA_964631585.1 uncultured Spirochaetaceae bacterium | reverse complement strand
CGGGTCAGTCAGTTCCGAAGATCTCATCTACTGGCCCAACGGCATAGCTTTTCAGCTTGGTAGAAGGGTTCGTTTGCTCACCGATATACGTCTCTCCGGTGTCCAATACTGACCACGAGAACCAGAAGTCTTTCCCGTGCACCTCGTAGATTGCCCGGCACGAGCCGACGCGGATGCGCCCGGCAGCGCGTCCGGACAGCTTAACGCAACCGGACGGGCGAGGGTCGATTGCGAAGCGCCTTGTAGTCGTGCCGGATTTCGCGCACGGCTTGCTCGAACGGAATTCGCTCGGCACTGTGCTGCTGCGCAGCATCATACGCACGGATATCGTCGAGCTCCTCGAGGTCGCTAACAATCTTCTCCCATTCTTCGACTGGCAGCAGCACCGCCTTCCGGTTGTGCTGCTCGTCAACAACGTATTCAGGATGCACGGTTACCATGGTTCCCCCTCTAAATTAGCATCCACGGAACGGCCTCTAAACTCAATTCATTCACCGCCACAATAACTCTCTTTCAAGGTTAATGCTTCCCTCAAAACCGAGTGTCCCACGGCCCCTCCACCGAATCCACGACGATCTCCTCGGACATCTCGGCGATAGCCATTTCAGGGTCACGACGGATCATCGCCATGATTTCCTCCGAACTTTCCTGCGCGTCGCCCTTTGTGTCGAGCCGGCTCGCGAAACTCCTCAAGCCGTGACCGATCCACGTCGTGTACGGAGACTGTAAAATTGAGCGGGCCGCGCGACAACTATTCCGTCCGCGAAACGTGGCCGCTCGAAAAGACATGAGGCGATGTGCTCATTACAGGACTTTAGGAGATATCCTCTTCGAGCCCGTAGTCCTTGATCTTGTTGAGGAGCGTCCGCCGCGTTATGCCGAGCTCGTCGGCGGTCTGTTGGCGCCGCCACTCGTTGCGGTACAAGGCCTCCTCGATGGCGGCGCTCTCCATCTCACGCAGCGTCCGGCCCGCCGGCTCGCCGAGTGCGGTCTGCCGACCCGGCCGCGCGCCGACCCGCCCCCCGGCGCCGCCGTCGGTCTTGCCCGTTTCCGGAAGATCGAAGTCGGCCGGGGTGAGCTCGCTCTCCTCGGCAAGGATGACCGCGCGCTCGATCATGTTCTCGAGCTCGCGCACGTTGCCCGGGAAGCGGTAGCGTTGCAGTGCGCGCACGGCCTCGGGACTGATCGCCGTGACGCGCGAGCCGGTACGCTCGCGCATGGTCGAGAGGAAATGGCGCGCGAGGAGCGGGAGGTCCTCGGGCCGCTCGCGCAGCGGCGGCAGCTTTATCCGAATGACGTTCAATCGATAGAAGAGGTCTTCCCGAAAGCGGCCCTCCGCGACGCGGGCCTCGAGGTCCGCGTTCGTGGCGGCGATGAAGCGCACATCAACAGGGATCGACGTCGTGGCGCCGAGCCGTTGGATCCGATGCTCCTGCAGTACGCGGAGCAGTTTTACCTGCAGATGCAGCGGCATGTCGCCGATCTCATCGAGAAACGCCGTGCCGCCGCTTGCCACCTCGACCATACCGCGTTTTCGGGCGTCGGCGCCGGTGAAGGCGCCTTTCTCGTGACCGAAGAGCTCGGACTCGATGAGCTGTTCGGGGATGCCGCCGATGTTGATGGGGACGAAGGGGCTATCTGCGCGGGCCGATGACTCGTGGATCCGCCGCGCGAGGACCTCCTTCCCGGTCCCGCTCTCGCCGGTGATGAGCACGGTCGAATCGGTGGGCGCGACCTTTCCGGCGAGCTCGAGTACCTTCCTCATCGACGAGCTCTCGGACTCGAGCGCCGGCCCGGCCTCCCGGTCCAGGGACGCCAGCCGCCTGAGCCTATCGTCCTCCACCGAGCGTGTGAGCCGGATCAGCAGATCGTCGGGGTCGAAGGGCTTGGTGACGTAGTCGGCAGCGCCCGCCTTCATCGCCGCCACCGCGTCGCTGATTTCTCCGTAGGCGGAAATCATGATGGTCGGGACGCTCCGTCCCTCCTGCTGCAGCCAGTCGAGGAGCTCGAGCCCGCTCATACCGGGCATGCGCAGGTCCACGACCAGTCCGTCGAAATGTTCCTCGGCAAGGGACTTCTGCGCGGAAAGCCCGTTCTCGGCCTCTTTGCACTCGATGCCCTCGAGGGCGAAGTAGTCTGCTACGGTGCGCCGGATGTTTTTCTCGTCGTCAGCGATCAGCACGCGCATCGCGTTCTACCTCCGGTAAATGGATGATGCACTCGGCGCCGGGACCGTCGCTGCGGTTCTTGAGCGCAATGCTGCCCCCCGCCGCCTCGACGAAGCGCTTGCTCACGGCGAGGCCGACGCCGAAGCCGCCTTCCTTCCGCGTATAGAAGGGGTCGAAGATGTGCTCGCCGTCCGCATCGGGGGGTAGGCCCGGGCCGCGATCGGCGATGCGGATCTCGACGCCGTCGCGGGCGCGCTGGAGGCTCAGTTCGACGGGCGGCGGTGCCGGCGGCGTGGTACCGGGGGGCTGCGAGTCCGCGCCGGCACCGGTGTCCGCGCCGCCGGTCGCCGCCGGGCCGGCGCCTGCAGCTTCCGCGGCGTTTCGCAGCACGTTGCCGAGGACCGAGTGCAAACGGTGGCGGTCGAACCGCACCGCGCAGGGCGCCGGGCAGCCCAGCTCCACGTTGACGGGAAACGGGAAGCGAGCCGGGAGACTCTGCAGGAGTTCGGTGAGCTCGATGTCCTCGGGCGCGCCGGTGGGGTCCTGGAGAAACTCCCTCACCTCGTTTACGAGCGCATCGATACGCCCCACCTCCTCGTCGAGGATGTCGAGTTGCGGTGCCGCCGCGCCGGCCCCGCCGAGCCGCTTTCGAAGCATCGCAGTCTGAAGCCGGATCGCGCCCAGGGGGTTTCGGATCTCGTGGGCAAGTGTCCGCGCAGCCTCACCGAGTTGCACGAGATGCTCACGCTTGCGGCGGTCCTCTTCGTAGAGATGCAGCCGGTACGAGAGCGCGGCAACAGCAGCCAGCAGTCCGATGAGGGCGAGGCCGAGGGCCGACCAGGACGCGAGGCGGGTGCGTGTTGCGGCGAGAATGTGGGAAACGTCGTAATCGATCAGGAGGAAGGTGGCCCCGCCGAGAACGCCTCCGGCCTGCGGTTCCGGCGCCCGCTCAGGTGCCGGCCGCGCCGCCGGCGGTTGCATCATCCCTCCGCGAGGACCCATGCCGCGATCCTGCATTCGCTCGCGCATGTTTTCCGGCATACGATCGGCGGGGCCGGGCCGAGTTGCCCGCGGGACGCCGAGTGGCCTGACGAGCCGAAGTGTTCGTTCGCCCCGGTAGAGTTCCGATCTGGGAGCCGCGGACGGGGGTATCGGCTGTCGTGCCGGGGGTGCTGTGCCGACCCGGACACGCGCCCGACCCGAGGCATCGTAGATTCCGAAGCCGCGCACGCGCTCGGGTAGCACCGATTGGTCGGGAGGGCCCGAGCGAGCGTAGTACTCGGTCAGGGCCGACGCCGCCTGCAGGGCCTCGAACTCCATGAGGGTTCTGTCGTGTTCGCCCCGCTGCGAGAGCAGGAAGACGAAGCCGGCAACCAGCACTGCGGTGAGGCCCGCGCCGGCAGCCACGAGCAGATAGCGTTGACGTCTCTCGCGGTTCATTGCAGTGGACATAGAAAAGACGGGCCCCGCAGGACCCGTCTCATCCTATATGATTCTTGATGGGACTACCAACGGCGACCGGAGTATCCCGGTGCGGGCGCCTGCCGATCGTACCCCTGCCGCGGGCCATAGCCCTGGGGCCCGTAACCCTGCTGGCCGCGCATCCCGGGCCCTCCGCCGCGCGATCGCGGCCCCATCATGCCGTAGCCGTGATGCGGGCCCCAGCCCGACGTCTCAGCCGTCCGCGGCGGAGCGATGTCATACTCGGCGCCGTCGATGGTCGCCTGGGTCACGCGCACATGCCCGTCGAGGCTCTCAGTCTCCTCGAAGAGATAGCCTCTCACGGTGACCTCGTCTCCGGGCTCGAGATCCAGATCCAACCAGCGGTATCCGGGGACGCCGGCGGTGTAGGTCTTGCCGTCCACCCGGATGACCGGGTATCCGTCCACCTCGTCGTAGGTGCCGACCATCTCGGTTTCCGCGACGGGCGCCGCCACTCCGGGTGCCGCATCCTCCTGAACGCCGGACGCGAACAGCGCGCCCCCTACCATCGCAAGTACAAGTACCAAAGCAGCTCGTTTCATTGTATTCCTCCTCGTTACGAATGCTGTACCCATACATTAGCGAGAACCGTGCCAAGTTCCTGTAAAGAGACGCCGGGCAGCGCCGCTTTTTGAGGCGGTTTCGTGCGCTTTCCCGCGCTTTCGAGTCCGAAGTCGGCTCAACGCGCGCTGCCTCGGCCACAGCGCGAGCCGGCTCCCGGCACGGCCTGGGAAAAACCTTCCCATAGACAAAACAGGGGAAAGTCTTTCATGCTGATGGGAGGGCGGGCCGATACACGGAACAGGGGCCCATGTCGCCTGCGTATGCCGTCCGCGCATACCGCACGCGGATATCTCCTGCGTGTGTCCCGGTGTAGGAGGAGACCGACCGTGCAGCATTTTCGATTTTCGAGACTCTTTACAGTTCTGCTTCTGATCATGAGCCTTGCGACTGTGGTGAGCGGGCAGCAGGCCGAGGACGCTCGGGGCGAGCCGGAGAATGGTGAGCAGGGCTATACCGGCACGTGGTCGCTCGTGATCGGACCGAGTCGCCTCTTCTGGGAGATCGAGGCGGACAGTTACGAGTTCTACGCCTATCAGGCCGGAACCGTGCGTATCGGATCGCGGGGCGAGATAACCGTCGAGGACGATGTCATCACCTTCCTCGCGCGTGAGACCACCGAAGACGGTGAGGAGTGGCGGGAGGTCGAACTCGCCGAAGAGGACGCAAGCGCCTCATTCGCCTACAGCGTCGAGGAACGCCGGGTGGTGGCGGATGCGGACGACGCGGACGCGGAAGGCGACGCCGATGCCGACGCCGGCGGGGACGTGGAAGCGGACGCCGGCGCGCAAGCCGACGCGGAACTGCTCCTCAGGCTCTCCATCCCGGGGCGGCCGCAATTCTACACCGACTATCGCGCGGGGTCCGGGGAGGAGCTGGTCGACGAGGAAGCGGCTGGCGAGGAGCAGGTCGAGGTCGATTAGGACGCCAGCGGCTCCACCTCGGCAAATACCGGATAGTGATCCGAGGGATAGACGCCCTCGTGCTTGTGTCGCTCTATGTACCCGTCTCGGATTTCGAGCTGCTCCGACACCAGAATATGATCGATCCGCGGCCACAGGGTTACGCCGTAACCGAAGTGAAAGGTCCCCCGCCTGTTCGCTTCGATGACCGGCTCCAGGCCGAGCTCGGTGAGCGCCCGCACCGGCGGTGATCCACGAAACGAGTTGAAATCGCCCAGCACGACGAGGGGCATGTCGAGGTGCCCGAGCTGCTGAATCGTGTCGATGATCAATTGCGCCTGTCGCCGCCGGAACTTCGGATTGCGCGCATCGAGGTGCACGTTATACACCACGAGCTGCTCCTCCTCCTCTTTGTCCCGCAGTACGCCCCATGCGGCGAAAGACTTACTGAGATGCCGCGCCGCCTGGTGCCGGTGGATCCTGCTGTGCGGACGACCCCGAAGGAGTCCGGGATCGATACCGCCGGCGATGACGAGACCCTCCTCATCGAACGCGAGGAATCCGCGACTCAGCGTCTCCAGCCTTTCACCACGAATAAGGATGGGATTGTCGGCGGGCGGCTCATCCGGCGCGGTGCCCACCGCAGTTTCGAGATTCGGAAAGGTATCGGCGAGCCATTGAAGCTGGTCGACGTCGTTGGGAATACCGTGGGTCCGGTTCGTAACCTCCTGCAGCGCCAGGATGTCCGGGTCCTGCCGCTGTATCAGCGCCTCGATGACTTTGCGTCGTCGGTTCCAGCGCAGGCGTCCGGTGTTGGCCACGGCGGTAGTTCGAATATTGAACGTTCCAAACTTCAGCACGTCCGTGCTCATCTCGCCTCGATGTCCTCCCCGGCAGTGCGACCGAGATCCATGAAGACCTCGGAAATCGTGGGATGGGCGTGCGCCGTCCGCGCGGCATCGTAGACGGTTCCCTCGAACCGCATCATGGCCGCCGCCTCGCCAATGAGGTCGGAGGCGTTTTCGGCGAATATCTGCACGCCGAGGACCTCGCCGTAGGTCTGCTCGAAGAGGATCCGCACGAACCCGTCTCCGGCGCCACGGATCAGGGCGGTGCTGTTCTCAGTGAGGGGGGCCTCGACGCTTCGAAACTCGACGCCGTCGGCCTCGAGCTCGGCCTCGGTTCGACCGATCTGAGCGATTTCAGGTTCGCCATAAACGACCACCGGCTCATCGCCTTTGACCCAGGGATCCGTAACGCCGGCGATATTGTTCACCGCGTAGAGTCCCTGAGCCGACGCACTGCGTGCGGTGGGCATTATTCCGTTTACGTTGCCGACGGCGTAGATCGTCTCAACGCTCGTGCGGAGGTAGGCGTCCACGTTGGGGAAGGGACCGGCCATGTCGAGGGAGATATCCCCGCCGGGGAGAATGCCCCGCTCGGCGATACAGTTCACCACCATATCGCACGGCGCGTTCTCGGTTCCGATTTTGAGTCGGTCGTTCCCGTAGCTGTAGGTGCCGGCATCGGTGATGACTTCGACACCGGCGCTCTTCAGTCTCCATGTCACGGCTTCCACGAGCCGCGGGCCGAGCATCGGCAACAGCCCCGGCATGGCCGTGGCGATAGTCACCGTAGAGCCGAGCATGGAGAACAGCTGTGCGTATTCCACCGCAACGGGCGTGGTCCCGAGGACGACCACGCGCTCGGGCACTTCCGGGGCCGAGAGAGCGGTCCACGCGGTTGCGGTGCGTTCGGCAGGCATGTCGAAGGGCAGGGCCACGGTGTCCGAACCGGTGGCGAGGATGATATGGCGGCCCTCGATAACGCGGTTCTCCACGCTGACCGAGGTGCCGGATGCAATCTCGGCCTCACCGCGTATCCGCTCCACCCCGCGAGCCTCCAGTTTCGCCTCGATGCTCGCGCTCATACGCTCGGCGACCTGCGTCGAGCGCTGCATGGCCGTGCGCATACTGAACCGTGCGTGCTGGGTGTCGAGACCTTCCACCCCGAAGTGGGATGCCTGCATCACCTGTCTGAAGAACCGTGCGGACTCAAGCATTCCCTTCGACGGCACTACGCCCGCGTGCAGAGCCCGTCCACCGACGCGCCCGCGCTCGATGAGAAGCGTCTTCATGCCGAGCTGCCCCGCACGCAACGCGGCCACGTATCCGGCCGGTCCCGCTCCGATGATGATTACGTCGTACATGTGATGCCTCCTCAATCGATGAACATGGAAGCCGGACTCTCGAGGAATTCGACGATGTCGTTGAGAAACCGTGTCGCCTCGCCGCCGTCGACAATGCGGTGATCAACGCTGAGTGACAGCGGCATGATCGTGCCGATCCCGATCTCGTCGCCGTCGGGGCCTTCGGTCACCAGGGGGCGCTTGTGGATGCGCCCGATGCCGAGGATACCGGCTTGCGGATAGTTTATGACGGGTACCGCGAACAGCCCGCCGATGGAGCCGAAACTGGTAACCGAGAACGTGCCGCCCTTGAGCTCATCCATGGCGAGCTTTCGCTCCCGTGCCCGGGCGGAGAGATCGTCGATCGCGGCGGCGATCTCGGAGAGGGGGCGTCGGTCCACGTCCCGTATGACCGGCACCACGAGTCCATCATCGGTATCCACGGCGATCCCGAGATTGTAGCGGTGATAGTAGATCATCCGGTTGTGCTCGAGATCCATCTCGGCGTTGAGGCTCGGGTGGCGTTTGAGCGCCGCGGCGATGGCCTTCAGGATAAAGGGGAGATAGGTCAGCCGCACACCCTTGTCGGCGAATCGCTGCTTGTGCCTCGCGCGAAGCTCCACGAGCTCGGAGATCTCCGCCTCCTCGGTGACGCTCATATGGGCGGCGTTGTGCTTCGACTCCACCATATGCCGCGCGATGGTCTTGCGGATGCCCGAGAGCTGCCGGTACTCGAGCTCCTCCTCCTCGCCCGTCGTTTGGGGCGCGTCACCGCCGGCCCGGGGGGTGGCGGTGACGCGGGTGGCGCCCGTGCCGCCGGCGCCCGTTGCGCGGCGGCCACTCGAACGCGTATCTGCCGTCTCGCCGCCGGCCTGGCCCTCGGCGAAGCGGTGTACATCGTCCTTGGTGACTCGGCCGGCGGGACCGGTTCCCCGGACCTGGTTGATATCGATGTTGAGATTGCGGGCCACTGCGCGGGCAACCGGGGTCGCCAGTGCTTTTCCGCGCGGCCGGCCGGACTCGGTCTGCTCGGAGCGGGCCACGCCCTCGTCGCTTGCGGGGAGGTAGGCCCCCTCGCCGGCCACCTCGATGGTTCCGACGACCCCGCCGTCACCCTCGTCGACCGGTTCCTGGCTGGGCGGCGCGGGCTTCTCCTCGGCGATCTGCTGAGCTTCCTCGCTGGACACGCCCTCTATCTCGAGCTCGACGAGGGGATCTCCGACGTTTATGGTGTCGCCCTCGGATCCGTAGAGGGCCACGACGGTCCCGTCGCGGGGGGAGGGGATGTCGGTGACGACTTTGTCGGTCTCCATCTCAACGAGAGGATCGCCGGTCTGGACCTGCTGTCCCTTCTTGACGCGCCACTCTACGATCTGGCCTTCGGTGATGCCTTCTCCGATGTCGGGAAACTTGAACATGTGTCGCATTGGATCGGCCCTCCCTAAAAGTGTACCAGATTCTGGATCTCGTAGAAAATCCGTTGTGGATCCTGCATGTAGAAATGCTCGCCCTGTGGCAGCGGCACAATGGTGTCGAATCCGGTCAGCCGCCGCGGCGGAGCCTCGAGATGCAGGAACGCTTCCTCGACGGCGACGCTCATGAGCTCCGCGCCGGGCCCGTAGCTGGACGGCGCCTCGCCGACGAAGAGCATGCGGCCGGTCTTTCTGATCGATCGCCCGATCGTCTCGCGGTCTACGGGATAGATGGTCCTCAGATCGATGAGCTCGACCGAGATGCCTGCCTGCTTCGCCTGCACCATGGCCTTCTGCACTTCCCGGATCATGGCGCCGTAGGCGACCACGGTGATATGCTCGCCCGGCTGCACCACACGCGCGCTCCCGAGCGGAACGCGGAAGGGCTCCTCCGAGACCTCCTGCTTCACGGCCCGGTAGATGCGTTTGGGCTCCATAAAGATGACGGGGTCGTTACTCTCGATGGCGCTCATGAGCAGGCCCTTCGCATCGTGCGGGGAGGAGGGGATGACCACCATGAGGCCCGGAATATGTGCGTAGACCGCCTCCATGCTCTCGGAGTGATGCTCGATGGCGTTGATCCCGCCTCCGTAGGGCATGCGCACCACCACCGGCATGGGGTACCTGCCGCGGGTGCGGTTCCGCATGCGGGAGATGTGTGAGATCACCTGGTTGAACGCCGGATAGGCGAACCCGGAGAACTGCATCTCGATGACCGGTCTCAGCCCCGCCGCGGCCATTCCGACGGCGGTGCCCGCGATGGCGGACTCCGCGAGCGGACTATCGAAGACCCGGTCGGCGCCGTGCTTCTGCTGAAGCCCCTGGGTTACGCGGAAGACCCCGCCTTCCACCCCGACATCCTCTCCGTAGACGACGACGTTCTCGTCGGCTTCCAGTGCGTGATCGAGGGCGCTCGTGAGCGCCTGTACCATGTTGATCGCCTTCATGCCTGCGCCTCCTTCCAGTTGAGAAAGCGCTCGTAGGCGACCTTCTGCCGCCGGAGCTCTTCGGGCATCTCCTCGTAGTGCCACCGGAATACGTCTTCGAGCTCGTAGGGGCCGTAGTTTTCCGCCTCGAGGAACTGCCGGTCAATTTCCTTGCGATACTCATGAAGCAGCTGTTTTTCATTCTCGGACCACGCGTTCTTCGCTTCGAGATAGGATCGTAGCCGATTGATCGGATCCCTCGTCTCCCACTCGGTCTCCTCTTCCTTCGTGCGATAGCGCGAGGGGTCGTCGGAGGTGGTGTGGGCGCCCTTGCGGTAGGTGACCGCCTCCACGAGCACCGGCCCCTTGCCGGCGCGCGCGTGGTCGAAGGCCTCTTTCATGACCTCGTAGGAGGCAAAGAAATCGTTGCCGTCCACCTGTATGCCGGGCATGCCGTAGGCGCGACCCTTCGCCGCGATATTGCGGGACGCCGTCTGGCTGTGCGAGGGGACTGAAATCGCAAACTGATTGTTCTGCACGAGAAACACGACAGGAACCTGCCAGACGCCGGCAAAGTTCAGGCCCTCGTGAAAATCGCCCTCCGAGGTTCCTCCGTCCCCCACGCAGGCGCACACGACCTGATCGGTTCCCCGCTTCTTGACTGCGAACCCGAGGCCGGTACCGTGCGGTATCTGGCTTGCCACGGGCACCGAAAGGGGCAGTGCGTTCGGTGCGTTCTCGAAGCGCGAGGCGTCCTCGTGTCCGCGCCAGTAGAGAAAAAGCTCTTTCAGCGTGACGCCCTTGGCCAGCCACATGCCGAGCTCACGGAACGCGGAAACGAGCCAGTCGTTCTCTCTGAGGAGCATGCCGGCGGCCACCTGGATGGCCTCCTGGCCGAGGTTTGGCGGATAGGTGAACATACGGCCCTGGCGCTGGTAGGAGACGGACATGGTATCCGCCTGTCTGGCGAGTAGCATCTGCTTCAGTGCCTCGACTGCCTCCTCGTCGGAGACCGGCTGCTTCCAGCCCTTGCGCGTCACGCGCCCGTCGTTGTCGAGCACCGATACCATATCGTCGGAGAGTGGGTCGAACTCATCGAGAAGCATCTCTTCCTCCTTTG
>CAZVXU010000080.1:0-10848 GCA_964631585.1 uncultured Spirochaetaceae bacterium | reverse complement strand
AGCTGTTTCCCGAGCTGAGCGAGTTGGCCGGAGAAGGGAAAAAAACCGGAGAGGGGAAGAAGCCGGGCTCACCGGACGTCTGATGCATCCGGGATGCCCGAGGGCAGGAGTACGCGGTCACCCGCACTCACGCCGAGTCGCTCGAACGTTCCCCGGTTCACCTCCAGGGCGTACTTGACCTCGGCGCGTGAATCAACCGACTCCAGAGAAAACGGCTCGAGCTCGTGGATGCCGGTGATCGCCCCGTCTTCCCGAATGTAGGCGAGCGACAACGGTATGGACGTGTTCTTCATCCAGAACGACCGATAGTCCGATTCGGGAAACACGAAGAACATCCCGCGATCGCGCGCGAGATTCTCGCGATTCATGAGACCCTGACGGCGGCTCTCGGGAGTTGCCGCAACCTCCACTGTGATGCTCGTGCCGCCGAGGCGTATCTCCGCTGTCGGCAGGCCACTCGGTGAGTTCTCTTCGGCCCCGCAGGAGGAAACGAGCACGGCGGCAGCCAAAATAACGACCAGAACCAGGGCCCGTCGACTACGAAGATCAGAACTGCTCAAGGAAGTCCTCCCGGGAGAGATCACGTTGCGAGCGCTCCATCTCGCCGGAGGCGACGAGAGACTCGAACACGGGGCGCGAGACGTATTTCACCGTCAGCGGCTTCTCCAGAGTCATGCGAACGGCCTCCGACTCCCAGACGACCTGCGACGGCTCGAAGACCGCGGGCTGCCCGTATTTGCCCTCCAGCTCCGTGTACATGGTGAAGTAGTCGAGACGACTCCGATTGAGCTGCAGGATGATGATGTAGAGCTCCTCGTCCTCGAACTGGAAGAAGGCTCGCTCGACGAAGAAGCTCCCCTCGACCTCGATGAGTTGTTGTTCGCGATCGGGCGTCAGGGTGACGTCCGGGTCTCCGCGGTAGTTGAAGTTCGGATCAGAGCGCAGACGCTCCTTGACGCTATCAACACCCATTCCGAGCTCGACGGAGCTGAACCCGGCGGGAAGAGTAGCGGTCTCGACGGGCCTTTCGTCGACGGCGGCCTCGCCGGCGGCTGCGTCGTCGACGGTTGCGTCGTTGGTAGCCGGCTCTTCCAGAGGCGCGTCCTGCGCCCTCACTGCAGCGGGCGCGGCAAAAAACATCACCACGGCGATGAGCAGGGCTGCGAAAGTTACCTTCACTACCGGTCGTCCCTTCACGAGATGTTCACGTAGATGACTACCATGATGACGAAGGCCAGCGTCACCAGACCCAGAGCCAGCCAGTAGACCCAACCAGGCGGCGGATTGCGGCGACCGGGCGCCCGCCCCCTCTGTCTGCGCGACTCCGGTGACTCGTCCGCGCCCATTTCCAGCTCCGCCGCATCGTACCACTCTTCCCGGGCCGCACCGCGCCCTCCGCCGCGAAGGCCACCCCCGCTGTAGCCGCAGTTCGGGCATCCGTGAAGAAACTCCTTTCCCTCGCCGGTATATCCGCACTGCGGGCAGCGCACGGCGGAGAAAAAGCGCCCGCACTTCGGGCACACCTTCGCGTGAGGGCGTACTTCGGTGCCACAGTTTTCGCAGAAGAAGCGGCTGCGGGTCATGCTCGACTGTCTCGTTATCGCCCGGTCGGGCTTCGATATACGATATCACGTGCATACAGCGTTGTGTAGAAGAACTCCTCGGTCACGCGGGCTCCGGAGTACACCGAGGAAAAGTCGAAGCTCAGGCGTCCCTCATCCATGGGTAGGCCGCTCGGAACACGCGAGAGATCCATCCGCGCCTCGAGGTAAAACGACTCCCGTACGAACTCACCAACGATTAGCGGCGTGTCACCGTCGGGGGTCCACAGAAACACGAATCCGCTCTCACCGTCGGTGACCGGGATTTCCACCGTGTAACGCGGCCTCGACCGGGTACGGTCGTCGTAGGCGTAGAGCACGTAGGCGGCGCCCCGCTCTATCGAGCTCCCGCTCTCAATCATGGCGTAGGCGTACTCCGCAGAGAAGACGAGCTTGATCGCCTCCACGGTGGTGCCCCCTTTTCCCCAGTAGAGGGAGTCCTCCACCATGCGGGTGCGGGTAACTCCGGCCCGGGTCTGCTCGGCCTCCATAGGTCGCCCGGCCCGGGAGAAGGCGGCTGCGGGAGCGAAATCGTCCCAGTCCAGATAATCGTTGTCGATGATCACCGGCTCACCGCTGAAGGCGCGTCTCACGAGGGCGTCGTCGACCGTCAGCGGGCTCCCGGCCTCACTGACGGTGTGGGCCCGGGAGACGGTTACGTACTCATCCTCGAGAGGACCTGTGAACACCACCGGGTGGTTGTCGCGGTCCGCCGATACGAAAGCTCCGATGACGGCCGCATCCGGCGGAACGGGGATGGCCGTGACGGCTCCCTGCGGCGGCACGTAGCGAAGCTCCACCTCCCCCGCATCAACGGCGGCTTGCACCTCCTCTCGGTCGGGCATCGAGGTCACGGAGGTTACGGCGAAGACGAGAAGCTCATCCTCGGCGTTATCCACCGTCACTGTCTGCGCGTAGAGGAGGGGGGCAAGAGTGAACACGAGCACACTGGCGACGAATCGTTTCATGCTGCTAGTATCGGCACAACGGCGCGAACCTTGGGCCTTCACTCTTCCTGCCGCGTGGGTCATCGCTTTCGGATCATAAGGACGGTCAGGTCGTCGTACTGTTCATCCTCGCGAACGCGCCCGTAGTAGCGGTACTGGGAGTTCTCGTCCGATTCCAACGGATAGCGGAAGAAGCGGTCGTACTGGCGAAAGTGTTTCTTGAGGAAATCATCGACGCGAACGTCCACCTGCACGCGGTCCTCCTGCGTCACGTCCTTCGGTCGGTACATCCGGAATACCTTCTCCACGGACACCAGGGCCAGCACGAGCTCTTCCAGGCCTTCGCCGACATCGGAAAAGTCAAACAGGAGCTCTTCATCGCCGTCCGGGTCCGCCACTTTCTCCAGCCGATAGCGGCGACGATTCTGACAGGCGGTGACGATCTCGTGGATGCGCGGGATTCCGAGCTCTTCCTCGAGCTCCCCGCTCTGCTTGCGGGTAACGGACTTTTCCTCGAGAAGCGGCTCCAACCAGTCCGGCGTCCGCCCCGCCTCCATCTCCTCATCGGAGAGAATCATGGGGGCGTAGTTCTCGGTTCGCAGGCTGCGCTTTGCCTCCTCGATACCGTCGGTGAACAGCAGCATGGCGTCCCCGGCGTGAAGAGACAGATCGATTTCCGGGAAGCCGGTCGGGATCATGTCGCTCGAAAACACGCCGGCGGCGGGGGCACGCGGGAGGTCGCGTTCGACGGCGTGCCGTGAAGCCTGATCGTAGAGGTGAATCTTCGTGTCCCCTGCGTTGCAGAGCCGCACCGAGCCCGTCTCGATGTTCAGAATGCCGGCGGTAAACGCCGCGAAGCGTCCCTCGAATCCGATGCTGGCGATGATGTCGTTCACCTGGGTAACGAACCCCCCGAGCGCGAGCCCTTTGCTCTTGAGCGTCCAGTCCTGGAAGTAATTCGTGAACAACGTGGCAACCTGTACCATGATGAGGGCCGCCGGTACGCCCTTACCGGCGATGTCACACTTGATGAATGCGTAGTGATGCTCATCGAGCTTTTCATAGCGAAAGTAGTCACCCGAGACGCCTTTCGCGCCCTCGTAGTAACCGGCAAACTCCGCCTGCGGGGTATCCTCGCGCGCCATTGTCAGTTTCCTGCGCTCGCTGTCCTCCATGAGCGGAATGAACTTCTTCTGCACTTCCTTACCGATGGTGAGGTCCTTGTTGGCCTCTGCCGCCCTGACCAGGCCCTGCGTCATCGAGTTCACCGTCTCGGCAAGCTCGGAGAGCTCATCCCGCGTGCGGACGTTTATCACGTGATTCTTGAGCTTCTCCTTCTGTTCCGTGTCGCGGATGACCGCAACTCCCTCCACAAGCCGCCGGATCGGGATGACGACGATGGTCGCGAGCAGCAGCGCTCCCCCGATACCGCCGGCGAGTGCGCCGAGTGCGACGATGGCGGTGCTGACAATGAGCTGCCTGCGCGCGGTATCGATCTCCTCGAGGATAATGTCGGTGGAAATGCCGAGACGCACCAGGCCGCGGAAGTAGCGCACGTTCTCGGCGTCCTCCTGGGCTCGTGCAAACACCACCGGCTGATAGAAGACGTACTCGGTGATGTCCGCGGAGAGCTCCTCCGGCTCGAAGGTGGGAACGCTGCGGAATATGCTTCCTACCTCCTGCAGGATTTGCGACTGTCGCTGCTGAAGCTGCCGCTGGGTGTTGTCGAGGTCGAGCAGCTCCGGATCATCGGGGGCCACGCCCTGCCGCAGCAGGTTCGTCAGCTCGCGCCGGACTTCCGCAAGCTGGGCCGGAATGTCGCCGAGACGCATCCGTGCTTCCTCGTTAATCTGTGCTTCGAGCTCGCCGCGGAGCTCCGCCACCGGGTCCTGCAGTCGCGACTCACCGGGAATAAAGCTCTCGGTGTCGAGGCTTCTCGATAACATACCGCTCGCCTCGGCATCGGAGGTCAGCACCGGATCGCTCGTCGCCCAGACCCCATCGAATCCGGCTCCATCGCGCGCCGGTCCGGTTATGGTTATGTAGAGGCCCTCGGCCATTACGTCGGCCTGTTGGGCGAGCGTTGCCAGATCGACACGATTATCGGCGGGACTCGTCAGAAGGTCCTCGGCCTGATTCGTGACGCTGTCAAGGAGCACCTGTACCCGTTGCTCGAGACCGCGGGCGAGGGTCCGCTCCTGGCGCTCGAGCGCCGTGTTCCCGAGGATGAGGGCCAGCGCGAGGATGACCGACACGATAAGTACCACGACGAAGACGCTAAACTTTACTCTCAGACTGGTTCGTTTACGACTCATTGCTTCCAACCTTCGTTGTTTCTGCTCCCGCGGCATGGGCTGACTTGATATCAGGGCCTTCACCTCGAGCTCCAACTCCCGTCCCTCGTGAGCTATGCCGACCAGACGCGTGGCGGAGAACAGGGCCAGAAGCCCCAGCAGCGCTGCCGCGACCCACATCAGGGGTTCCCATCCGTCGAACTGCCAGGCAGCTCCGTCCCGGAGAGAAAATGACGGGGAGGTAGCAATCCGGAAATCTCCGAACGTGACGGTTCCGGGCGCATCGAAGGACAACCTGCGTGCGACCGTGTGGAGCCCTCGGCCGGTGTGACTCAGGATAATCCGGTAGCTGCCGGTATCGATGATGTCGATCCTCGGCCCCTCGATGTTCCGGTTATCCACAACGCGGAAATCGCCGTCGGCCCGGCGGAACACGTGGTCGTAGGGCTCTTCTCCATCCGCGTCGAGGATGATGCGCTCGATTACCCCGTTCGCCGTGAATCCGCGCCCCTCAATGCTCAGATTGTAGCGATTGAGCATATCCCGGCTGCTCGCGATCCGGTACACCTCGGTGACGGGAATATACTTGTTGAGCCGCAGAAACAGGGTTCGCGCCTCACCGATGTTTCCGACGGTATCGACGGGGGCCACGATCAAAGCCCACAGGCCGTTATCAATGTTGTTCCGGGAAATCGCCGGGGCATCGGTGACAACCTGCTCCGGCAGTTGCACCGAGGCGTTGAGCTGCTCCGGCTCGTCGGCGCCCGCCGTCCCGAGCCTGCGGAGCGTCACGCTGTATCCGGCGAGGTCGTCGACATCCTCCGGCGGCTGCCAGCCCAGGGTGAAGGTGTTCGAGCTGAGGAAACCCTGATCGTCGGTCGGCGGCTCCTCGAAGGCGATCGGCGGAGGCGGCGTGGTATCGCGGAAAAAGCGCAGCGAGGTGGGCTCCGACCAGTTTCCGGCGCGGTCGACCGCGCGGATTCTCAGGTACCACTCCCCGTCCTCCTCCGCGAGAAAGCTCGCGGACTGAGTGGTCGGCTCGTACTCCACTCTGCGCGGAACGAAGGCATTCGGGTTCCGCGACCACCTCGCGCTGTAGCCGGCGATACCGGAGGGGTCGTCCGGGGGGCTCCAGGTAAACTCCGCCCGCTCGCGCGAGGAGCGCCGTTCCGGCACGTAGTTCGCCGCTCTCAACTCTGGCGGCTGCGCACGCTGGTCGGGCTCGAGGTAGACAAGAGATGGCGCGCCATCACCGCGTCGGTTCTGCCAGAATACGTGCAGTCGGTCCCTGTGCACGATCGGGCTCCCGAAGGTGGATGCTCCGACGACGGAGCTGAGGTTCCGGCTCCGCCACAGGCCGCGCACGCGAGCTGCGATTTGGATCTGCGATCTCCCGAACGGGTTGGTGAACCACATGACGAAGGTCTCGCCATTGTGGCGTACGATCTGTGGGTAGTTGCTGTTGTCCAGTCCCCGACTGACGGGCTCGGGCCTGCCGGTGATCTCACCGTCTGAGCTCACAGCGGCGTAGTAGATCTGACGCGCCCTGGCGCCGGTCTGCCGCTCCCACACCAGGCCGAGCTCCCCGTTCACCGGCTCGATAAAGGGACGCTGATTGTCATAGTCGAGGTAGGATGCGCCCGCATCCTCCGGCGGAAAGTCCGAGACGATGCGCGCATCACTCCAGCTCCGCCCGCCGTCGTCGCTGGTCTTCAGGTACAGCTGATAACTGGGGGCGCGATTCGGGTTGACGCTCTGAAACACGACATAGTCGCGGCCGTTCAGAGTGGCGTGGTCCGGCAGAAAGTTGAATCCGATATCGGGGTCGCCAACGAGCTCATCAAACTCCGCCCACTGCCGCCCTTCCAGCGAGTAGGAGTAGAGAATACTCTGCGTCGCCCCGACGTTCTGGTTCACGAACAGCAGAAGGCCGCCGTCGCTCGAGACGGACAGCTGTGGAGCGACGCTGGTAACCTCGGTTTCCAGCGTCGCCGTCTCCCGGAAGCTGCGCCCCTCGTCGGAGGATATCAGAATGCGGGTTCGGGTGGCCGACTCTACGAGAGCAAGGTAGATATCCCCGTTTTCGGTGATCTCGGTCGTAAACACCACGGGCGGGCTTTCCCGGTCGTACTCGATGGGCCCCACGACACGGCGCCGATAGGTCCAGTCGCGGCCTCGCTCGGAAACGGCCACCGAGATATGGATCTCGCCGCCCGCCCCCTGCTCCTGCCGGGAGACTTCCTGGTAGATCACGTAGAGATTGTCGTCGCCGATCAGGGCAAGCGGGAAATACGCGCTCTCATCCACCAGAAACCGCGGGTTCTCGAAGAACAACCCGCTTGCCTCCATCGAGAGATCCTGGGCGGAGAGAGCCGGCGCGGCCCAGAGGGCCGCCACAACGCACAGCAACAATGGCAGAACTCCGCCGGCCCGCCCTCGGCCCGCGTGTCCGCCGCCCCGCCGTCCCACGGGGCCCCGCTTCCCGTTTCGCCCGGGAATCATAGGCCGAGCCTCGCCGCAATGCGCTGCTCGAGGTCGAGAAGCGGCGGGTAGCGCTGATTCTCCTCGTCGCGCAGGAGCTGCTGGACGATGGCATAGGCCTGGGCGGCGTTGTCCTGGATAAAGAGGGTCTCAGCCCGGCGCAGCTGCTGCTCCTCGGCCGAGGAGAGGGCCACCGTCGCCTGACCGCCGCTCTGTATACGCAACCGGTCGAGGAGAATCTGTGCTTCGCGGTTCTCCGGGTTGAGGGTGACAGCCTCTTCGAGGATAGACATCGACGCCTGTCGCTGCGCCTCGCCGGCACCGGCGGCAATTTGGCGCGCCTGGTTGAGGAGTCGGTTCGACTCGGCGATCTGCGCCTGAGTGACCGGGTCGGGCCGGATGCCGAGCTCGATCTCGAGCTCCACAATCTGATTCTGAAGGCCGGGATAATTAGGATTTATGGCCGCAAGCGTCTCGAAGGCGGTAAGGGCTTCCTGCGGGTCATCGTCCTTCCGGTCGAGGGCCTCTTCGAAGCGCCGCTCGAACACCTCGTCGAAGTTCTCGGAGTCTCTGAGCCGGAGAATCCGGAGCTTGAGTATACGGGCTTCCCAGTTGTAGGGGCGCATGGCGGTAACGTTGTCGACGTTTTCCTCGGCGCGGGCAAGAAGCTGCTGCGCGGGTGCGCTGCCGCTGCCCTGCGCCGCATCCTGAGCTTCGTTGTAGTCGCGGCGGGCGAGGTTGAGGTAACTCGAGAGTACCGGATAGAGTGGCTCGGTTTCAGCGAGCGTGCGGGTATTCTCGAGGTTCAGCGCCGCATTGACGAAGCGAAGCAGGCGCTCGATCTCCGGGTTGGGCTGCACGTTGGTCTGTTGCCATAGATCGCGCGCCTCGGTCAACAGGTCGTAGGACTGCTGGTAGCTCTCCTGCTGATACAGTGCGTCGGCCCGGTCTATTCGCCGGCGGACCTCCTGGACAATCCGCCGGTTTCGCGCCTCCTGGATCTCGGCACCGAGTGAGGTTATCAACTCATCCGCCTGGTCACGAAAGGCGGCGTTCTGCTGCAGCTCGAGAGACTCGAAGTACCGCTGCCGCGCCGCCTCCCACAGCTCACGGGCACGTTCCACCTGCAGGCTGTTGATGGCCTGCCGGGTCTGTGCCACCAGACTGTCGCCCTCGTTCCGCAACTCCTGCGCCCGGGCAATCTGGTCGCGTGCGCTCGTCGTGCGAGAGGCAATTGCGTTCGACAGCTCGTCCACTTCGGCGAGAAGGGCTTCGATATCGACGATTTGTGTCTGTATGCGCTCCTCGAGTAGCACGTACTCGTCCTCGCCCCGATAGGACTCGAGGGCCTCCGCGACATCGGCGCGAAGGGCCTGCACATCGCTCTGGGCAGCCAGGAATTGCTCGAGTGCGCGATCCGGATAACGATAGGTTACCGTAACCGCTTCTTCGGCACCGTCGTCGGCGGGAGCCTGCTCCACGACCTCCTCAACGCCCTCGAGCAGGTCGATTCCCGTGCGGTAGTCTTCACGCCCCGTCTCGAGCCGCTCGGTAAAGCGCCCGAGGCGCACATCGGCGGCGCGGTCGAGGGTCGCGATCTCGTACTCCACGACCTCGCCCTCGCGCGACGAGACGGCCGCTTCCGTGCGCGACAGGAGGGCGTCGGCGCGATCGCTCAACGCCTCGGGCGTCAGTGTGCGATAGCTGTTCGTCATCTGCTGCCGGCTCGCGGCCAGCTCGCGTATATCGGCAACGCGAACGGCCATGGCGGCTTTCGCCTCGGCGAGAACCTGGAGGTCTTCCGTCTCGCCGGGTTCCACCCGCTCGGCATCGACCTCTGCCATGGTATCGGCGAGCGACCGCAGGGTCACTGCCGTCTCACGCCGAACATGCTCGTCCGCGTACACACCGTCGAGCACGTCAGGCAATTGGGCCACCGCCTCTTCGAAGTCGGTATCAGTCTCGACCCCCGTTCCGATGACGGAGAGGCGCACGCCGGCGTTCGCCTGAATCCGGGCGAGATCAAACTCCTCCCGGGCCTCCTCCCAGGCGCGCTCATCGGTGGAACCCACTCCACGGTCGAGGTGGGTGTCGGCGCGGGCTGCAAAGGTCCTCGCGAGCCCGAATCTCGAGCTCCGTTGCGCGGTGGTAACTGCTCCGATAATACCTTCGGGCTCCGCCGCGTCCGGGCGCCCCGCCGAGAACCGGTGGGTGAGCCGTATATGCCAGTCCACCGGATCCTCGGGGTCGATGGAGGCGACCTCTTCACCTTGCTCGGCAAGCCGCGCGGCCGCCTCGTCGACATTGGCAAGCCGGGCGCCGATACGGCGAAACACATCGGCGTATTCATCGAGCAGAGCCTCGAGCTCGTCGACTGCGTCGCTTGCCGCGGCGGCCTCGAGAGCCGCCACGTCGCCTCTGAACTCCGGAGCGGACGCAATGAACGCCTCCGCATTGACACGAACCTGTGTGAGAGCGTCATCCACCCTGTTTACGAATATGTTGCCGTACGCGCGTTCTTCGAACCGGCCGCGCTGGAGATCGAAGCCGGAGAGATAGCGCTCCACCGCATCGGCGTAGCGTCCCTGATCGATCAGCTCTGCGGCTTCCCGCATGATGATCGCTGCGCGATTTCTGTCATAGGCAAGCTGCGCGATGACGCGCGCCTCGGTGACCTGTTCTACCACCCGTTCGTTGGGGAAGCGGTCGAGCTCCTCCATCCGGTCGATGATGGCAAGAGTTCGCTCGATTTCGCCGGGGCTGTTCATCAGATTGTCGATGAGTCTCTCGAACTCTTCGTTATACTCCGCGCGCTGGCTTCGAATACGGTCCATGACCTTCTCCGATGCCTCGATGAGCTCGGGGTTCTCGCGGACGGCCGTTTCGAGGACGAGCATTGCCTCGTTCAGCCGGCCCTCTTCCACGAGCCGGTTCGCCTCCTCGATAGGATCCCCGTCCGGCGCACCCGAACCGGTCGCCTCCTGCCCGCCGGCGGCTGAGAGCACAGCTGTCCCGATGAACGAATACAGTACGAGAAGAATGAGCAGTAGAGTCGGTACCCGGAGGTACGTCAGGAATCCCCTCCTCGAGCTACCCTATAATGGGTATCGACAGGCTATGGATTCGGCCTGACACTGTCGACATTTGAAATACATGGAATATATGCAAATTGAAACAATCCCCTCCCCGGGATATTATATATCACGAAGATGAAAAGGTTCTCGTGCGTAATAATCATAGCTGCAGTTCTCTCCGCTCCCGCCTACGCCATCGGCTGGCCCGACTTCATGTACGACTTCGCCGACTCCGGCGGTTTGAGCAACCCGCAGAACACCGGCCTCACGACCTTTCCTACACTTCAGATTCCGCTCGGCGGCGAAATGGAGGGCATGGCATCCGCCTATACCGCAGTTGCACGCGACTACAGCTTCTTCGAAGCCAATCCCGCCGCGAGCTCGCGACTGGAGCGCACCGAGCTCGGTATCACTCACAACAACCTGATCGCAGATGCGAATATGGAAGGTC
>CAZVXU010000079.1:0-10851 GCA_964631585.1 uncultured Spirochaetaceae bacterium | reverse complement strand
TGAGGCACGAGATGGAGCGCCGACGTCGGCGGGAGACGAGGATCAGCTGATGGCGGGCGAAAGCAGGTTCACGAGCATCGCAGGTACGATCGCCCAGGCGCAACGTGACGCCGAGCGCGAGGACGAGCGCAAACAGGACGAATATATAGACTTCAAGATGGTCACCTTTTCGCTCGGCGGGAAAGACTACGCCGTGGATATCATGAAGGTGAAGGAAATTGCGAAGTTCGGTAGCTTTACCTACGTTCCGAACACAATGCACTTCGTTCGCGGTGTGTACAATCTTCGCGGAGAGATCATTTCCGTGATCGACCTTCGGCAGATGTTCGGCGTGCCCCTTCCCGACGAGCAGAAAGCGCAGGAGAGCGGCCTCATCGTGCGTGTGGACGATCACCTGCTCGGCGTAGTGGTGGATTCCATAGACCGGGTCGTGGGCATCTCCTCCTCGGAGATTCAACCACCTCACCCCATTTTCGCAGACGTGAATATTCGCTACATAAGCGGAGTCGTGGAGCATGAAGAGCGGCTCTACATAATTCTCGACGTTGAGCGAATATTCGCGCGTGAGGATGGACGAACGGACGGCTCCGGGCTCGAGAGCCCTTCGGTCCCGCCGCCGGCCCCGTCAATGGGGGCTACCGCGGGTGCTGCCGAGACGCAGGCAGCGGGCAACGGCGCACCGTCCGGTGGCGCGCGGCAAGACCGGCAGGCAGGCGCTGCTGCAACGGGCTCATCCGGCCCGGGTGGCGGGCAGTCGGCTGCAGCTGACACCGACGTCTCGTTCATTGGCGAGGCACTTGCGGCATTCAGGGTTTTGCACCCCGGTCTCATCAACGCGGACTGGCTCTCACGCCGGTTCGAGGAGTGGAAGGCAGAGCGTTCCCGCGCGGGAAAGGAGATACAACTTCGCACCGAAGAGGATGCCGCCGCCTTCATTCAACCCTTTTTCTCGCCGTACACGGAAGCGTTCTGGGGTGACGACTACCTCGAGCGCGTGGCGCGGACGCTGCCCGACAACGATGAGCTCCCCGGCAATCTCAACGTGTGGAATCCGGGGTGTGGGAAGGGATACGAGACTTACTCGCTCGCGGTGCTGCTCCGAAGGACGTATCCGGAGAAGCGGATCAAGATCTGGGCGAGCGACATAGACCTGCTGAGCATTTCGACCGCCCCGAACCTGGTATTTTCGGCCGCCTCCGTTCCGGAGTACTATCGCGAATACTTGGTGGAGGGTACGAATGGATTCAGTTTCGCTGAAGAGATCAAGGAGCTCATTCTGTTCGAGTACCATGACGTGCTGCATGAGAACACGGTGCCGGAAGTCGGCGTCATTCTCAGCCGGGATCTTCTGTCAATGCTCCCGCAGGAGGCGCAACATCGCGTGACAGCGGACTTTTCGGAGAAGTTGGGGCCGGGTGGTATCGCGATACCCGGCGCGCAGGAAGCCCTCGACGCACTGTCGGGGTGGCGAAGTGTCGGCGGAGCGGTGAATGCCTATACCACCGTGGGGCCGTCTTCAAGGAGTACAACATGAGAGTCGAGTACATAAACCCCTTCGTCGAGTCGGCTTACAATGTCCTCAAGGAAGTGCTGAACAGCGAGGTGAACCGTGGCGACCTCTATCTGAAGTCGACCTCGATGCCGGTCCTCGGGGTAGCTGCGGTCGTCGGGCTTGCAGGGGATGTCGAGGGCCGGGTATTATTCGACATGACGAAAGAGACGGCGATCAACATCGCCGCGGCGATGCTCGAGGGCATGGATCTCGAGAAGCCGACCGAGCTCGATGATATGGGCAAGGCGACGATCACCGAGCTGGCCAACATGATCACCGGTCAGTCGGTGACGAAACTTCACAACTTAGGGTTTCAGTTCGATCTTACCCCGCCCGCCATTTTTACCGGCGAGAACATGGAGGTAAGTGATACTGGAGTCGAGGCGTTGATAGTGCCGATGGAAATACCGCAGGGCAAAATCGAGATCAATGTCGCGATCAGGGAGCGATCCTAGGGAGCCGAGCTATGAAGACGAAACAGGATTTCCCGAGCATAAACGAGCGAAAGGCTGAAGGTGTCAAGGAAAACGGCGATGCCTACAAGGTGCTGATCGTTGACGACTCCATGTTCGTCACGAAACAGATCAGCCAGATCCTCACGAGTGAGGGTTTCGACGTCGTAGGCACCGCGTCCGACGGTCAACAGGGCTTAGAAAAATACAAAGAGCTCTACCCGAACGTCGACGTTGTTACGATGGATATCACCATGCCGAAAATGGACGGCGTCTCGGCACTCGAGCAGATCATCGCGTTCGACAAGAACGCCGTCGTAGTGATGATCAGCGCGCTCGGTAAGCAGGATCTTGTAAAGAAGTCACTGCTCGTCGGCGCGAAGAACTACATCGTGAAGCCGCTCGACCGCAAGAAAGTACTCGAGCGGATCTTGATGTCTTTGAATCAGTAGAGTATATTGCACGCGTTGCGGGCGGTTAGCTCAGATGGTTAGAGCGCTTGCTTGACATGCAAGAGGTCACTGGTTCAACTCCAGTATCGCCCAGTAAATAGCCGGCACTCCAGGCCAATGGCGACGTCGCAGCTGATGCGGCGTCTTTTTTTGCGCTCACGCATCGTCCGTCCCGTATCCATCTTTGTTCTCGTAGCATGAAAGAACACACGTCGCGCCCGACGCTGACACAGAAAGAAGCCCTTCTCACATATCTCCCGCTGGCGGCAATGTGGATCCTCATGGGCATCGAGCAGCCGGCACTCACGGCGGTTATCGCGAGATTGTCGGATGCCACGGTGCAGCTCGGTGCGTTCGGGGTAACGTTTTCTCTGGCGCTCATCGTCGAGAGTCCAATCCTCCAGATGCTCTCCGCCGGGACGGCCATGGCAAAGGACCGCGAGCATTACCGGCGCCTGCTGAGGTTCATGCACATGCTGGCGCTGGGCCTCACCGCTTTCCACATCGTGCTGAGCCTCCCCTGGGTGTATGTGCCCCTCCTGCGCCACGTGGTACAGGTGCCGGAGAATCTCATCGCTCCGTCGCACGCCGCATTCGCCCTCATGATTCCCTGGGCCGCCGTGGTGGGCTACCGCAGGCTCTGGCAGGGCGTGCTGATCCGTTATGGACGCGCGAAAGTGGTTCCGAACACGATGGTCATTCGCCTCGCAGTGACGTTTGCGCTTCTCGTCCTCGGCTTCATGACCGAGTACGCCGGTGGGGCGCAGATCGCCGCGGTCGCTCTGATCGGCGGTGTGACTGCCGGCGCGGTTTCCTCCTATTTCTACGCGCGTCCGGTCATTCGTGACACGCTGGAGCCGGGACGTGAGGATATGGTCGTCGGCTACGACGAGCTGCTGAAGTTCTATGTGCCGCTCGCGGCAACCTCGGTTATCGTACTTGCCTCGCGGCCGCTGCTCACGTTCGGCATCGCGCGGGCGCCGGAACCGGTGCGCTCGCTGGCGGTTTGGCCGGTCGTGATGTCATTCAATTTCATACTGTTCTCGCTGGCTCTTGCGCTTCAGGAGGCGATCATCGCCCTGCTGAAAACGAAAGAGGATTTCTACGTATTGCGTCGGTTTACGCTCTATCTTTCGATCTTCCTTGGCGTCTTGTACCTGCTGTTCGTCGTAACGCCGCTTCGCGACTTGTGGTTCGGCGGGGTTGTGGGGCTCGCCCCTAATCTTCGGGAGCTCGTGTTTCTGCCGGTGCTCATCATGGCGCTGTCGCCGGCGATCGGCAGCTTCGTATTCTTCTACCGCGGCGTACAGGTACAGCAGGAGCGCACCCGTTCGATCACGCGAGGTGTCCTTGTCAACGTGATAACACTGGTGGCGGTGCTCTTCATCGGCGCGGCCGTTGCACCGGTGGCGGGCGTGGTGACCGCGGCTTCCGCCTTTGTCGGCGCGATATTTCTTGAAGTTGTCTACCTCCGTTATTATTCTAAGCGTAATTCTTTGGTATTAGCGGAGTTTCATGGGCGTTGAACACACACATTATCGTGTATTTCGAAGCGGCAGCAAGACTTATTTCAATTCCAGTCTCTTCTTTCCTAAACACGTCAGATCGGATGTCTTTGCTCTCTATGGTTTTGTTCGCGTAGCGGACAATTTCGTGGACTCCACTCCGCAGGACGCATCGGGTTTCCATGCCTTCCGCGATACCTACCGCCGCGCTCTCGACGGTCACCCCGCCAATGACGAGATCATCGATCCTTTCGTGGAGCTTTCCCGCCGTTGCGGCTTCGCTCGGGAGTGGACCGAGGCATTTCTCGATTCCATGGAGATGGATCTCAGCAGGACGATCTACCGGCGGTTGGAGGAGACCCTCGAGTATATCTACGGGTCGGCCGAAGTCATCGGGCTGTATATGGCACGAATCCTGGAGTTGCCGGCCATGGCTCTCGATGCGGCAATGATGCAGGGCAGGGCGATGCAGTTCATAAACTTTATCCGAGACGTCGCAGAGGACAATCGCCTTGGCCGTACCTATCTCCCACTTGATGACACCACGCTTTCCGACCTGAGCGAGGACGCCGCCCGTGGCGACCCCGAGGAGTTTTCCCGCTTCATCTGGGCTCAGCTGGACCGCTACGAGGAGTGGCAGGGGTTTGCCGAGGGCGGCTACGGCTTCATGCCGAAGCGGATCCTGGTGCCGGTGAAAACCGCCTCGGATATGTACAACTGGACCGGTAGAGTCATACGGAAGGATCCGATGGTTGTATTTTCCCGGAAAGTCAAACCGTCCCGCCCCCGCATACTTTTCAATATCACCGGGAACGCCCTTCGGGTTCCTCCAAAGGAGCACGGCAGTGAAAGCCTATCTCACAGAGCGTAGCACGGCCATAGCCGGGTTTCTCCAATCGGAGCTCGGCGAGGCGGAAGCGGAGTTCCAGCGGGTAAGCCCCTGGGGACGTGACGTCGCGCGTCGGCTCCTCGATTTCGCGACACGGGGGAAGATGATACGCGGCGGCCTCGTGGCGATGGGTGCGGGTCTGTTCGGCCACGAGCCGGACGAGAACATCGTGCGCGCGGGCGCTGTGGCGGAGCTCATCCAGAGCTTCCTGCTCGTTCACGACGACATCATGGATCGTGACACTTCTCGACGGGGCGAGGACGCAGTGTTCTACCAGTATGCAGCGATTGCTCGCGATGAAGGCATTGACGACTGGTATCACCTCGGTGAGGCGCTCGGAACCTGTGTAGGTGACGTAGCTATGCTCTATGCCTTTAGCATGCTCGAGGGCCTCTCATGTCCGAACGAGGTGGCCGCACGGGTGCGCTCGCTTTTTTCCCGGGAGATCACGTGGGTCGGACTGGCACAGATGAGCGATCTCTACTACGGAGAGACCACTCGGGAAGTAACCGAGACCGAGATCATCGACCTGTATCGCTTCAAAACCGGCCGATATACCTTTTCTCTGCCGCTCTCGGTGGGCGCCGTGCTCGCCGGACAGGGGCAATCCGTGGTGACGGCTCTGGGGGAGCTCGGGGAAAAGCTCGGAGTCATTTTTCAGATCAAGGACGACGAGATCGGGCTCTTCGGCGACGAGGAGCGCATCGGCAAGCCGCTGGGCTCCGACATCGCAGAGAACAAAAAGACCCTTTTCCGGCAATACCTGTTCGCCCGGGCGGATGAGGCGGAGGGCGCACGCCTGGAGGAGATCTTCGGCTCACGTGAGGTTTCGCCGGGGACGGTGGAAACGGTTCGTGAACTCATCCTACGGCACGGCGTTTGCGGGGAGGTGGAAGGCCTCGTCGAGTCCTGGGCTGAAGCCGCACGCGCGGACATCGCGCGCATAGCAGCCGACACGGGCGCCGACGTCACTATGCTCGGTGAGCTTCTCGATTACAATCTTTCGCGGAACGTATAGCGGACGACGCGGACGGCCCCGGGGGGCGGTACCTGCACGCCGCGGGCGCCCGCTTGCCGGCGACAATTACAGGCCGGCGTTGCCGAGAAAGAGTCGATGGACGGCTGTCTCTCCGCTTAACTCGGGGTGAAACGTCGCAGCCATCAGATTTCCTTGGCGAACAACCACCGGGTCGTCTTCGAATCTCGCAAGGACATCGACACCGCGTCCCACGCGCGTGATGATAGGCGCGCGGATAAAAACGGCTCGTACCGATCCGTGCCGGCCGGGTTCGCCGGCGGCCGAACCGCGGTTGGCGGGTTCGCTGAGCTCAACATCCGCCTCGAAGCTCTCGATCTGCCTGCCGTAGGCGTTACGGCGCACGCCGATGTCCATGATGCCGATTCGTGGCTGCTCGCTTCCGTCGATCTCCCGCGCCAGCAGAATCGCACCTGCGCAGGTGCCGAGGACGGGCATACCGTCTCTTGCCCGACTGCGGACCGCTTCTATGAGGCCGAAGCGATCCATGAGCATACCGATCGTCGTGCTCTCGCCACCCGGAATGATCAGGGCGGCCAGGTCATCGATATCTTCGGGTCTTCGAACGGGCACGGCCCGCCTATCCATGGCGGTGAGAAGCTCGAGATGTTTCTGGAAGTCGCCCTGAAACGCCAGGACCCCGACCGGTGAAGAGGTGCCTACCATCCCCTGACTGCGATGCGCTCGCTTTCCTCCATGCCGCCGGCGTTGATGCCGACCATGGCAGCACCGAGGTCGGTGGAGATCTCCGCGAGCTTGGCAGGGTCGTTATAGTAGGCGACCGCGTCCACGATGGCTCTCGCCCGGCGACGCGGGTTGTCCGACTTGAACACGCCCGATCCCACGAAGACGGCCTCGGCGCCGAGCTGCATCATGAGCGCAGCGTCGGCCGGGGTAGCCACTCCACCGGCAGAGAAGTTCGGGACGGGCAGTTTCCCGGTCTGAGCGACCTCGACCACGACATCATACGGAGCGCCGAGGTTCTTTGCCTCGGTCATCAACTCCTCCTCCGGCAGGCTCTGCAGCCGGCGGATGCCGTCGCGCACGGTGCGTATATGTCGAACGGCCTCGACTACGTCGCCGGTCCCGGCTTCCCCCTTGGTACGGATCATCGCAGCACCCTCGCCGACGCGCCGCAGCGCCTCACCGAGATCGCGACAGCCACACACGAAGGGAACGCGAAAGTTTTCCTTCTTGACGTGGTACTGGTCATCGGCGGGGGTGAGGACCTCGCTCTCATCTATGAAATCGACTCCCAGAGACTCGAGGATCTGTGCCTCGACAAAGTGGCCGATCCGGCATTTGGCCATCACGGGTATGGAGACGGCTGCCTGTATCTCTTTGATCATCTTCGGGTCGGACATGCGGGCAACACCGCCTGCCGCGCGGATGTCGGCCGGGACGCGCTCGAGCGCCATAACGGCCTGCGCGCCTGCCTCGGCCGCGATCCTGGCCTGCTCGGCGTCGGTAACGTCCATTATGACGCCGCCCTTCAGCATTTCGGCGAGGCCGACCTTGGTGCGCCAGGTAGATTTCTGCCGATCTGACCACAGTAGTTCACTCATGATATTTCGCCCTTGATTAAGATCTCCGATAACCTCGCTTAAATTACTCCCACGCCGAGCCGCAGTCAACATTCGGCGGATGTTAACGAGACGGGCGAGTTCTGCTACCATACGGGTATGTCGGTCGTCGAAAAAGTCAGCGAGGTACAGGAGGAGATCGGCGAAGCCTGCATTCGCGCGGGCCGCGATCCCGAAGAGGTGACGGTGATGGCTGTCACCAAGAACCACGATGAATCGGCCGTTACGGACGCCTACGAGGCCGGTATTCGCTGTTTCGGGGAAAACCGGGTGCAGGAGGCCGCCTCCAAGTACGAAAATCCCCCGGAGGACCTCGATCTGCATCTCATCGGCCATTTGCAGCGGAACAAGGCGAAATCGGCGGTCGGACTGTTCTCAACCGTGCAGTCCATCGATTGCGTGGAGACCGCCGAGGCGCTGCACAAGCACTGCGACGCCGCCGGTGCCCGCATGCGCATCCTGCTCGAGGTCAACACCTCGGGGGAGGAGAACAAGTACGGGGTCGAGGGCGCGGACGCGCTGCGCGACGTGCTCGACGGCGTGCTCGAGTTCGACAGCCTCGACCCGGTGGGCCTCATGACGCTCGCCCCCTTTACCTCCGATGAACAGGCGATACGACGCAGTTTCAGGGAGCTGAATCGTCTCTTCACCATGGTAGCGCGCAGCTATCCCGATCTCGACTTCTCGGTTCTTTCGATGGGCATGACCAACGACTACGGCATCGCCGTTGAGGAAGGCTCGACGATGGTACGCCTCGGCACCCGGTTGTTCGGAGCGCGCAGCTGATGATGAGCCATGCTATGAGCTCGAAGCGATTGGCGCTGGTCCTCTTGCTTTGTTTCAGCGCATCGGTTCTGCCTGCGCAGAGCGGCGGGGATGCCGGATCGGCCGGCGCCGCACCCGAGCCGTACTCGCCGGATGAGTTCCCGGGGTGGGCCAGGGATTTGCGACGGGGGGAGATCATTGCCCTCGGAAGCTTTCCGGTGGTGCTGCTCCTCGCGAATGTCGGATACGACGCGGTCCGGTTCGGCCGTGAGAGCCTGAAAGCCGGTGAGTGGAACTACACCTATGCTCCCTGGTTTTTCGGCCCGCCCGACAAACCGCCCCTTACCGAGGACGAGCGCATCGGGGTCATTCTCACCGCCGCGGGGATGTCCGTGGGCGTGGCGCTCATTGACTTCATCATCGGCCGCATCCGCGCCGACGGCCGCGCCGGAGACCGTGCGCAGGACGACGGACGGTGAGCATGGCGGAGCGCGACGACGATTTCGACACCGCCGAAGCCGTCGTGGAGGCGCCGCATGACGGGCTGCGTGCCGACCGCTACGTAAGCGAGGTGCTCGATCTCTTTCCGCGAAGCCAATTGAAAACGAGGGAGGTCCGAATCCTCATAAACGGACGCTCAGTCAAACCCTCACGGCGCGTGCATGAGGGTGAGCACGTCGAGGTTGAGTTCGGGCCCGTCCCCCTGCCGGATCTCGAGCCGGAAGACATCCCTCTTTCGGTCATATTCGAGAACAGGGAGCTCCTCATCATAGACAAGCCGCAGCGGATGGTTGTTCACCCGGCGCAGGGGAACTACTCCGGCACGCTCGCCCATGCGGTTCTTCATCACGTTGCGGGCCTCGAACGGGACTTCGAGCCGGAGAGCCTGCGCCCGGGCATCGTCCATCGCCTCGACAAGGACACCTCGGGCATCATCGTGGTGGCAAAGTCGGCGAACGCTCACGAGGAGATCTCCCGGCAGTTCCGTGAGCGTGCGGTTCACAAGACCTACATCGCCATCACCAAGGGCACGCCGAGACCGCCGGTGGGCTCCGTAAAAGGCTTCATCCGTCGTGACCCCAATAACAGAAAGCGCTTTGCCCACGATGCGGAGCAGGGAAAGGCCGCCTACACCGGCTACCGGGTGCTGCGATCATTCGCAGACCACGCCGTGGTGGTCCTTCACCCGCACACGGGCCGCACGCACCAGCTGCGTGTACACATGCGGCATCTCGGCCATCCCATTCTCGGAGATCCGCTCTACGCACGCCACAGTGCGCAGTTCCCCGAGGCGACGCTCATGTTGCACGCGCTATCGCTGCGTTTCACGCCGCCCGGGGAGGCCGGCCCGCGGGACTTCACCGCGCCCCTTCCTCGGCGGTTCGCAGATACGATCGGCACGCTCATTCGCGATCGGTAGTTTGTCCGTTATCGGTAGCTCTGAGCTCGGGATTCGTGTCGCGTTCGAGTCCGATCGTCGTGGGCGGACCTTCCCGGGGCAGGACGATAGTCTCCGGCGGGAGGCTCAAGAGCCGCTCATGGATCATCTTCCGAAGGAGCACCCCCGAGTAGCCGGGGTGCCCGGGGGCAATTCCGCCCGCCGACATCTCCGGGCCGCAAAACAGGAGGTGTCCGTACATGTAGGCCCGTGCGTCCTGGGAGTGTGCCGGCAGGGCGATCGTTGTGATTTCGCGGTCGCCGAGGGTGATGGTCGTCCCCTCTGCTACAACCGCGGTTTCCGATCCCGCCATCTCCGGAATCCCGGCATGTATCTGCACGTCGTAGATGCGCTTCAACGTGCGAACGCCCTGTTCGTGGGACTCATCGGGACGCGTTATGAGGACATGGGCGAGCGCGAAGCCGTTCGACTCGATGAACTCGAGCAGGGGAGCTTCGAACCTCGCGGGATCGATGATGGCGGCCTGCCTGCTCCGCTCACAGGCGAGGACGTATACGTTCGAAAAAGTAGATACACTGTAATGGGAGAGCAGTCTCAGTGCCACGTAACGTTCTCCGCTGAGAATGTGGCATCCTCGGCATTGGAGTACTTGAACGACACCCGGAGGCGCGTGCTGCGCCGGAAATCCACCGCCTTGAGGTTGCAGTTGCGGAAGGTCGTATCGGTGATTTCCGCCCAGATGAAACGGGAGTGGAGGATGTCGGTGTCGTCGAACGTCACCCGGCTGCAGGACGACCCGTTCCACGAGCACTGGATAATATCGCTCCCGGTGTAGTCACAGCCTGTCACCCGGGCGGCGCCGAATACCGACTTCCGAATGCGTGCATCGTGGACCGTACAGTCGGTGAATACGGCATTGTCGAAAAAGCAGAGCTCTACGTCCGATTTCGAGAGGATGCAGCGGTGAAACGATGCACCCGAAAACCGGCATCCCTGCAGGCTGACCTCCGTGAAGTCGGCGTCTTCGAAGACGGCTCCGGACAGATCGGCATCGCAGAGGGTGCCGTGATCCGCAAGAATCGCCGCGATGCGACGTGAGAATGCGGGCGGATCGGCGAGATGCCGGTAACAGCTGTGTTCTTCATACACGGCGGGGCGCTCGCATCCCTCCACGGTGCATGTGCGGATTTCATACATTGGGCTCACCGTACTCCAGTC
>CAZVXU010000078.1:0-10882 GCA_964631585.1 uncultured Spirochaetaceae bacterium | reverse complement strand
ATGGATGTCTGGAAGACCAAGATGGAGACCGACGAGCGCAACGCCCGCGCCGCCAAGGCCTGATGGGCATGCCGAAACCTCTGCGACGGATTCTTCTTCTCATAATCCTCACGCTGGTCTACGTGCTCGCGTTTCCGCGGTCGACAGGGACCGAGCTGCTCCTCGAGCGGCAGTGGGTGCTCTCGCTCGACGGCGGCGCTGCGGCCGGTGACGGCAGCGAGGCGCGGGTCATGCCCTTCCGCCTGGGTTCGCAGTTCGGATACTTCACCTCCGACGGTCGTCTCAGGCACATTGAGCAGATACGCTACGGCATCGCTCAGGATTCCGATCGGTTCGCGAACTACTCGGTCATAAGCGAGAACGTCGTGCTTCAGAACCCGGACGGCGCGTTCGTTCGGAGTATCGCGGCGCATGGGTATCCCAGGCTCGATCACGGACGCCTCTACATCTTTGCTCCGGGGGGCAGCGCCGTTTCGGAGTGGAGCGTCGACGGGCAGCAGATATGGGCGCGTGATTTTCTGTCGGTACTGACCGACCTCGATGCCGGTGAGAATCGCACGGCGGTCGGACTCCTCGACGGCAGCGTCCACCTCCTCGACGAGGGCGGGCAAGAGCTCTTCTCCTACGCGACCGAGGGGGCGCGCATTCCGGTTACGCTTGCGGTCGCACTCGGTGAAGACGAGGACGTCCTCGCCGCCGTCGCGGGCATAGATCCCCAGAAGCTCATCCTCTTCGAGCGCCATACCGAGGGCTTCTTTCCCGTACTCCAGCTCGAGCTCGATTCCGACTACCGCCGCCCCCTGCTCCTGGATTTCCTCGATGACGGCGAGACGCTGGCGGTGGAGCAACCGGGCGGCCTGCTGCTCTACCATCGGGATACGGAGAGCTTCAACCGCATCGATCTTGCCGGCGCGGTCGAGGAGGTCAGGGCGTTGCCGGAGCTCGACCTGGTGCTCGCTGCCGCGCGCGTCGCACCCGGAGAGGACGTCGGGGATGTCCCCACCCGTCGCCTGCAAGCGACAGTGTGGCCCGACCTGCCGCTGTTCGCCCAGACGATCGCCACCGATGACGTTTTTCTGAGCGCGGCGGGCTCCCGCGTCTACATCGGCGCGAACGGGAGGTTGCTATGCGTAGAGCTTGTGCAGGGATAGGGCCTGTCCTTGTCGGAGTTCTCTGTGCCGTTCTCGTCCTCGGCGCGTGGACGTGGCCCGTCGAAGAGTTCTCCATCGATCTCGGGTTCGCTGTGCCGACGGACCGGGCCCTGTCTCCCGGTCTCGAGCTCGTGGCGCAGGCCGGGCCGGTCGGTGCGGCTGCCGAGGGGGAGCTTGTCTTCGCATTCGACGCTGAAGTTCATCGCGGGACGATTCCCCACGGGCTCGGCAGCTTCCTCGTCCTCGAGCACGAGGGCGGCTTCCGGTCGCTCTATGCCCATCTCGACCGTGACCCCGGGGACGCCACAGTCGAGTTCGGCGAGGCGGAGCAGGTCGGCGTGGTGGGCCGTACCGGCTTCTCCGGCGGCAATACTCTCGGGTTCCGCGTCATCGACTCCGAGCGGGGCGCCTACGTGAATCCCATGATCCTGCTGCCGGAGCTCGAGGACGGCACTGCCCCCCGTATTGAGGACGTGCGGCTGTCTCGCGGATCCGCGGATGTGGCCGTCGGTCAGGGTGCATCGCTGCCGCAGGGGCCGGCCCGCCTCAGCGCGCTCGTGTACGATCCCGGCTCGGACGGTCCGTATCGCGGCGACACCGCACCGTACGCGGTGACGGTATTCGCGAATGGGCGGGAGAGTTTCAGCGTGGCCTTTGAGACGCTTAGCCGCAGCGACGAGAACATCAGGGTGTCTGGGGCATACACCCGGAGTGAACTCTTTGACGAGGAGGGGCGTCTTCGACTGGGTAACATCGAGATCGCCCCCGGGGGTAACCTTATCGAGATCATAGCCGAGGATCATGCCGGAAACGAGCGTGAGGCGAGTTTCCAGATAACGGGTGAGAGCGAGTAATGAAGACGTTTTCCATGAAGCCTGCGAGCTCCGAACGATTCGAGGAGGTGGCCTGCGCGGTCTGCGGCTCCGCCGACGCGCGTGAGCGCTACGCGCTTCCCGAGGCGAGATTTGTGCGCTGTCGCCAATGCGGCCACACCTATCAGAGCCCCTGTCCGGTGTTCGACGATCTCAAGGACCGCTATCAGGATGCCTATTTCGACTACGAGATCGAAAACGAGCAGGCTTTCTTCCGGCTGATGCTGCAGGGCCTCGGCGACATCGAGTTCGAGCACATCGAAAGCTCCTTCAACGAGAACCGACGCTTCCTCGACGTGGGATGTGCCACCGGAATGCTACTCGAACATATGAAGGATCGCGGTTGGAACGCACGGGGAGTTGAGATCTGCGCCCCGGCCGCCGAGTACGGGGCTCGCGAGCGCGGGGTCACTATCGACGTGGCGACGCTGGAGGAAAGCGACCTCCCCACCGGAACCTTCGACGTGGTGCATCTGTCTCACCTCATCGAGCATGTGCCGGATCCCCGCGCCTTCCTTGCGGAGGCGGCGCGTGTGACGAAGGTCGGTGGATATCTGGTTCTGGTAACCCCCGACATCGGCGGGTTTCAATCCCGCCTCTTCGGCAAGCGCTGGCGATCGGCGATTGCCGACCACCTTCACCTCTTCTCCTATCGGGTGCTTCGACGTCTGGTGGAGGAGTCCGGCTTCGAGGTCGTCAAGAAGCGCAGCTGGGGAGGGATCGCAGCCGGTATGGCGCCGGGATGGCTCAAACGCACCGCGGATACCTGGGCCAAACGCCTCAATGTCGGCGATGTCATGATCCTCCTTGGACGGCGCCTTGACAGGTCATAGACCTTTTCCTACTATTTCACTGCTTAATGCCCATGAGGGGGAGCTATGATTCGAGATAGGCTCGAGGCCCTCTCCCTGGAGTCCCTTCGCCGAATCGCCGTTCAATACGACATCGACTTCACGGAGGACACCCCGCGGGAGACTCTTGCAGACCTTATCTTCGATGCTATCGAGGAGAACAGGCTGGAGAAGGAAGCCTCCGACACGAACCCCGTGAAGGTGGAAGAGAAGAAATACGTTCTCGTCGAGGGCGCGGAGCTCGAGGGGGTTCATAATTTCCCGGATGACGCCCAACTTCCGGAGTACTACAGCGAAACGCGAATCGTATTGCTGGTGCGGGATCCGGCGTGGGCCTTCGCCTACTGGGAAATCGCGCCGGGAACATTCGATGAGCTCGGAGAGGAGGACGACGCGGCCCTGGATCTTCTCCTCCGGGTTTCGGGGAGCGAGGATCCGTCGCTCGAGCGGGTCGACCAGTTCGACATACCTGTGCAGGGATCAGACCGGAACTGGTACATCAATCTGCCGAAGCCGGAAACCTACTACCGGATCGATCTCATAGCGCGGGACGGTGATACCGAGACGCTGTTGGCGAGCTCGAATACCATTCTCGTGCCACCGGGAGGGCTGCCGAACGAGCGTGACGATCGCGTCTCGCAGGCCGATCATGTTCTCGCTTACTCGGGCCTCGATAAGCTCGATGTCGCATCCTTCGGCGCAACCATACCGCAACGGATTCTCGGCCTGATGGACGAGAACTTCTGATACAGAGGAGTACGAATGCCCCGTGGTCACCTGATTCTCATGCTGCATGCTCATCTTCCCTTTGTCCGACATCCGGAGCATGAGAGCTTTCTCGAGGAGAACTGGCTGTTCGAGGCCATATCGGAAACGTACCTGCCGCTTCTGCGGGTGATGGACCGCCTCGAGAGCGACGAAGTCCCGTTCAAGCTCACGTTCTCCATCTCGCCGACCCTCAGCAGCATGCTGCGCGATGAGCTGCTGCAGCAGCGCTACGTTCTCCACATCGAACGCCAGCTCGAGCTCGCCGAGAAGGAGTTGCGCCGCACCAGGGATGATCCGCAGATGTACCGGGTTGCCAGGCTCTACAACGAGCTTTATACCCAGAATCACCTGGATTTCACCGAGAAATACGATAGAGACATTCTCAGCGGGCTCGACTACCACTACAAACGGGGCCGACTGGAGCTCCTCACGACTGCCGCTACCCATCCCTTTCTGCCGCTGTACGAGAGCTACCCTCAGGTGCTCGATGCCCAGGTCTCGCTCGGTGTGCAGTCGCATCACGAGACCTTCGGTAAGTACCCCAAAGGTTTCTGGTTCCCCGAAGCCGGCTATTATCCCGGTTTCGAGGAATACCTTGCGAACAACGGCCTGCAGTACTTCTTTGCCGCCACACACGGGGTTCTGTTCGCGTATAACAAGCCTCCCGCAGGCGTTTATCTGCCTGTGTCCTGCCCCAACGGGGTCAGTGTGTTCGGCCGAGACATATACTCGACGAACGCCGTGTGGTCGCCGGAGGAGGGATACCCGGGGGATTACACCTACCGCGAGTTCTTCCGGGATATCGGCTACGATCTGCCCATCGACTACATAGGACCCTACATCCACGACGGCAACATTCGCATCCCGACCGGATTCAAGTATCATGCGGTTACCGGGAACACCGACTACAAGCTTCCCTACGATCCGGCCGAGGCCCGGCGCACCGTACAGAAACACGCCGACAACTTCCTCTACCGTCAATTACGCCTGGTCGAGCGGCTCGAAAGCTTCATGGACGACCCGCCGGTCATCACATCGCCCTTCGACGCCGAGTTGTTCGGCCACTGGTGGTTCGAAGGTCCCGAGTGGATCGAGGCGCTGGCGCGACGCATCCACGAGAGCGGCGAGGGCATCATCATGACGACGCCTTCGGAGTACCTCAAAGGCAACACGGTGGAGGACACCGTTCAGCCGGCGTTCTCGAGCTGGGGTACCAAGGGCTACGCCGAGGTCTGGCTCGACGGCTCCAACGACTGGGTCTACCGTCATACGCACAAGGCGATCGAGCGCATGACCGAGCTTACCGAGCGCTTCCCCGACGAGACCGGGTTGAAGGAGCGCGCGCTGAACCAGGCTGCCCGCGAGGTGCTGCTTGCCCTGCAATCGGACTGGCCGTTCATCATGCGGGCCGGCACGACGGTCACATACGCAGTGCGCCGGGTGAAGGAGCACGTGTACAACTTCACCACCATCTATGAGTCTCTCCGCCGCGGTGCCATCAGCACCGAGTGGCTCACGCGCCTCGAGCGCAAGAACAACATCTTCCCGCACCTGAACTACCGGATTTTCGCACCCTCGGCGGGCCGCAAGGCCGGTGCCGATGTTCCTCTGATCCGCAAGTAAGTTGGAGGCCGGGCGCGCCCCTGAGCCCGGTCTCGCCCCGGGCCGGAGGCGCCGCGTCGCCGTCCGGCGCACGCCCGTTCCCTGAAATACTACACAGACTTGTAGCTCTTCCCGCAGTCCGCGTAATTTTCTCCGTATCTATTCTGTCTACTACGTTGACAGCTGTCCGTTATGCCATAGAATGAAGCAAGTGGTGGGAAAAAGTGGGGGAAGTTAGAATAAAGTGGAAGATAGGGTATGATTACCGGGCAATTTCGCAACTCCCTCGACGAAAAGGGGCGCCTACTGGTTCCCGCCAAAATGCGAGCGGAAATTCCGGGCAACGAGCTGGTAATCACCCGTGGTATCGATCGGTGCCTGTGGCTGTTTCCCCCGGAGGAGTGGAAGACCATCTCCGACAGCCTCATGGGCGCGGCGAGCCCCTTTATGAAAAAGGCGCGCCTGTTGCAACGGCGGATCATTGCGCCGGCGCAGGAGATCGAGATCGACAAGACGGGGAGGATCAATATCCCCAGCGCTTTGCAGGAGGCCGCAGGCCTCACGCGGGAGTGCATTATTCAGGGCATCAAGCGCTTCATCGAGGTCTGGGACGTCGATGAGTACGAAGCATATCTGGAGGAGAGTGAGAGTGAGTTTCAGGAGGCGGCTGAGGAACTGGGAGGACGCATTTCCTTCTAGGGCATGGTGAGCGTCATGGAGTACCAGCATACACCGGTCATGCCGACCGAGGTGCTCGAATGGCTATCACCTGTCGAAGACGAGGAGCTACTCGTCGACGGCACTCTGGGGGAGGGCGGACACTCGGCCCTGTTTCTGGACGCACATCCTACTCTCCACGTTATCGGGCTTGATGCAGATCCGCGCATGCTGGAGCGCGCGGCCACACGGCTGGCTCCGTTCGGCGATCGCGCCGAGCTGAAGCAGGCATGGTTCGACGAGTTTTTCTCGAGCTATGCCGCGGAGCGCGCTCCGACGCGGATTCTGCTCGACCTCGGGATTTCGAGTTTTCATTTCTCGGGATCCGGTCGGGGTTTCTCGTTTCGGTCCGCCGAGCCGCTGGATATGCGGCTGGACCCCGAATCCGGCCCCTCCGCGGAGGAGCTGGTTAACACGATGAATGAGAAGGAGCTTGCGGACGTGATTTACGCCTACGGAGAGGAACGTTACTCCCGCCGCATCGCGGAGCGTATCGTGCGCGAGCGATCACAGCGCAGTATCAGCACGGCCGGTGAGCTCGCGGACATCGTGTGGCATGCGGTGCCGGGGAAGTACCGTCACGGACGCATCCATCCGGCAACGCGGACGTTCCAGGCCCTGCGCATCGCGGTCAACGGTGAGCTCGAGCGAATCGAACGGGGGCTCGAGGCGGCGCTTCGCGTTCTGGCTCCCGAGGGGCGCATCGGAGTCATCGCGTTTCATTCCCTGGAGGATCGGCGCGTGAAGCACTGCTTCCGGGCTCACAATTACCGCTCGAAGGAGCCTCGCGACGCGCCGATGTCTTTAGATAGGGAGCCTCTGGTGTCTGTTCTCACCAAGAAGCCGCTCATGCCGGGCGAAGATGAGCGTCGGCGGAACCCCGCTTCCCGGAGTGCGCGCCTCCGCGTAGCACAAAAACTGCAAGAACCTGAGGGGGCCGTGTGAGGCGCTACATTGCTCTGGCATGCGTAATCGTCCTTCCCGTTGCACTTTTCCTCAACGTATGGCAATCGTTCCGCTACGAAAGACTCGAGCGGGAAGTGGCGCAGCTGGAAGAGCAACAGCGTGACATGATAGAAGAGAACAAGCGACTGATCGCCGGCATCGCGGTACTCCGCTCGCCGGCTCGGATTCAGTCGCTTGCGGAAACGGAACTGGAGCTCGAGCGAGGCTTTCCGGCCCGCACGGTGTATGTTCGGATGGAAACTGGGAGGCAAGATGACGAGGCCCGCGCTCCTTGAGTCGGCGAGCTCGGTGACCGATGCGGTCGGCGGGACGCTCTACGGCTCCGGGGACAGCCCCATAACAGCAATAACCATCGACTCACGTGAGTGCACCGAGGGAAGTCTGTTCGTCGCCCTGCCGGGAGAGCATACCGACGGGCACGCATTCGTGGCGGACGCACTCCGCGCCGGAGCCGCGATGGCGATGGTGCGCAGTAGCTACGTCTCTGAGAATCATGGCCCGCTCGATTCTCTCCTCGCCGAAACCGGTGGGGCCCTGTGCGTTGTTCCGGATCCGCTTCCGGCCCTTCAGCGATTCTCGCGCGAGCGGCTCAGGGCGCTCCCCGATCTTACCCGCATCGCGGTAACCGGCAGCAACGGAAAGACTACGACCAAGGAACTCATTGCCTCGGTGCTCTCCCGTAAGGCGCCCACGTTCAAGACGCGGGGCAACTACAATTCGGAAATCGGCGTGCCGCTGTCCATTTTCGAGGTGTCGGACACGCATGAGTTCGGTGTCTTCGAATGCGCCATGAACCACGTCGGAGAGATGGAAGTCCTCGCCGACATAGTTCGACCGGAGCTCGCCGTCATTACCAACATCGGCACCGCTCATATCGGGCTGGTCGGGTCGCAGGAGGGCATTGCCCGCGAGAAGGGCAAGGTCTTCTCGCAATTCGATGGTACTCAGACGGCAGTGCTCTACGAGGCGGATGCTTTCAGGCCCATGCTCGAGGATGGTTTAGCCGGCTCGGTTCTGCTTTTCGGCCCCCGGACCACGCCGGATTTCGAGGGGGCGGAATCCCTCGGAATAGACGGGATGCTTCTGCAGTGGCGCGGCCGCGACATCCACCTTCCGCTTCCGGGCCGGCACAACGTGCTGAACGCGCTCGCCGCCATACGCATCGGCTTGCACTTCGGCTGCACCGACGATGAGATTCAGACCGGCCTCGAGGCGGTGCGTCCGGAGTTCGGCCGCGGCGAGATCTACCGCGGACCGGTTACCGTCATTCAGGACTCCTACAACGCGAACGCCGACTCCATGAGAGAGGCGATCCGCCTGCTGGCCGAGACGCCACACGAGGGCGGCAAAAAAATCCTGGTTCTCGGGGCGATGTACGAGCTCGGCCGCTACGCCGATGAGCATCATCAGCGGGTTGCCGAGGAGGCCGCAGCATCCGCCGCCGATGTGATCATTTTCTATGGGCCGGAGTTTGCGGCCGCGGCGAGTGGGTTCGGCACGGACCGGCGCATTCGACTCGCCGACAGTTTCGAAGAGCTTTCGCGCATTGTGGCGGATGCCGTCCGCACGGGCGATCTCGTTCTGCTGAAGGGTAGTCGCGGCACGCGCCTGGAGCGGTTGCTGCCGCTTCTGACCGAGGGGAGGGGGTAGTCCATGTTACCGGAGTTTCTATATCCGCTGGTGCGTTACTTCACTCCCTTCAATGTGTTCCAGTACATCACCTTCCGTGCCGCCTACGCGGCGATCACCTCGCTTTTGATCTGCTTCATATTCGGCCCCTCGATCATTCGCTTTCTCCAGCGTCGGGAGGCCGGCGAGTCCATTCGCGCGGACGGGCCGAAGAGCCACTCGGTCAAGGCCGGCACACCGACGATGGGCGGGCTCATGATCATCCTCGCGATCGTTGTTTCATCCGTTTTGTGGATGGACATTTCCACGGTGTATACCTGGGTGGCGCTGCTGTCGGTGGTCGGGTTCGGCCTGCTCGGATTCGTTGACGACTGGCTCAAGACCTACCGCAAGCAGTCCGGAGGCATGGCGGCATCGGTGAAGTTCATCGGCCAGATCGTGCTTGCCCTGACGGTAAGCCTGTTTCTCTACCTCAACGGCACAGAGTACGCTACGCTTCTCTACCTCCCGTTCATTAAACAGCCGATCATGGACCTCGGCGCCCTCTACGTGCCCTTCGGTGTTCTGCTGCTCGTGGGTACTACCAACGCGGTCAACCTCACCGACGGGCTGGACGGCCTGGCGTCGGGACTGGTCATTCTCGTGGGCCTGACCTTCACCGCCCTCTCCTACCTGGCAGGCCGTGTCGATTTTGCGGAGTATCTGCAGATTCCCTTCCTCGCGGGAGCCGGGGAGCTCTCGGTCTTTGCGCTCGCACTGGTCGGTGCCTGTGTGGGTTTTTTGTGGTTCAACGGGCACCCCGCGGAGATCATGATGGGTGACACCGGCAGTCTCTCCCTCGGTGGGGCGATCGGTGTGATGGCTATGATGCTCAAGAAAGAGATCCTGCTCATCATCGTCGGCGGTGTCTTCGTGCTGGAGGCTGCCTCGGTGATAATCCAGGTGGTCTCCTTTAAGACGCGGGGGAAGCGCGTATTCAAGATGGCGCCCCTGCATCATCACTTCGAGCTCATCGGATGGGCGGAGTCCAAAGTCGTGCTCCGCCTCTGGATCCTCGGCGGGTTGTTTGCAATCCTGAGTCTCTCGACACTGAAGCTGCGATGAATCGATTCTCGGTAGAGCGCGTCGAAAAGAGGCAATCCATGGACTCGGTTTTGCTGGCGGTACTGGTGCTTCTCGTCACCGTCGGGGTTTCCATGCTCTTTTCCTCTTCTTACTTCCGCGCCGACAATCTCTTCGGCGACCCCCTCTACTTCTTTCGCAGGCAGTCGCTGTGGGTTCTGCTGGGCTCGGCGGCGGCCATCGTCGCGTCGCGCATCAACCTGACTCTCGTGCAGAAGCAGATGCCGCTAATCCTCCTGGTGAGCCTCCTTCTGATGCTGCTTACCCTGGTTCCCGGCGTCGGCACCGAGTTCCTCGGCGCGCGTCGGTGGATCTTCCTCTTCGGCTACTCCTTCCAGCCCTCCGAGCTCGCAAAGCTTACGGTGGTCCTTTACCTGGCCTACATTCTCAGCCGGAAGCAGGACCAGATGGACGATCCGGTCAACGCCATTTTGCCGCCCATCATCGTGGTCGGCGTTTTCGCCTCACTCATATACGTACAGAATGATTTCTCCACGGCCTTCTTCGTGGTGTTCGTGGCCCTCGGAATGTTCTTCGTTGCCAGCGTGCCGCTGAGGTACTTCATCGGTCTCGGAGCGATGACGCTGCCGCTCGGTATGATCCTGCTTCTCAGCCGTGAGCATCGAGTGAATCGACTGTTGTCCTATCTGGAGCCTGAATGGGACCCGAGCGGGACGGGGTATCAGGTGTTTGCATCCATAACGGCCCTGCGTGGCGGCGGGCTCTGGGGTGAGGGCATCGGTCAGAGCGCGCAGAAGATTGGAAGGCTTCCCGAGGCCCATTCGGACTTCGTTTTCGCCGTGGTTGCCGAGGAGATCGGGTTTGCGGGCGTGGTACTGGTGTTTGCGCTGTTCTGCATGCTGGCCTACCGGGGCTTTCTCATTGCCTATGAGTCGAAAGACCGGTTCGTGTCGCTTCTCGCATTCGGGCTTACTTCCACCGTTTTTCTGCAGGCCCTGTTCAACCTTGCGGTGGTCTCCGGGCTCATACCGGCGACCGGCGTGCCGCTGCCGTTCTTCTCGTCGGGTGGCTCGTCGGTTTTCATGACCCTCATCATGTGCGGCCTCCTGCTGAATATATCGCGATTTACCGATCGGACGGGGGGTGCTGACCGTGGCTGATTTCGTACTGGAGCGAGGCGCCGCCGGCCGCACGCGCGGCGGGACCGCAGGCGGCGGGCGAACGCACGGCAGGACCGCCGACC
>CAZVXU010000077.1:0-11328 GCA_964631585.1 uncultured Spirochaetaceae bacterium | reverse complement strand
GCTTCGGTCGATGAGGACGCGGATCGGCTCCTCGACGGCGCGGGTATTGCCGGCGGGGTCGGTCACCCGAAGCTCTATCTCGTAGAGCGTCTCCCGGCCGTCGCGGCCCGCGAGGAGAACAGGCTCGCTGTAGGGGAAACGCGATTTAGTTTCCTCTCCCCCGCCGATGGTTTCACGAAGGACGACGGTGATCTCGTCAGCCTCGGGATCCGCGAGCTCGAGCGCGAGTTGCCGCGGTGCCGGATAGGCCCCGCCGGGGTCGATGCCGGAGATTGCAGGAAGCTTCGGCGCCTGCCGGTCGAGGGTAAAGCGAATCTCCCGCACGCGCCCGGTAACCTCCGAGCCTGCGAAACGCGGAACCACCTTGAGGTGAACCGGGACTTCCGCACCCTCGCCGGCGGTGAACGACACCCCGTTTCGGGGCACGGTCGCATGCTCGCGCGTCGGCTCGGAGGGCTCGCTCCCGTCGGTGGTTGCCGTGTAATGCAGAATCAGGTCATCAGCGGCCCCCAAGACCTGAAAGCGGACTTCTGGCTCGGCGTAGTGTCCCCCGTCGGTTACAGACATCGCGGCTGGAACGCGCGGGATACGACGGTCGACCTCCTCGAGGACCGTCACCGTCCGACTCCTGTTTCCGGCGTCGTCCCGGGCGTATGCGGAAAGCTCATATCGTACCTTTTCGCCCACGCGCCCGCCGAGTCGGAGTGGTCCCTCGTATCGAACGTACGCCGGGGACTCATCGCCGTTCGCCGGCCCGTTCAGCGCGTAGTAAATCGTGCCCTCGCCCGCGAGCCGGGCCACGTTGCGATCGATGACGATGCTCGGCGGCTGCGGCGGCAGGGCGTCGAGATCGACACGGTACACCGGACCGGCCTCCGACATGTTTCCCGCTGCGTCCCGGGCCCGCAGGCGAATGAACGCCCCCCCCTCCATGCCGTGCGGGAGCGCCAGAAGGGGAGACGCGCTCTCCAGACGCGGCGAAAACGCGTCCGGCTCGGCAGGCTCGGAGCCGAAGGCGATCTCGTAGTGAACGGTGCTCTGCGCGTCTGAGCGCACAGAAAGTGGGACCGACGCCCCGGGCCCACCGGCGCTACCACCGCCGTTCCCCCCGCCGCCCTCGCCACGCCCGGGCAACTCCAGCGCGGGAACCGCCGGCGCACTGGTGTCGAAGGAACGACGCGCGGTCGCCGGTTCGCTGACGCGGCCGTCGCCGTAGGCGGACACCGCCGTCACTTCGATCTCTCCGGACTCGCGACCGGCCGGAAGGGTTACCTCGAGCGGGCCCTCGTAGTTTCCCTCGGATACGCTCCGGCCGTCGATCTGCAGCTCGTATTCGACCGTCGCGCCGCGACTTCCGGTCATGCTCACCAGTGCATCCCGTCCGTCCACGTCCATGGTTACGTCCGGTGGCGTCGGGACCCGTCCATCAAGGAGAAAGAAGTACCGGAATGTAGCAGCAGCATCCTCCCGCCGATCGACCGGGCCGTCGACCAGGATTTCGGCCCCCCGACTGCTTCCACGCTGAACCGTCAGTGGTACCGGGCGGGAGAACAGGGAAGCTGCATCGGAGGCCGAGCGCCGGTACCGGTACACCCCGTCCGAGGGCGGCGGCAGCTCGAAAGACTCGGTGCGCACCCCCTGTTCCACCGCGAAGAGCCGCCGCGTACCCGCGCTGAACTCGAGGCTCTCGCTGTACACCTCTCCGCTCTCGGTAACTCCCCGCACCCGCAGCCGCACGGTGCCGTCTCTTTCCAGGGCCACGGGACCCTCATAGACGGTGCCGTTCCCGGCAGGGTCGCTCCCGTCGGTTGTGTAGCGGATCTCCGAGAAACCGTCGTTTTCGATGTAGAGGAGTTGCGGGTTGGCCCACGTGCCCGGGACCGGGCTCCCGATTCTCATGCCCTGCGGCTCTGCAGAAACACGATCGATGACGATCCTGCGCGAGGAGACAGGGCCGGCGGTCCCCTCTCCGAACCGCGAAAACGCCTCAACAAGGTACTCCATGCGCGCACCGGCTTCGCCGGCGAGGCGGATGTCGGTTCCGCCCCATGCGGTGAACCCGAGACCTTCGACGTCATAGTACACGGTTGCACCTCGGGGCGCCGCAAAGCCAAGTTCAACAGGCTCGCGATAGAATCCGGAGAGCGCGGATATCTCGGGCGCGGGCGGCAGGCGACGATCTATGGTGTAGAGCGCCTCCTCCTCGCGAAGCACCTCATCGCCCCGGGTGACGCGGGCTGTCACCCGATAGCTGCGCTCTTCACCGGGGAGCGCACTGAGGCGTAGCGGTCCCTGATAGCCGACGAAGTCTGAAGCACCCACACCCGACACCCGATATTCGAGTCGGCGCGGACCGGCGGCCGAGGAGGATCCCCGCACCGGCGAAGACTCGCCGCCCGGACCCCGAAGAGAAACCAGCACGTTCTTCTCGTAACGCCCCGCCGGCGGGTCGAAGAGAGCAACATCCGAACCGCCGGGGTCGCCACGCTCCGCCGCGTCGTCGCCGGGAGGCGAATCGCTCTGGGCGAGGGACACGACGGACAGGCACGCGAACAATGCGGGGACGAGCAGGAGGCGCTTCATCGTATCTCTTTTAGAATCTCCACTACTTCCTTATCGGCAGCGTAATTGACCTCTATCTCGTTCTCGGTGAGCCCGACGAGCTCGTGACTGAGGTAGTGCACCCAGCTGTCGTCCTCGGGCCGCGATACTTCGTGTTTTCGGCAGTAATAGTCAGGGTGAATCGGCAGACGCTCATCGCTGAAGGTTCGAATTTTGTAGTCATGAACCGCAGTCTTTATATCCTGCCGGGGGATGCCCTTCTGCAGGATGATATTGACAAGGTGGTTGATGGTGCGTCCGGAGTCGAAGATGTCGTCGACGAGCAGGACCTTATCCCCACTGCGCAGATAGTGAGGGTCGTAGGTCCATCCGTCCACCATAACCTGGTCGCGCTCGTGAATGTCGGAGTACGAGCGCGCAACGACGGCCGCATAGAACACGGGCCTGCCGGTTCGCCTGACGAACTTGAAATACTCGCTTATCACATTCCCGAGGTAGGCCCCGCCCCGGAGACTCACGTAGATGACATCCGGCACGAACCCTTCCTGATGAATGCGGTGCGCCAGCTTCAGTGCGTTGTTCCGCACCATATCGTAGGGAATGAACTCCTTCTTGACTTCGGCCATGAAACCTCACTTTGTACTTGCATCATCGAACGATGGAGACGGAGTTTTCCTCACCTTCACGTTCGTAGGTAAACGCGACCTCGTCGACCCCTTCATCATTCAGTTCGCGATAGAAATCCATAACCGAGCGCACTCTCGAACCGTTCATCCTCGTGATGATGTCACCACGGCGGAAACCGGCAGCCGCCGCCGGGGTCCGGCTTTCCACGTTGATAACGAGCACTCCGGAGGTGGAGCTCTCTATGTCCGCCTGGGACCGCACCTGGTCGGTAAGCGGTAGCACGCTCATACCCGGCCACGCGCGCGGACTCTGTTGCGCGATGGTCTCCTCGTCGGCCCTGCGGCCGATCGTGATCTCGATGGTCTGTCGCTCTCCGAGGCGAACGAGATCGAACTCTACGACTTCGCCCGCGACAAGATCCCCGACCCGCAGTATGAAGTCATCGGCGTTTTCAACGGGCGTGCCGTTGATTGCTTTCATGAAGTCACCCGGCCGGATGCCGCCTTCATCGGCGGGAGAATCCTCGAAGACGTGGAAGACGAACGCCCCGTCCTGATCCTCGATCCCCATGTCCTCCGCAAGCACCGGAGAGGGATTCCGGATACTCACACCCAACCAGCCGTACTGCACCGCGCCGGACTCGATGAAGTCGGAGATCGCGGTCTTTGCGTTATTGATGGGGATGGAAAAACCGAGACCGATGCTGCCGCCGGTCTGGGAGGTGATCCACGTGTTGATGCCGACTACCTCACCCCGGAGATTCACAAGCGCACCACCGGAGTTTCCCTGGTTTATGGCGGCATCGGTCTGGATGAAGTCGCTGATATTGCCCTGCGGACCGCCACGGCGTCCCACCGCGCTCACGATGCCGGCGGTAACCGTCGACTGCAACCCGAAGGGACTGCCGACAGCCAGCACCCAGTCGCCCACCGCGAGCGCGTCCGAGTCGCCCAGGCGGACGATTGGAATATCCTCATCAGACTCGAAGGCAACCATTGCAAGATCTTTTCGCGGATCATTTCCGATAAGCTCCGCATCGACTTCACGGCGGTCGTCGAGGCTGACCTGGATGTTATCGCCGTTCGCGACCACGTGGTCGTTAGTGAGCACGTAGTATGTATCTCCGTCCCGCTCCACAATGACGCCGGAACCGAGGCCGCGGGGGCGACGCGGCTGATCGCCGTCCGGTTCTCCGAAGAAAAACTCGAACCAGGGGAAGTTGCCCTGCTCGTCCCCGTCTCCGCTTTCGGCGACCGTGATTTTGACGACGCTCGGCAGCACCGCGGTAGCCACCTGGCGGAACGAGCCCTGGAGAGAGGACACATTGATCTCCGGGGTGGCACCCGGCTCCTGGGCGTATGCGCTGTCGCCGGGCTCGAGTCGCGTCGAGCACGAAAACACCAGCACCGAAAGCGCGAACCCTACGATGATACCAACCATCACCAGATTCGCGAGGAAAAACTTGCGTGAATAGAGCGCCTTGCCCCTGGCCATATATCCTCCAATTGCGCGCTGCGTGCGCAGTATAGCGTGCCGTCCGTCGCTTGTTACACCCCGTCGCCACACCCGACCTCTACACGCCACCGCCGTTGCGGCTCGTGAGGATCTCGGTGCGGTCACTGTGGATCGCGACGGTGTGCTCGAAGTGGGCTGAGACCGATCCGTCGATCGTCACGACGGTCCAGTCATCGTCCAGTACGTCGATATCATCTCCCCCCAGGTTGATCATCGGCTCGATGGCGACCACCATCCCGGGCTTCAGGCGTGGATTCGGACCGGAGCCGACGTAATTCGGAATCTGGGGATCTTCGTGTATGTCGAGCCCGACGCCGTGCCCGCAGTACGGCCGCACAACACCGTAGCCGAACTGCGATACGTGCTCATAGACGGCCCGGGAAATGTCCTTGACCCGATTCCCGACGCGTGCCTGCTCGATTCCGAGGGCAAGGCTCTCCTTGGTGACGTCCATGAGCCGTTGCACATCATCAGAAATGCGACCCACAGGAATAGTCAGCGCGGAGTCACTGTAGTAGCCCTCATACTCGACCCCGCAGTCTACGGTGACAACCTGGCCCTCCTCGAGCGGCGTATCGTTGGGTATTCCGTGAATGACAGCGCTGTCCACCGACGTGCACAGCGCCGCAGGGAATCCCATATAGCCGAGAAATGCCGGCCGTGCATCCCGATCGGCAATCATCTCACGGGCCAGACGATCGAGGTCACCCGTTGTTACCCCGGGCGCAACCTGCTCTTCGAGCGCACCCAGCACTTCCACGAGAAAACCGGACGCAACCCTGATTCCCTCGATCTGTTTCGCCGTCTTTATCTTGATCATGCCTCAGTCCCTTTCATGCCTCAGTCCCTTTCACCTGCATCCACTCACAACCGGTCCGCGAAGGTCGTCATCAAATATCGCGCCCGAACGTTCTCCGAATCAAGCTCAACCGCCTCCGCGGCGAGACGATATGCCGCAGCGTAATTGCCCCGAAGCCCGTGTGCAAGCCCGTCGGCGGCGAGAATCCGAGAACGATTCCTCCTGTGAGCGTCGTCACCCACTCGCTGTACCGTCGTCGCATCTGTGAGCCGGCGCAGTGCCTCCTCGAAATGCTCGTGAGCCTCAGCCGGGGCGCCCGCCCCGATTGCGGCAAGCCCCGCATTGTGCGCGGCCTGCCAACTCCGGTTGCCCTCTGCCGAGAACAACTCGCGGGCACGAGACCAGTTACTCTCCCGCACCGCGAGAATACCCGCGTAGAGCGTGCCGATCTCTCCGGCAGTGTCGAGCCTGCGGTCGAGAAGCACCGCAAGCTCCGGCCAGTCTCCGGTGGAGACAAGATACCAGCCGAGATAACGCACCGGGAGATCGCTCTCCGCATGGCGGTTCAGAAGGGTCCACAGCCGCGAGACGACGCCGGAAACAGACCCCCGGCGGCGCTCGAAAAGGTGCATTGCGAGGGTATCGAGGACCACCGGCTCGGAGACCTCGCTCCGGCGACTATCGAGGAGGCGGCGGGCCGCCGCCCGGTCTTCCTCGTAGGCCAGCAGGATTTCGGCCCGGGCGATATCGGTGTAGGCGGAAAAACGATCGCCGCCGTTCGAGAGAATATCGCGTGCGGCCTGCCGGTCATCGCGCCGGAGCCAGGCGGCGTTCAGGTACTGTTCGGGCGAAAACGCGGGCGCTGTTTCGCGCAGATCTTCATACACGGCCGCCGCAGCCGCATAGTTTCCGCGAAGCGTTGCAATGTCGGCCTGCAGCATGAGTTGCTCGGGCGTCACCGCAGCGCGGGGGCTCATCCTCTGCAGAAAGCTCTCGTAGCGCTCATAGTCTTCGAGGTCGTAGGAAACTAGGGCGGCAAGCACAGGGAAGGCGCCGATGAGATCGCGCTCCTCGAGGGCACCCATGGCAGCGGAGGCATCTTCGCTCTCGAGGAGGCGAAGGGCCTCGTTTACGGCGAATGCCCGCGCACCGGTGAGATCAAAGGCGGCGGCGAAGTCCGCTGCCGGACTCTCTCGGCCCAGGCCAACGAGGACGGAAAACTGCCCTCCGGGCAACCCGGCGCCCCCGGCGGCTGACGTCGCCGCCGGGTCGGTCCCGTCACCGGGCAACGAGCGCGTCGCCAGACGGGCCTCGGCCTGCAGCGCATCCAGCCGGGTCGTTGAGGGAACATCCTCGAGAAGCAGCAGGGCCTCTGCGGGTCGGCCGGCGCGAATCTGGGCGTGCACCGCCACGGCGCGAAGGTCGAGGTCATTCGGCGCCGCGCGAGTGCCTCGGGCCGCGAGGTCTGCGGCCGGCTTCATGTCACCTGTGGATTCGGCGATGCGATAGGCACGATTCGTCAGCGACAGCCACTGTTGAGCGGTTCGCGCGGCTGCGGCCCCCTCGAGAAGCGCGTCTTCGGCCGCGGCAAGGTTCCCCTGCTCGATTCTGCGATCAGCGCGGGCCAGCGCAGCCTCGACGGCCCGCTCGGCTCGTCCGCCGCGCACCTCGGTCATGATGAGAAGCGCCGCAACCGCAGCGGTCATCAATCCCACGGTGATCGAGAGCACACCCACGAGCGTTTCGCGCCGGATCATGCCTCACTACTTTCCCGTTTCACGGCGTCGAGCACTCCGTTTATGAAGCGAAACGAGTCTTCGGCGCCGAACTCTTTCCCGATTCCGATCGCCTCGTCGATAGTTACCGAGGGGGGAATGTCACGCGCGAAGAGCAGCTCGTAGGTGCTGAGACGAAGAATCGCCCGGTCGACCCAGCTCAATCGGGAAAAGTCCCAGTGCTCGAGCTGCCGGCGTATCGCCTCGTCGACGCTGTCGATATTCTCCAGAACACCCGAGAGAATGAGGCGGGCGAATGTACGTGACTGTTCGCCACTCTCATCGCTCGGGTCGGCGTCACCGAGCCAGTCGAACCGCAGGAGGTCTTCCACCTGTGGGTGCGTGACATCCCAGAAGTACAGTGCCTGAAACGCGATGACGCGGCCCTTTCTACGCAGGCCCATGAGTTACCAGTCGAGGTTCTCCTCGTAGACGGTCAACTGCCCCTCCGCCTCTGCCTGTGCGCGAAGATCCTCAACCACCTCCTGTAGTGCCTGCTGGAACGCCCGCTGCTGCTGGGTAGAGAGCAAATAGTTGCGCACCTGGTCCCGCACCGTCGTGCTCTGCCCGGGCAGTACAGGATCGTTTAATCCAAGGACCCGGGCCTGTCGACGATTGGTTACCTGCACGATGTGAAAGCCCACATTTGATTCCAGAAGACCGTCGCTCACCTCACCCTCCTCGAGGGCGAACACCGACTCAATGAAGTCCTGCCCGAGCAGGTTGCGCTCTTCCTGACTCTGCCGCATGAGGTAGCCGAAGTCGCCGGCCGAATACGACGCATCGTCCATGGATGCGTCCATGAGCTCTTCGAAGCCCGCCTCCCCACTCTGCAGGCGACGATACAACTCCTGCGCACGCTCACGCTTCTCGGCGACGCGCTCCTCGGAGAGGTTTCGGGTGTCGACGAAAACGTGACGGAATCTCATCATCGCCGGATTCGTAAAGCGCGTGGCGTTTTCCTCGTAGAAGGCGCGGATATCACGATCGCTCGGGGCCTGAATACCCTCCAGGACGGAGCGTTTCTCCTCCATGATGAACTTCTCCTGGATGAGGCGTTCTCGGACCTGTTCCCGATACTCCTCCCAGGAAAGTCCCATCTGCTGTTGAACGAGCTGACGAAACTGAGGGTCGCTGATGGGTTGCCCCACCGATGCCCTCTGCTGGGCAATGGCCTGTTGCAGCTCTTCCTCACTCACACGAACGTTTCGCCGCCTTGCCGCCTGCGTAATGAGGATCTCATTTATCTGCGCCTCGAGGAGCTCCCGCCGGTCCTCGGCGGTCAGATCACGTCCGAGCTGCCGCTCCAGGAGCCGCTCCTGCTCGCGCATTTCCCGCTGCCCGATGTTTACCGTCTCGTGGAGGCGGACCACCGCTACGGGCTGGTCGAGTACCTGCGCCGCCACCGGAGCCAGTGCCGTCAGAATGAGAACGAGCATGAGGCCGATTCTCTTTGTTGTCGTATTTTTCATATCATGCTACTCCCACGATCTTCTCGCGGATTTTCTTTGCTCCAGCCAATCTGCTGTCGAGCTCCAGGCCACGCCTGAGGTACACCCCCGCGGTCTCCGCATCATTCTGCTCGAGATACAGCTCGGCCGCCTTCTTGAAGAAAAACGCGGTATCCTTGCGGGGCATACCCATGGCTATCAGGTCCTCCAGGCATCCGATGATGCGCTCGTTGGCCACCTGGCCGAACATCTTCACGCACACGATGCTTCGCAGTCGGTGAACCACCTCTTCGAAAAAATGCCTGAAATACGCAAGCTCGAGCTCTAGCTCGGCGACTCGCGCCAGGAGACGATAGGCCGCGAGGTACTCCGCCCGCATCTCATATTCCTCGGCCAGCAGGAAGGAGCAGTCCATGAAATCCTCACGGTCCATGTAGGGCTCGAGGCGATCGGGCAATCCCAGAAACACCTCCTCGAAGGTCTCGAGCGCGTCACCGGGCCTGTTGTGCAGCAGATCGAAGAATATCAGTTTCGACTGACTGCGCGGGTCGTCGGTCTGCCCTTTGAGAAAATCCCGGTAGTCGAACCGGTCACGCCCGGCGACAATGAAGTGCGTCCTGTCGTACTTGGCCCGTCGCAACGGATCACCGAGCGTCTCGTACGCCTGTATGAGCGTATGAATGCGCGACACGTCACGATCGGTGGGCGTGACATCGGGGTGCAGCTGTTTTGCTTTGCGTCGAAAGGCTTTCTTGATCTCCTCGTGAGACGAGGAGGAATCCACCCCAAGAATATCGTAATACGTCTGCACGGCTTCCTACTGTATCGCGAGATTATCCGATACTCAGTCTTTTGCCGATTTCCTCCGCTTCCTCCACGGAGGACAGCGAATCGGACAGTTTCAGGAACATCCCCTCATGCTCCATGACGTTCATGAGGCGCTTCAGCGTTCGTCCGCCACCGATGAGGCGTTTCGGGACGAATGCGAAGCACTTCTTGCCGGCGACCATCCCGGCCGAGCCGAGAAACTCTGAAACCCGCGACGGAATTTTCCCGCCGAAGAGGTTGGTCCCCTCGGTGCCGACGGCGATGTACCCGTAGATGCTCAGCTTCGTGTTCACATCACGCGAGCCGTCGACCAGGTCAACCTCGTGCCCCTGTAACTCGATGCCGCGGCTGAGCGCCTTCGCCAGGTGCATCAGCCGCTCGCGGTTTCCATGAGGGAAAAAGACAGTCGCAACTCGCATGATGATAGCCCGGCCAATGAGCCTACTGGTCCTCGTCGTCCTGCTGCTCGATGGTGCCGCCTTCGAGGTCGGTGCCGGTTTCAGGCTCCGCATCCTCTTCGGTCTGCCACCATTCGACACCGCTGTCGGACTCGAGTTGCCGCGCAGCCTGCTCCACGTCACCCATTTCCGGGGTTCGGTTCAGCCAGGCAAGGGCGAAAGCCGTCACCAGGAATACCGCTCCGAGAACCGAGGTGGCTTTCGTCAGGATGTTCCCCGATCGCCGGCCGCCCTGCTGAGCCTGGCCACCGCCGCCGAAAATACCACCGAGCCCCTCTCCTCCCTCGTCCTGAAGGAGGACGAGGACCACGAGAAGCACGGCGGTAATACCGAAGATGACCAACAGAAGTATACTCAAGAAACCCATTTACAATCTCCTGCTTACGGGGCCTTACGTGCGATCGTAGGTGGCGATGGGAACGAAGGTCTCGGCTTTCAGCGACGCTCCGCCGACAAGCGCACCGTCGATGTTTCCCTTTGCCATCAAGCCCACAATATTGTTCGGCTTTACCGAACCCCCGTATTGAATGACCATATTCTCGGCAGCCTGGGTCGAGTACATGGTGGAAAACCGGTTACGGATGATCTGATGGATGGCATCCGCGTCCTCGGGCGTGGCCGTACGGCCGGTGCCGATTGCCCATACCGGTTCGTAGGCAATGGTTACAAGCGAGAGCTGATCCTCGCCGACTCCGTCGAGTCCTGCAGCGAGCTGGTCCTGCACCACGGTCTCCGCGCGGTCCGCCTCGCGCTGCTCGAGGGTTTCGCCGACACAGAGGATGACCTCCATCTCGTGCGCGAGTGCAAGCTTCACTTTGCGGTTTATGAGCTCATCGCTCTCGCCGTAGACGTGGCGGCGCTCGGAATGGCCGAGAATCACCACCTCTACGCCCACGTCGGCGAGCATTGTTACCGAGACCTCTCCGGTATGCGCGCCCGATTCCTCGGGTGCCATGTTCTGGGCGCCGAGCTTCAGCGGGGAACCCGAAACAACCTGAGAGACCGCGGAAAGGGCGGTAAACGGCGGCGCGATCATGAGCTTCGCGGATGCTCCAGAGAGCTCACCCACAAGCTTCGACGCCAGCACTCGCGCCTCGGAAACGGTTTTGTGCATCTTCCAGTTGCCGGCGATGTACGGTGTGCGTGCCATCTTCATCAACTCCCTTCGCTCGAAAGCGCCGCGATTCCCGGCAGTGTCTTGCCCTCGAGGAACTCGAGAGAAGCCCCGCCACCGGTGGACACATGATCGATCTTCTCCGCGAGGCCGAACTTGTTGACCGCGGCAACGGAATCTCCGCCCCCGACGATTGTCG
>CAZVXU010000076.1:3452-11426 GCA_964631585.1 uncultured Spirochaetaceae bacterium | reverse complement strand
AGCTTGTGCGCAACGGTCCGCCGGTTCCACCAGCGCTTGAGCGCCGGCATCACCCAATGGTCGAGGCCGAGACCGCGACCGGCTCCTCCGAGCATCACGATGGAGGCGAAAATGTACCACAACAGTTCCGGGTTCCCCCATCCGGATGCGATGAACATCAGCGCCAGAATAAGCGAGACACCTGCAGCGAGGAACGTGAACAGTCCGCCCACGAGCGCAAGGCCGATGGCCACCTCCGCGAGCACGACACCCGACTGCAGCAGGAACGCAAGCAGCGGGGAGGCACTGAGGATGGTCTCCGCGAACCAGACATAGGGACCGATTGCCGGAATCAGCGGCTCAGCCCACTGCGACGCCTGCTCCGCAGCCTGCGCAGCGCCTTCGGCTGCACCTTCGCCACCTTCCCACGCCGGGGAAGCGCTCGAGCCGCCGTCTGCCTGCACGGTGTGAATCAGCGAGTTCGCGCCGTCGGCCACCTCGCCGGCCGAGTCACCGGCGCCGTCGAGTCCATCGAAAAGGCCGGAGTCCTCGCCTTCCCACTCGGGGCTTGCGCCGGAGTCACCGTCGGTGCCGCCGTTTCCGCCACCGCCATTGCCGCCGCCGTTCTCTTCCCATTCGGGACTCGCGCCCGAGCCCCCGTCACCTTCGCCGAAGCTCACGCCGGGCATGTTGATCGCAGCCGGGTCGACGTCTGCAAGACCGCCGGGACCGGGATTCAGCCAGCCCTCACCGATCTTCTTCACACCTTCGTAAAACCACTTTCCGCCGAGCCACAGCCGCAGCGGCAGGGCCCAGTATACGGGAATCTTCCAGGCGAGATGCCCGCCGATGAAGGAGCGGTGGTTCTTCATGGTAAAGAACTCGTGCTGCATGTATTCCCACACTGCGTTAATACCGGCAACACCGAAGAGGTAGTGGAAGTTCACAAGGTGCTTCATCGCCATGGCGAAGAAGCCGGTCATCGACACGCCCATGACGTGCGCCACGCCCCACCGACCGCCAACCGACACCATGAAGCCGTGATACTGCGGCTCGAAGGTTTCCTGCTCCTGTTTGTCTTTGATGCGGCTCGCAATATTCTTCGCGGCAACCTCACCGGTCTGCAGGGCATTTTCGACGATCTGCGGCACCGGCTTATCGTTGTAGATGAACCAGATCATGTCACCGGCGAGGTAGACGTTGTCGACGTCCACCGACTGCATGTGCTCGTTGACCTGAATGCGACCACGCTCGCCGACGATGTAGCGGTCGTCATCGTCGTAGTAGCAGCCCTTCATGCCGTGGATGCCTTCCACGGTGGAAGCTTCGGTCTCGGTGCCTCGGGCGCACTGGCCCTTGGTGAGGTCGATTTTGGTAGTAAACTCAGAGCCGTGGATACCTGCGGTCCAGATAAAGGTCTCTGCCTCGAGGGTCTCCTCATCGGCGATGATGATCTTGCCCGGCTCTCCCTTGGTTATCGGGGAGTTCAACAGGATCTCCGCGCCGTGACGCCTGAGGTATGTCGTCGCCTTATTCTGGAGCTTCTCCGGGAAGATGGGGAGGATACTGTCCATCATCTCGATGATGATGATGCGGACCTCTTCCTCGGCGATGTGGTACTTCGGGCAGAGCTCTTCCTTGCGCTCGAGAAGCTCTCCGGCGAGCTCTACGCCGGTGAACCCACCACCCGCAATGGCGAAGGTCAAAAGCCGTCGGCGCTTCATCGGATTGGGCTCTTTGGCCGCCTCGCGGAACATCTCTTCGACCTGGACGCGAATGCGGATAGCGTCTTCGAGGGACCAGCAGGTGAAAGAGTTCTCCTGCACGCCGGGCACGTCGAAAAACTCCGGCTCGCCACCGGCGCCGATGATAATGTAATCGTAGGGGTATTTGTGATCTTCCGATATTGCGGTGTTGTTCTCGAAATCGATGGTTTTGATCTCATCGATCACGACGTTGACGCGTTTGCCCGAAAAGATCTTCGCCAGGCTCACCTGCACCGAGTCCGGCTCGGTCCGCGAACCGGCGACCTCGTGCAGCTCGGTCATCAACGTATGGTACGGGTTCTTATCAATCAGCGTGATCTCGACGGAATCGTCACGCTTGAAGATTTTATGCAGTTGCTTGGCCGCCTCTACTCCCGCATAGCCGGCGCCCAGGACAACTACACGAGTCATGTCCTGCATATCCACTCCTTATGCTACGTATCGATTGAAAAGGTACGTGTCAGGGTTACTCAAGCCTACCGCAGGAGTCATACAAAGTAAACCGTAAATGGCTCAGGTTAATGCATTACCGTGCGGTTTCTGCCTGCCTCCTTTGCCTCATACAGGGCTGAATCGGCTGATTCGAGTAAGGCCGGGCCGTCACATTGTGACGTGCTGCAACATACCCCTCCTATGCTAACCGTCACGGCGATAGTCGTATAGGCCGAGGACAGCTCTTCGACGCCCTGTCGCACTTTCTCGGCAACCTGTGCACCCTGCTTCGCCCCGGTCTCCGGGAGGATCACCACTATTTCCTCTCCGCCGTACCGAGCGGTGAAATCGCTTCTGCGCACGCTCGATGCTATGATCCTGCCCACGCCCCGCAAGACGTCATCGCCCTTCTGATGTCCGTACTGGTCGTTGCATGCCTTGAAGTGATCGATGTCTACCATCAGCAGGCTGAACGGCCGGCCGTAGCGGCGCGCGCGCTCGACCTCATCGCGAAGGCGCGCATCGAAGCTGCGGCGGTTGTAGAGTCCGGTCAGATGATCCCGAAACGCGAGTTCCGATAGGCGCCGCTTGCTCCGTGATACGAACTCCTGCAGTCCGGCGATCCGCCTGGCGACTTCGGGATCATCGATTTCATCGGCCAGACGTGCGATTTCGCCTTCGAGGACAATGGTGTCGCTGGGATCGAGTGTTTCGGAGGAACTGCCGTCTTCGCGGATCTGAAACTCCAGATGGAGGCGTCCGACCCGGATCTTGTCCCCGTTGTTCAAGCTCTGCCTGCTGACGGATTCACCGTTCACAAACGTACTGTTCGTGCTGCCGAGATCTTCAACGGCGAATCCGTCTCCGTCGTGGATTACTCGAGCATGCTGTCTCGACACCGAGATATCGGGAAGCTGAATCTCGCATCCTCTGCCGCGGCCGATCGTGTAGCTGCTCTGCGGATCGAGCGGAATGTGGCTGCCGAGAAAATAGACCCACGCGCTCATTGCGAGGTAGAGTTTATCACCTCCCGCGATATTGTCCATAGATGGCTTCCGGGCTCGCGGGCCGTTTCAGTCCGGCAGCGCCGCTTCGAATCTCGAACGGATCTCTCGCTGTAGCGCCTGTTCCATGTACCCGTAGACGTCCGGGATACCGAGGACGATAACCGGTATTGAGGATAGGTCGTCGCGGAATGCTGACTCGATGTCGCGGGCATGGTGCTCCTCCATGACCACGATGAGATCCGCCCAGCGCACCAGCTCCCGCGAGACCTGTCTGTTCGCAAGCGCATGCGTCCCGGCCGAGCTGACCTGGAAGCGCGGATCGTTGCGGTACATCGTCTCGGCGGTCGGGCTGCGCTGCATGTTGGCGGTGCACACGAAAAGCACCGTCTTCCTTGCCTTGCCACTCATATCTTGCAATTTTAATGGGAGCCGCCGCCGATCGTCAGCCGGTTCTGCGCGGCAATTCGGATCGCTCGAGGAGGGCACATGTCAGGACCCCGCACAGATCGCAGCCGCGATGCCCGCGCCGGCACATCGGGATGGTAGACAATGGATGATCGCGTACTCGAAGTCGTGAACAGAAGTAACCAGCGGGGCGGGCGCATGTTGAGCATCGTGGACCTCATCGAGGCCGAAACCCTCACGGCGGCGCAGGCCGCCATGCTCACCGCCCGCATCGAGGCGGGTGCGTCGGTGCTCGTCGGCGCCAGTCCCGGCGGGGCCGGAAAGACCGCGGTCATGGGGGCGCTTCTGACGATGCTCCCACCCGAAGAATCGCTGCATGTTACGCATGCCGGGAACGGGCTCGGGCTCGGCGGAGGAAAACGATCCGAGACCTGGCGGGAGGCCGGCACCGGAGACTGCCTCGTCGCCTACGAAATAAGCCCTGCCTCGTACGAGGCGTACATCTGGGGAGCGGATCTGCGTGAGTTCCTCGAGCGCGGCCTCGCCGGCGCGCGCCTCTTCGCAAACCTCCACGCAGACACCCTCGAGGAGGCCCGCGACCAGATCGTCACCGACAACGCCGCCTCGCGCGCCGCATTCAACGCCTTCGACATATTCGTGCCCATAACCGTAGCCGGCGGTTTCGGCCGTCGTTCGCGCGTCGTCGAGCGGATCGACTACCGGGACGCCGAGGGCCTGTCCCGGGGCGCCGGCTCCCCCGGACCCACCGGCTGGTCCCACGTCGGCCGCTCGCCGACGTTGGCAGACCGCGCCGGCGAGATCGCACCGTTTCTCGAGGGCCTGGCTAACGACGGCGTGCGTCGCATCGAAGAAGTGCGGCGGCGCTGGCTTGCGTTTCTCGGGAAGTGAGGGCGGGCGCCCGAGTGTGGCGCCCGGCGGGTGTTGGTAACGCGAGGGGCGCCCGGGATAGCCCCGACCGCCCCCGCGACTCCCGCTACGCGGTACTTACAGCTTCTTGTGGCAGAACCACCAGTCGAAGCACCCGTCCTGACCGGTCCGCTTCTTCGCAGTCTCCACGTCCTGCGCCGGCGGAATGATCACCTCGTCCTTGATGATCTCGTTGTTCGGCCAGTTCGCCGGAACGGCCACGCCGTTCTCGTCGGAGGTCTGGAAGGCACGGATCATGCGCACGATCTCGTCCATATTGCGACCGATCTCCTGCGGATAGTAAAGGATGGCGCGGAAGACGCCGTCGGGGTCGATGATGAACACGCCGCGGACGGTGTTGCTGCCCTTTTCCGGGTGGATCAGGCCGAGCTTGTCGGCAACGATACCGCGGTCGTCGGCGATGATCGGAAACTCGATTTCGGTGTCGAGATTCTCGCCAATCCACTCGGTCCACTTGATGTGGGCGAAGACCTGGTCGACGCTGTGGCCGAGAAGCTCGGTATTGAGCTTGCGGAACTCCTCGTAGTGACGCTGGAAGGACACGAACTCGGTGGTGCACACCGGCGTGAAATCGCCGGGATGGCTGAAAAGCACGAGCCACTTGCCTTTGTAGTCACCCGGCAGCTTCTTCTTTCCGTGGGTCGTGACGACCTCCATCTCGGGTACTTTCTGGCCCATCATGGGCATGGTTCCGTTTTCCATTGCTGAGTCTCCTCTTAAGTATTTAGTAATCGGACTGGTTCCTATTTTAATGAAGAGAACCAGGACTGTCAATGAGGCGGGCGCGCGGCTACGAGGCTTGAGCCCGCAGCGTGCCGGCGAGCCGCGTCGTAAGCTCTTCGAGCCGTTCGAGGTTGGCGGGGAAGGTCTGTGCGACGAGTTGTCTGTAGACGTACTCCTGCGCCGAGAGGCGGGGCGGGTGCGCCAGCAGACGCGAGATGCCGAGCCGCTCACGCAGCACCGGCAGGAGGAAGCGGCGAAGCTGGGCGATGAACTGCTCGAGCAGGTTCACACCGTAGCGAAGGGTCGCCTCATCTTCGGGATAGAGGCTGTCGCGAGCAAGGGCCGCGCGGATCTCCTTGATGACGGTATACTGGATCGGTGAGCCTTCGATCAGGACGGCAAACCAGCCGGTATTGAAATAGGCCTCGAAATGATCACGAAGCTCGCCGATGCAGCGGACCGTTGCCGTTCGGTCAGCCCGCGTCGTGGTTGCCAGATCCATATTCGGCCCTCCTTCCGTGATTATCGGACGTGCGCCGGGCCTGCTTAATTACCGGGGGCTCCGGGGGCTCGAGCAGCGGAGCCAATCCAGTGGTAGCTGCCCTCGAGCTCCACGGCGAGTCGGCGCATGTCCTCATGGGACTGCTCGGCGGGCGCAGTGTCGATCACGAAAGCCTGCGTCGCTGCCCGACGCGCTTCCTCGGCGCTTCGGGCGACGTCGCGGGCCGCATCTCCGCCCCGGCGAAGCGGAACATTCCCCCGCCCGTCGGAGAGAACGATGAGCACCCGGGCGGTCTGCCCGCTTCGCATCCCGTCGAAGCGGATGAGGCGCGCAGCCTCGGCGAGCCCGGCAGCAAGCGGCGTGCTCCCGGCCGCGGTTACCTCGGTGAGAGCGTGGGCCGCTCGGACGGAGCTCCGCGTCGGATTGAGCAGGACGTGCGCCTCGCTGCCCTGAAAGCTCACCATCGCCACCCGATCATGCCCCGTTTTGTCCGAGCGCAGGAGCCCGACCGCCGCCTCCCGCGCTGCGGCGAGCTGATACCGCCCCGCCATCGACTCCGAGGCATCGACGAGAAACACCACGAGGCGTCCGCCGGGCTTCCTGCGAACCTTCTTTCGAAGGCCGCCGGCCGCCGTACCGCCGCCGGCCACCGAGCTACCGGCGCTCTCGTCGCTGCCCGCTGCACCGGGGGCCACGCCCTCGAGGGCGCGGGCACGAAGGGTGGCATCGACGGCGATTTCGAAATCCTCCTCCCCCTCCGCGGGCGGTGCGGCGCGCACGTAACGGCCACGCTGTCTCCCCGGCGGCGGCGTCTCGCGGACGCGTGCCGGAGACAGGGAGGAGATCACCTCATTCAGGGTTCGCCGGAGCTCGAGGGGGTCAGGTGGCTCGCCCCGGTCTTTTTTTTTTCGGGATCAAATAGTGACAGAAGGATGCTGCCGGCTGCGGTCGAGCCGGGGACCTGCATGTCTTCGAGATCCTCCTCGCCGAGGTCCCCGGACGCACCCGCGCTGCTGGTCGTGTTCTCCGCGCTCGGCCCCTCGTCCCCGGACTCCTCGGCCGCCTGCCGGAGCACGCGCTCGATTTCCGCATCGGTATCCGAGGCGGGACGGAGCAGCGCGTTCTGCATGCGGTGCGAGAGTACGAGCCGCGCCGCCTCGAAGACGAGCTGGGTGGAAAGCCGAGAGAGGCCGAGTAGCGCGCCGAGGGCACGTGCCGTCTTCACGATAACGATGTCGGGCCTGTGCCCCTGTACGCCGGCTCGCGCAGCGATGGTCACGGCAAGGTGCACCATACCGTCGGGGACTTCGACGTTTCCCACCCGCTCGCGTGCGTCGGTGATCCGCTCGGAGAGCGCCTCATCATCCTCCGACCACTGCGCAAGGAAGGACTCGGGGTTGCGCTCGAACTCCGTCCAGCGGCGCACGACTTCCATCCGCTCCCCCGGATCGGAGAGCCCGGAAACCGTCACGCACAGGCCGAACCGATCGAGAAGCTGGGGCCGCACCTCCCCCTCCTCCGGATTCATCGTCCCGACGAGCAGAAACCGAGCCGGGTGGCGATAGGAGATGCCTTCCCGCTCAACGATGTTCACGCCGCTTACCGCCACATCGAGGAGCACATCCACGAGATGATCCTCGAGAAGGTTCACCTCGTCGACGTAGAGGATGCCGCGATTAGCGCGAGCGAGAAGCCCGGGCTCGAACTCTCGCTCGCCCGTCTCGAGCGCGTGCTCGATGTGGAGCGTGCCGGCGAGCCGGTCTTCGGTTGCGTTGAGGGGCACCTCGACGAGCGGCGTAGGAACCTGCGTCTCTGGAAGCTCCTCCCCTCGTTCGACGCGCTCGCGGCAACCGTCGTGCATGTGCGAGGGGTCGTCAGGCGGGCAGTGGTAGGGACAGTCGGCGACCACCCTGATATCGGGCAGAATCGAGCGAAGGGCCCGAACCGCTGTCGACTTCGCGGTACCTTTTTCACCGCGGATCAGCACGCCTCCGATCGAGGGATCGACCGCATTCACGAGAAGCGCGCTCTTGAGTCGTTCCTGGGAGACGATGGCAGAGAAGGGGAAGGTGCGGTGCATGGTGGTAAAACGGTACTCCGGGGCGGCGGCGCCGTCAACCGGCCTGGCGCCCGCACCCTCGACGGCGCCGTCAACCGGCGGCCGGCGCCTCCGTCAGCCTGCCGCCAGCGCCGTGGCGATCTCTCCCGCAAG
>CAZVXU010000076.1:0-3352 GCA_964631585.1 uncultured Spirochaetaceae bacterium | reverse complement strand
GCGGCCGGCGCCTCCGTCAGCCTGCCGCCAGCGCCGTGGCGATCTCTCCCGCAAGCGTCGCATTGTTCTTTGCAAGGGCGATGTTCGTCCTGAGGCTCTCACCCTCGGTGAGCTCACCAATGCGAGAAAGCAGAAAAGGCGTGAGCGCCTTGCCCGAGACATCGCGGCGCTCGGCATCCTCGAGGGCGGAGTCGATGGCGCGGGCGATGTCTTCGGCCGGGGATGCGTGCTCCTGCGGCACGGGATTGGCAACCACCGCGCCGCCCTGTAGACCAAGGCTCCACCCGGCGGCAAGGGCGGCGGCGATCTCCGCGGCATCATCGAGGCGATAGTCGACCGGGTAGCCGCTGTCCGGTGTGTAAAAGGCGGGGAAGCGGTCGGTGCGGTAACCGATCACGGGTGCGCCCATCGTCTCGAGGTACTCGAGGGTGCGTCGCAGATCAAGGATGGCCTTCGCCCCGGCGGAGACCACCGCGACGGGGGTGCGGGCGAGCTCCTGCAGATCCGCCGAAACGTCCCAGGACGTCTCGCCTCCGCGGTGAACCCCGCCGATGCCGCCGGTTGCGAAGATCCGGATTCCGCCGAGGTGCGCACAGATCATCGTCCCGGCCACCGTCGTTGCCGCGGTCATTCCGCCGGCAATAGCGACGCCGAGGTCCCGCCGGCTCGCCTTGATGACGTTCTCACCCTCGGCGAGACGGGAGAGATCGTCGTCTCCGAGCCCTATCTTGATGCGCCCGTCGATGAGCGCGATAGTTGCCGGCGTTGCTCCGGTCTCCCGGACCGTGCGCTCGAGCAGTCGGGCGGTCTCGAGGTTCTGCGGGTGGGGCATGCCGTGTGCGATGATGGTCGACTCGAGCGCGACGATGCCCCGCCCGTCGCGGCGAGCGTCGGCCACTTCTTCTGTCAGGTCGAGAAACGCTTCGATGTCCTTCATGATCCTCTCCCTCGCAAAAGCCGGTGAACGGCGGTGAGCGTGAGGTCGCTCGGGACGGTCCCCACCGACTCGACGGTAAGCGCCGCGGTGGCCGCGCCCATTCGGACGGCGGCCTCGATATCGTCGCCGGCGGTGATACCCGCGCAGAAGCCCGCGGTGAACGCGTCGCCGGCTCCGTTTTCGTCGGTGACCCGCGCGGGAAACGACGGATAGCTCACGCTCTCCCCGGTCGATAGAGACACCCGGTCCACACCCTGCGCGCCGCGGGTGACAAGGGCGTTCTCTGCGTGCACCACGCTGCGGTCCTTGCAGGCGGCGGCGAAGGCGACGTACTCATCAACGTTCATGATGATCCAGTCGGCGCGGGCATCGACCCCCACCAGCCGCCGGACCTTCGGCACCGAGACCACCTGCACCATGCTTAACGCGCCGCGCGCGGCGGCCCACTCCAGCGTCGCGGTGATGGCGTCGGTGGGTACGTTGGTGTCGACGATCACGACCGAGGCAGCCGTGATCCCTTCGAGTGCCGCCGAAACGAAGGCGGCATCGGTGCGCGCGGCCCCCGGCATGTCGGAGATAGACACATGCATCGTACCGTCCTCGTCGACGACGGTGAGATACACCCCGGTGTTCTCGTCGATGGTAGCTACGCCCGTGACGTCCACTCCGGCCTCGACGCTGCGGGCGAGGACCGCCCGCCCGAACTCGTCATCGCCGATCGTGCCTACGAGCCGGCATCGCGTGCCGAGCCGCGCAAGTGCTTCGGCGATGTTTCGTCCGGCACCACCCGGGGTGATCGAGATCCTCCCCGGATTGGAGGTGCCGGGCACGAGCTCCTCCGCCGACCGGCCCGTCACGTCGGCGTTAATCCCGCCGACAACCACCACGTCCGTATCGCTCATGGTCCCATCTTCGCCGGTGGGCGCCTTCGAATCAAGTCAGTATCTTGAGCCCACCATGATCGCACTACTATCACCTACGAAAACACTGGATTGGAGCACCCCCGCGCCGACTGCCGCCCGCGAGACTCCGCGCTTTCTCGAGGAAGCCGCGCCTGTTGCAGATCACCTGAAGAGGCTCTCGGTTGACGATCTTTCGGCCCTCTTCGGCGTTAAGGAGAAGACCGCCGCCCTCGCGTGGGACCGCATGCAGAAATGGAACACCGCCGGCCACCGGTCAGAAAGCCGTCCGGCCCTCTTCGCCTTCTCGGGACCGGTGTACAAGGCGATGGATCCCTGGAGTTTCACCTCCGAGGAGCTCGAGCACGCGCAGTCGAGCTTTCTCATTCTCTCGGGGCTCTACGGTGTTCTTGCGCCCCTCGACGGCATCATGCCCTACCGCCTCGACATGGGCGCAGGGCTCGAGCCGCCCGAGGGCGCGAAGCTCGTCGACTACTGGCGGGATCGGGTCACCGCCGTCGTTGCAGAGCGTGCCCGAGAGACCGGCGCCGAGGCCGTGCTGAACCTCGCCTCCAAGGAGTACGCCCAGGCCGTGGACGCGGATCGGCTCCCAGTGCCGCTCATCGAGTGTCGGTTCGAGGAGCTCAAGAACGGCGCCTACCGCCAGGTCCGCAATCAGATAAAGCGCGCTCGCGGTCTCATGGCATCCCATCTCGCGCGAAGCGGAGCGAAGACCATCGAAGAGGCCAAACGCTTCCGCCTCGACGGCTACTCCTACCGCGGCGACCGCTCCGACGCCGCAACCCTGGTTTTCGCCCGGGATACGGCCGGCTGACCGGTTGCAGCACCGCGGGGCGCTTGCGTATATTTCGCCCATGCACAGGTTGATATCCCGCGCCGGCGTGTGGTTCGTGTTGGTAGTACTCGTCCTCGTGCCACTTGCCGGCTGTTCCAATACACCCGAGGAACCGGAGACCCGCACCCAGCTCATCCTCGGCACCACGGTGACCGTCCGCATCTATGAGGGCGCAACGGAGACCGCCTTCAAACGGTCGTTCGAACGCGTCCGGGAGATCGAAGAGCGGATGAGCACGAACACCACCGACTACTCGAGCACCGAACTCATCGAAGTGAACCGGGCGGCCGGCGAGAGGCCGGTGAGAGTCTCCGAGGACACCTTCTACGTCGTCCGCCGCGCCCTCGAGTACTCCCGTATGACCGACGGAGCCTTCGACGTCTCCATCGAGCCTCTCGTCGACCTGTGGGGAATCGGGACCGAGTACGCGGCCGTACCATCGGAAGAAGAGATCGCAGAGCGCCTCGAGAAGGTTGACTACCGAAAAGTGCGCCTCGATCACGAAGAGCAGACGATCTACCTGCCCGAAGAGGGCATGGGCCTCGACGTGGGCGGCATCGCCAAAGGCTACGCCGCCGAGGAGGTCGCCCGCATCCTGCGCGAGGAGGGGATCGAGCACGCCCTACTCGACTTCGGCGGCAATATTCTCGCCATCGGCGT
>CAZVXU010000075.1:1559-11457 GCA_964631585.1 uncultured Spirochaetaceae bacterium | reverse complement strand
CGGGCTCGAGAATGTGGTTTGCCACGACCATGGCCGCCGCCTTGTGGGGCGAGTTAAAGGGGATCGCGACGTAGTGAGTGTTGGTCAGCGCCCCCCCCTCGAAGACGAAGGTGCGGGCAGTCCGGGGATAGCGGCCCTGCTGTATGAGGTTCGCGGCGTAACGCGGATTGTAGTCCATATCGAAGTCTACCTCGGCGTTGGCGAAGAGGCCCTGAAGCCGGGTTCTCGTCTCCGGATAGGTCTCGCCCTCACGCCAGAGATAGGGCTCGAGCTCGTTCAGTGTCTCCCAGACCTCGGGAGCCATCTCCTCGTAGAGCTCCCGGTCGAAGGGCTTCTGGAACTCCTCGTAGCCCCCGGCCATGTGATACCAGACGTGGCGGACGAAGGCGGAGCCGTTGAAATCCGGCGGCGCCGGATAGGTGAATCGTCCCGGGTTCTCCCGGGCCCAGGCAAAAAGCTCGTCTATGCTTTGTGGCGGGTCGGAAAGACGTGCGCTGTCGTGGACCATGACGAATTGCGCCCCGCCGTATGGGGACTCGTAACCCTCCACGGGATAGCCGAAATCGTTTCGGATGACGGGGCTATCGGTATCCACGTACCGCATGTTGGGAAGCTTTGAGGCGTAGGGACCGAAAAGAAGTCCGGCCTCCTTCATGGTGCGAAAGTTCTCCCCGTTGATCCACATGAGATCCACCGAGCCTTTTTCCACGCGGCCGGCCTGCTTCTCTCCGATCACCTTGTTGACGAAGACGCTCGCGTCGGTAACCGGCACCATGTTGAGAGTAATCCCGTACTCCTCGCGAACGCTGCTCCCGATATGCCCTTGCACGAACTCGTTTATCGAGTCGGAGCCGCCCCACATGTAGAAGAAGACTTCCTGACCCTCGGCCTCCTCAACGATCTCTTCCCAGCTCATCGAGCCCACGCGCTCGGCAAAGGTGGTTCCACCGGCGCCGGTGCCGGCCGCCTCGCCGCCGCCCTCCCGACCGGCGTTTTCGCGGCCACCGCCTGCTTCTGCGCCGACCGATATCAGAAGCATCGACACCAGGAGTGCCGGCATCAGAACCGCACCCCGCATCAGTCGCAAGAAACTGATCGGTATCCGCATCGCATCCCCCTTCGTTTACGGTAGGGGTAAGGTACCGTCCCCTCCACGTCGGCGGCAAGACGGAACCGGAAATTCCGGCGAAAAAGGTTGCGCCTGCAAGCAAGAGCGCGACGCCGCCGGCCGGGGCGCCACAGCCCTCAACTCACCGCCGCCCGCCAGACAAAATCGGGGAGGACGTGCAGGCCCGCGGGATATGAGCTTCCCTCATGAACGAGGAAGCCGAGCGCCTCGGTCAGCACGGCGAGCGTGACGTCGAAAGCGTTGAGGCTGTCCCCGGAGCCCGCCACCAGGTTGAACATCGATCCACCTGCAAGCAAATACACCCGCCTGTCATGGAGGGAGATCTCCTCCACGAAGGGGATGATCTCCCGGTGATCGTGGCTTCTGAGGTAGGCGACGTCGATCTCCTCGGGCCGATGGCCGACATTCAGCAGAAAGGCCCCGTCGGGCAGCCGGTCTATGAGCGCGGCGCCGACGACCCCGTCCGCCCCGGTAGCGGTGGCCACGACATCCACGCGGGCCGCCGCTTCCGGAAGCTCCGCCACCTCCCAGCCCGCGTAGGCGGCCCGCAACCGCCGGGCGGGATCACGCTCGGCGACCATCACATGGGCTCCGTAAGCACTTGCACTGTCGGCTACGCCGGCACCGACATCTCCGTATCCGATAACGAGTACCGTCTTCTCGTGCAGGGTGAGCCCGGTGCGGGCAAAGAAGGTGTGCCAGGCGGTGAGGCCCACCATGTGGCGGTTATGCAGACCTTCCTTCACCGGCAGGTCGTCCCAGTTGAACACCGGATAATCGAGGTCCAGAGCCTGCATGCGGCTAATGCCCGATCCTGTCGCCTCGAGGCCCGAACGCACGCCGCCGACGCTGGTCACGTCGCCGACGCTACTTACGCCACCCCCGCCGCGACGTGCCCGTGCCACTGAAAGCTCCGCCCCCATTTCGCAGAGGTGCGTCGGCCCCCACTCGAGGGCGGCATCCGCCGCCGCGCGGTACTCTTTCATCGACATACCCCGGTAGGCAGTACCCTCCGCCCCCCGCGCACGCAGGTGCTCCACCACATCGTCGCGGACGGTATCGGGGTTACAGGTCGTCAGGTACGCGGCCCCGCCGCGCTCGAGGACGCCATCGACGAAGGGAATCATCTTGGGGTCGAGATGCATGCTGAAGGCAATGCGGAACCCCTCGAGGCTCGGCAACCGCTTCACCGCGCCGGCAAGGCGGGGCATCTGCCGTCTCATCCACTCGGCCTGTTGTTCTCTGCGTGCTCCCTGTATCACGGGGCATAGTAGGCAGGAGCGGCCCTCGATGGTCAAGGTGATCCGCTAGGGGGTATATAGCAGCGTGTTGGTGAGGGCATACGCAAGACCAGCCGGCGCAGATTCTTACGGGCTAAACGGTGTGCCTGATATCGTCGGACAGCTCGGACTGCGTAAAGCTCCCCGTTTTGCAACGACTTATTCGAACTTCACCAACACGCTTCTTGATACCTCAGTTTGACTCACCTCGGGTGACATTTCCGAGCGCTGCGCATATTATTGTCCTACCATGGGAACCTTCTCAAAACGAACAGCAATTCTCGCGACGGCACTGCTTTTTCTGATCTCCGCCGGCCTCTCTGCCGCCGGAACTCAGGAGCCCGCCGACGCACTCGACGCTCCGCAGACCCTGCTCCCCTTCGATGAGAACATCGAATACGGACAGTTCGCGAACGGCATTACCTATTACATTCGCGAAAACCCGGAGCCGCGGAATCGCGCATCGCTGCGGCTCGTCGTGGATGCCGGTTCCGTCCTCGAGACGGACGAGCAACTGGGCCTCGCCCACTTCGCCGAGCACATGGCCTTCAACGGCACCGAAGACTTCGCGGGGAACGAGATCATCTCCTTCCTCGAATCCCTGGGCATGCGCTTCGGCCCGGACCTCAACGCCTACACGAGCTTCGACGAAACGGTCTACATCCTCGAGGTGCCGACCGACGACCCGGAAAAGATGGAATCCGGCTTTCACGTGCTGGAGCAGTGGGCGACCTCGATTAGCTTCGATCCTGAGGAAGTCGATGCCGAGCGCGGCGTCATCCTCGAGGAGTGGCGGGTCGGCCGCGGGGCGTCCGCGCGCATGCGTGACCAGCACCTGCCGGTGATCTTCCGCGGGTCCCGCTACGCTGAGCGGCTGCCTATCGGGGAGCCGGATATTATTCGCAACTTCGAGCGCGAAGTCCTCGTCGACTTCTACGAGACGTGGTACCGCCCCGAGCTCATGGGCGTTATCGCGGTGGGTGACTTCGACGCGACCCGGGTGAAGGAGCTCATCACCGAGCACTTCGCCCCCATTGAGCGGAGACCCGCCGCGCCCGAGCGTCGGGAGTTCGACGTCCCGGGCCACGAAGAGACCCTCGTGTCGGTTGCAACCGACCCGGAGGCGACGCAGACCCGCGTCAGTGTCTACGTCAAACAGGAACCCGAGCCCTTCAATACCGTCGGTGACTATCGCCGAAGCATCATTCGAAACCTCTACAGCATCATGCTGAACAACCGCCTGAGCGAGATCGCCGACGACCCCGATGCGCCCTTCCTCGAGGCCGGGATCGGTCGCACGGGCCTTGTGCGAAACGCCGAGGTGAACGTCCTCACCGCACTCACAGAGCCGAACGGTATCTCGCGGGGCCTCGACGCAGTGCTCCGAGAGACGCTTCGAACCCGCGAGCACGGGTTCGCCGCCTCGGAGCTCGACCGCGCGAAACGGGAGCTCGAGGCATCCTATCGCCGAGCCTACGAGGAACGCTCGAAGACGAGGTCCGCGAGCTACGCGCAGGAGTACGGACGGCACCTCCTCGAGGAGGAGGCCGCCCCGGGCATTGAGTACGAGTACGAGCTCGTTACCGCGGCTCTTCCCGGAATAACCCTCAACGAGGTTCGCGCCGTCGCGAACGACTATCTCGGCGAGGAGAATCGCGTCGTGACGGTGAGCGCTCCCGAAACCGAAGGATCGGTCATTCCCGACGAGGAAGAGATACTCGATGTAATCGAAGGCGCACGGCTTGCGCGCCTCGAGCCCTACGAGGCAACAGTCACCGATGAACCGCTCATGGCGGAGCTCCCCGAGCCTGGAAGCATCGTCGAGGAGACGACGAGGGAGAAGATCGGGGTCATCGAGTGGCGGCTCTCCAACGGCGCCCGCCTGGTGATAAAGCCGACCGACTTCAAGAACGACGAGATCCTCTTCGGTGCGTTGAGCTCCGGCGGCACGTCTCTCGCCTCCGATGAAAGCTACCGCTCGGCCGCGCAGGCCGCATCCATCATCAGCTCCTCCGGTCTCGCCGGCTTTTCCCGAGCGGAGCTCGACAAGGTGCTCGCCGGACGGACCGTCGGCATGACGCCCTATATCAGTGAGCTCACCGAGGGGTTGGAGGGCTCTGCATCGCGCCGGGATCTCGAAACGATGTTCCAGCTCGCCCATCTCTACTTCACAGAGCCCCGACGGGACGAGCAGGCCTTCCGCTCCTTCATGCGCCGGCTGCGCACGAGCATCGAGAACCGACTGGCCCAGCCGGAGAACGTCTTCTTCGACCGTCTGCGGGCCTTACTCGCCGGGGGCGCGGAGCGACGACAGCCGCTTACTCTCGAGACGCTCGAGGACATCGACCTCGATGCGGCATACGATTTCTATACCGGGCGCTTCGCGGACGCGGGGGACTTCACCTTCTTCCTCGTCGGCAACATGGAGCCGTCTCTGGTTCGCCCCCTCGTCGAGCGCTACCTCGCGAGCCTGCCGGCCTCCGGCGGTGGAGAAAGCTGGGCCGACCCCGGGATCGAGCGTCCCGAGGGTGTGGTAACCGAGCGCGTCGAGAAGGGCATCGAGGCGCGCAGCCGCGTATCCCTCGTGTTCCACGGCGACTACGAGTGGTCCCGCGAGGAGAATCATGTGCTGCGCTCCATGGCGACCGCCCTGGAAACCCGACTCCGCGAGGTCATTCGCGAGGAGGAGGGTGGCACCTACGGCATCGGGGTATGGGCCTCGCCGAGTCGGTACCCCGAGGAGGAATACCTCGTACATATCACCTTCGGAACCGACCCCGAGCGGGCCGACACGCTCTCCGAGCGGGTGCTCTCGGTTATAGCCGATATCCGGGATGAAGGGCTGGACCCGTCCTACGCCCAACGGGTGAGGACAACGCAGACCGAGGCGTTCGAAAAAGACATCCGAACGAACGGTTACTGGATGAACACCATGCAGGGGCTTTACTTTCACGAGCTAGACCCGACCCGGATCCTCGAGTATCCGGAGCTCATCGACGGAATCGACGCAGAGGTGATCACCGAGGCGGCGCGCCGGTACATGGACACCGATCGGTACATCGAGGTGGTGCTCTACCCCGAGGACAGGCAGGGGGACCGATGACGGTCGGAAAGCGCATTCTCCTAGCCGTGGCAGTGATTCTGGTCATAAACATCATCGGGGCAACGACGGCGTTCTTCATCGTCACGCGCAGAGCGCACCCGAAGACCCGCGGTGAAGTCACGGTCAGTGGCCTCGATGCGCCGGTTGAGGTGCTACGCGACGAGAACGGCATTCCGCACATCTACGCGGAAACGACCCGTGACATGTACTTTGCCCAGGGCTATGTCCACGCGCAGGACCGATTCTGGCAGATGGAGTTCTGGCGCCGCATCGGGGCTGGTCGCCTCTCGGAGCTCCTCGGTGAGGCAACGCTCTCCACGGACGTCTTTCTGCGAACCATGGGCTTCACCGAGCTGGCCCGGGAGGAATACGAGTCCATGGCCGCCGGACCGCGCGCCGCGCTCGACGACTACGCGCGCGGGGTCAACGCCTATATCGGCGACCGAAAGCCGGGCCGCCTCTCCCTCGAGCACGGCCTCCTCGCCCTCCAGGGGGTCGCGGTGGAGATCGAGCCATGGAAGCCAGAGCACACCCTCACGTGGCTCAAGATCATGTCCTACGATCTCGGCCAGAACCTGCGGACAGAGCTCGACACCCTCAGGCTCGTGCGGGCGGTCGGCACCGAGCTTGCCGCGGAGTACTTCCCGGCCTATCAGGAGGACATGCCCTACATTGTCAACGAGGCCGAGCTCGAGCGCCACCTCGGTGAGGAGCTCGCCGGGGCGCCAGGCACGGCAGCCGAGTGGTCCCTGGCCGACGCCCCGGACGCCGAGGGGCTCTTCGTCGGCAGCGGCATGCTGCCCCAGGGGTTGGCGTTCGGGCGCGGGCCCGGGCTGGGCTCCAACAGCTGGGTCATCGGCGGCAGCCGGACGGCCGACGGCATGCCGATTCTCGCCAACGATCCGCACCTCGGCATTCAGATGCCCTCCATCTGGTACCAGGTGGGCCTGCACAGCGCGGAGGAAGAACTCGACGTCGCCGGATTCTCCTTCGCCGGGGCGCCCGGCGTTATCGTCGGCAACAACAGTCGTATCGGCTGGGGCGTGACGAACCTGGCTCCCGACGTCCAGGACGTATACATCGAGCAGATCAATCCCGGGAATCCGACCGAGTACCGCGTCGGCGAGACGTGGCGGGAGATGGACGTGCGCATCGAGCGCATTGCGGTCGCGGGGCGGGAGGAACCCCATGTCATCCGCGTGCGCGAGACGCGAAACGGGCCCGTGATTACCGACCTCGCGTCGAATGCGCAGTTCCGGGGCTTCGGAGTGGAGACGCCCGCCGTCCGAGAAGATGTGCCCGCTGTCCGCTCGGAACGCTTTGGCCTCAGCGAGCTCAGCCTGCGCTGGACCGCCCTCGAGCCGAACCGGACCTTCGAATCGGTTTATCGCCTGAATCGTGCCGGAAACTTCGAGGAGTTCCGCGACGCGGTCTCGCTCTTCGACGTCCCCGCGCAGAACTTCGTGTACGCCGACGTCGACGGGAACATCGGGTACCAGGCACCCGGACGCATTCCGATTCGCCGCAGGGGCACCGGTCGTCTCCCGGCACCGGGGTGGGACGACGCGTATCAGTGGGAGGGCTATATCCCCTTCGAGGAGCTTCCCTATCTGTACAATCCGGAGAAAGACTATATCGTAACGGCAAATAATGCGGTCGTCCCCGACGGCTACGCCCATCTCATCAATACCGAGTTCAACCACGGCTATCGGGCCCGGCGGATCGTCGATCTCATTGAGGGGGCAGACACGAGGATCGACGTGGCGGCAGTCGAGGCCATGCACGCCGACTCATTCAGTATCCTCTTCGAGGAGATCCGCCCCTTCATCACCAATCTGGAGGGACAGGAAGACGCGGAATCGACGGAATCACCGCGAGGCGACGTCTCGGAGGCCCTCGACGTGCTCCGCGCCTGGGACGGGCGCATGGCCCGCGACAGTGCGGGCGCTGCGGTCTTCGCGATGTTTTTTCAACACCTCCTCGAGAATCTCTTCCTCGACCAGATCCCGGGGGAGTTGTGGGAAAGCTCGTCTCGACTGGGCGAGGGCTCCCGTGTGCAAAGCACGGTGGAGTTGCTGCTTTCGCGGCCCCGCAGCGGCTGGTGGGATGATATACGCACTTCCGATATTCGTGAAACGCGGGAGGACATCCTCCGCCGCGCCCTGGAGGGAGCACTGGCGGAAGGCCGGCGCACCTTCGACGCGCCGGTGTCCGAGTGGCAGTGGGGCGAGATTCACACCGCGGAGTTTCGAAATCAGTCTCTCGGCGAATCCGGCATCGGTATCATCGAGCGCATCTTCAATCGCGGTCCCATCCCGCTCGCCGGTGGAATGGAACAGGTACTCTCCTCCGACTGGGACGTGAGGGAGCCCTACGACGTCAGCATCCTCTCCTCGATGCGGCTGATCCTCAAGTTCTCGGACCTCGACGTTTCACAGACGGTACAGACCACCGGGCAGAGCGGCCACCCCTTTCACCGCCATTACGACAGCATGATGGACCAGTGGGCCGATGTCGACTACAACCCGCAATACTTCTCCCGGGACGCACTCGAGGCCGCCGACGTGAGGCGCCTCGAGCTCGTACCGGGTGAGTAAACGGCTCAGTTCGTCGAATCCACGCCGACGAATCCCCCTCAGCCCCCGGCGCCGGCCTCCCGTCGCCGCCGGGCAAACCGATTGTCATAGAACAATCCGTAAATACAGGGGATGAGTATGAGGGTGGTGATGGTCGAGAAGAGCAGTCCAAAGGTGATGGTGGCAGCCATCGGCCCCCAGACCACCGAGTAGCCGCCGAGGCCGATTGCGGTCGGAAGTAACCCGGCTATCGTCGTAAGCGAGGTCAAAAGGGTCGGACGGAGCCTGGTTCTCGCGGCCTCGATCACCGCCGGCCCGGCATCGACGCCCTCTCTGCGCTGCTCGTTTATGAAGCTGATCAGGACGATAGCGTCGTTCACCGCGATACCGATGAGCGCGATCCCCGCATAGATAACGGTCGTCGACAGCGACGTGCCCGATATCAGCAGATACAGGAAAACCCCCACGAACGCGAAGGGCACGGTGAACAGAATCAGTATCGGTTGCGTGTAGCTCTTGAACTGTGTCGCGAGGATCAGATAGATCAGGAAGATCCCGACGAGGAACACCCGCAGAATATCAACGAGCAGGTTCTGGAACTCGGCAAACTCCCCGCCCACATCGAGGCGCACGCCCGGGTACCGCGCGGAAAGCTCGCTGCGGAACAGCTGCTCCACCTCGCTGTTGATCGTCGGCACGTTGGCCCGGCTGTAGGCCTCGGACTCGATCTGTACCTCACGTTCCCCATCGAGGCGCTGGATGGAGGAGAAGGCCTGCCCCTGCTCAAGGGAGGCAACCGCGGAGAAGGGTACGAGCTCGCCCCGCCCGGTGGGAATCTTCAGCTGCATGAGCTCGTTCACCGACATGTCAGCCCGCCGCGCGTAGCGCACGAGTACGTCCGTCTCCTTATTCTGCTCGAACACCGTCGTCGCGGTTATGCCGTCGAAGGACGCCCGCAGGAATCCGCCGACCGACTGCGGTGTCAGGCCGTAGCGGCTGGCAAGCTGCTCGTCGAGAGAGACCCGTAACTCCGGCGTACCGCCTTCGAGGTTGTCGGTGATGTTAAAGAGCTCCGGATACTCGCGCATCTTGGTCTTGATCGCATCGGAGACCCCGACGAGACTGTCGTAGTCGTCCCCGAAGATCCGGAAGACCACCGGCGGGTCGGTAGGGGGACCGGTTTGCTGCTTGCGGAACTGAACGTTCTCCGCCCCCGGAATGTCGGCTGTCGCAGTCCGGGCTTCGGCCATGATGGCCGCGACCGTACGTGTCCTGCCCTCCGACGTTTCGAGGAGATCCACGGTGATCTGGGCAATGTCGGGCTCGCGCACGTTCTCCGTCTGCCCGGAGGAAAACCCGATGGCCGAGCTCACGCCGGCGACTTCGCCGTTTCCCACAAGCGGAGTCAGCCGCTCCTCGTACTGTGTCACGAAGGCGTCCGTGCGCTCGAGCGGCGTCCCCGCCGGCATCTCGATATCGATGTAAAATAGTGAGGCATCCTCCGCCTCGAAGAGGTTGGTCTGAATGCGGGGAACCAGCGCGAAAACGCCGACCATGATCGCGACCATCACGACCAGGGTGATGACACGGTGGCGATACAGCGGACGGATGAGGCGGACAAAGAACGTCCGGGCTGCTTCGAACCAGTCGCGATTGTTGCCCCCGGCGGTCTTTCCTCCGGGCCAGTCGGCATAATGGGATGGGAGGAAGAATCCCGCCTCCACGTTGGAGGCGATCAGGGCGACCGAGACGGTAATCGGCACAATCGCGAGAAACTCTCCGATGATGCCGGGGAGGAAGGTCAGCGGGA
>CAZVXU010000075.1:0-1459 GCA_964631585.1 uncultured Spirochaetaceae bacterium | reverse complement strand
ATCGGCACAATCGCGAGAAACTCTCCGATGATGCCGGGGAGGAAGGTCAGCGGGAGAAACGCCGCAACCGTGGTCGCCGTAGCCGCCACCACCGGGACGATCACCTGATCGACGCCTTTGACAGCCGCCTCGTGCCGGCTGAGGCCCTGCTGCTGCAGGCGGTAGCTGTTCTCAACTATGACAATGGCATGATCGACGATAAGCCCGAGCACCAGCACCAGACCGAAGAGCGTATTCCCGTTGAGGGTGTTGCCCGTCGCTTCGAGCACCACGAAGGTGATGGCGAAGCTCAAGGGTATGCCGAGCGCGGTCATCAGCGCATTTCGGAACCCAATGAAAACGAGCAGGAGGGCAACGAGGAGCACCAGGCCGAAAAGGGCGTTGGTCAGGAGGACGTTGAGGCTGTCACGGATCTGGATGGTCGAATCATTGAAAAACTCGATTCGCATTCCTGCCGGAAGCGTTCGACCGAACTCCGCTGAGCGCCGCCTCGTCTCGTTGACGATGTCGGTCGAGCTGCCGCCGGGTACCTTGGCAACCTGCAGGCTGATCGCACGCTCACCGTTGTAGCGGGATATCACGCCGTCGGGATCGAACGCACGGCGGACCGTCGCGATGTCCCCGACGGTAATGAGGCCGGAACCCGTGCCGGCGTCCCGCCGCACGACGATATCGGAGAGCTCGGTGTAATCGCCGACCTCGCCGACGGTCCGAAGCAGGTAATCCTGGGCCTCCGCGGTCACCGTGCCGGCCGGCACGTTCACGTTCTGTGCGCGCACGGCGTTGACGACGGTGTTGATGTCAACCCCGTAGGACTCCATGCGCACCGGATCCGCGTCGACGAGGATTATGCGATCGCGGGCGCCGACCTGCGTGACACCGGAAACCTCTTCGATGCCCTCGAGTCGGTCGGTGAGATCGTCGGCGGCAATGCTCAGCGCATCGTAGTCGCCGCCGCCGTAGAGTACGACCTCGATCACCGGAAGAAAATCGTTCGTGGAGAAGTCGTCGATCGTCTCCTGCCCCACGCCGTCGGGAAGATCGATATTCCCGAACCTGTTTTGCACTTCCTGAAACAGATTGTCGAACTCCCGCTCGGATATCCCCTGCGAAAACTCGAGAGTGACCACGGTGACGCCGTCACTCGCCTGCGATTGGATCGAATCAAGGTTCTCCATCCCCTGCATCTCGTTCTCGATGGGTACCGTCACGCTGCGCTCGATGTCTTCGGCCGAAACGCCGGGATAGGGCACGACCACGTTCACGAAAAAGAAGGGGATCTCAGCGAACTGTTCCTGCGGTAACTGCGTCACGCTGAAGGTACCGAGTGCGAGCACAATGATCATGAGAATGTTCACGAGAACCGGGTTTCGGGTCGAAAGGCGGCCCAGGCTCATAGCTCCGCTCCATCTGCCCCGCGCACGGTGGCGTCGATCTCATCGCCGTCGCGTAGCCTGCT
>CAZVXU010000074.1:0-11584 GCA_964631585.1 uncultured Spirochaetaceae bacterium | reverse complement strand
GAGGATCACGATCATGACCATGACGGCGACGACCACGATCACGATCATGACCATGACGGCGACGACCACGATCACGATCATGACCATGCCGGGGGCGACCCTCACTTCTGGTTCGACCCCACGAACGTCATTACCTGGACGGAGAACATCGCGGAAGCCCTGAGCGAGGCCGACCCTTCGAACCGCTCCACCTACGAGGCGAATCGCGACGCCTACATCGCCGAGCTGGAAGCCCTGGACCTCGAAATTCGGCAGCAGATCTCGTCCATCCCCCGCGCTCGGCGCAAGCTGGTCGTTGACCACGTGGCGCTCACGTACTTTGCCGATGAGTACGGATTCGAGATCATCGGTGAGGTCATTCCCTCCGTGTCCGACCAGACAGAGCCGTCGGCCCGACACATTGCGCGCCTGACCGAGGTCATGCGGGAGGAAGACACGGCTGCGATTTTCATCGGTGGGACCGCCGGCAGCGGTTTGCGAAATCTGGTAGACTCCGTGGCCGACGAAGTGGGCCAGGAAATACAGATAGTGGAGCTCCTAACGGGGTCTCTGGCGCCGGAGGGCAGTCGCGGAGACTCCTATCTGGAGTTCGTTCGCTTCAACACCGAGCAAATGGTCTCGGCGCTCACTCGCTAGGAGCAAACTCGCCAGGAATCGGTTGCGTGGAAATACTTTCTAAGCTTAACTACGGCGGACGATGCGGTACCCCGGCGGTGCCGCACTCCGCCGCCCTTACCGTCACTAACCTTCGATTTCGTTACCCCGGCTCGGACGCGACAGTGCTCGACGATGTGTCCCTGTCGGTCAATCCGGGGGAGCGGGTTGCACTTGTCGGTCCGAACGGCGCCGGCAAGTCTACCTTGCTGCACCTCGTTCTCGGCATGGAAGAGGGGCATTCAGGTCACATCGAAGTCTACGGGAATCCTGCCCACAAGTGTCGCCATCGGGTGGCGATCGTGCCCCAACGGTCGACGGTGGACTGGCGATTTCCCGTCACGGTCCGCCAGGTGGTAATGATGGGGCGCTACGTTCACCTGGGGTGGTTCCGGCGCCCCCGCCGCGAAGATCAAGACCGGGTAGAGGATGCTCTCGAAACCATGGGGATCACCGATCTGGCGGAGCGACAGGTGGGAGAGCTCTCAGGCGGACAACAGCAGCGAGTCATGCTTGCCCGAACCCTGGCGCATGATGCGGATCTACTGCTTCTCGACGAGCCGTTGAACCACGTCGATCTATCAACACAGGAGCTCATCTTTCACACCCTCGAGCAACTCACCGCCGCCGGCAAGGCGGTCATCGTAAGCACCCACGACCTCGGCGTCTTGACGGTTCACTTCTCTCGCGCCGTCTTCATGGACCGGAGGATAATCGCGGACGGAAAAGTTGAGGACGTGATAACTCCCCAGACCATTGCAGAGGCGTACGGATTCGAATTCCATAAGGACTACACACCGTGATGGAGCTTATCCTCGAACCTCTCTCGTACGCGTTCGTCCTGCGGGGACTCGCGGCAGGGATGCTTGCCGCCCTCTCCTGCGCCCTGCTTAGCGCATTCGTCGTGTGGCGTGGCATGGCCTTCCTGGGTGACGCCCTGGCCCACGCAATACTCCCCGGAATCGTGCTTGCCTTCGCGCTCGGATTCAGCCTCTTTTTCGGCGCCCTCGGCGCCGCCGCGGTGGCGGTCGTACTCATCGGCGCGATTTCGGGACAGCGGCGCTTGAAGGAGGACACGGCCATCGGCATCGTCTTCTCCGGTTTCTTTGCCCTCGGCGTCCTCTTTATGAGCAAGATCACAACCTACCAGGATCTCGGGCACGTTCTGTTCGGAAATATCCTCGGGGTGAGCTCGTCGGATCTGCTCGTCATGTCGGTGGTGGTCCTCATCACCGTCGCGGTACTGGCAGGTTCCTACAAAGAGTTGCTGGTTACCTCCTTCGACGCGGCGCACTCGGTAGCGATCGGCCTCTCGCCCTCGGCCATACGGTATCTGCTTCTCTTTCTCCTTGCCCTGACCACCGTGGTCGCTATTCAGACCGTCGGGGTTATTCTCGTGCTCTCGCTTCTCGTCACCCCCGGGGCGGCAGCGTCCATGCTGTCCAAACGCCTGCGGAGCATCACGATACTATCCGTCCTGATGTCCCTCGCGGCCACGCTCATCGGCTTCTACGTCTCCTACTACGCGGACGTGGCCTCCGGTCCGGCTATCGTGTTGACCCTGACACTGTTCTTCGGGGTCGCGTTCGCCTCCTCACAGATCAGAAATCGGCGGAAACACACGGCTTCCGGTGGACGATCGTAGTCTCAAGGGGTAAGCTGTCGCCGCCGGCCGGTATACGGACTCCCGGTTGCCGCGCGCATGAAAGCAAACAAAGAAGAGTCGAAGTCGGCAGAAGTGCCGATCCTGCCGATTACCGTTATCCTCATCTACCTCGCAATCATCGTGGCAATCGTTTTCGTGGCCGTCTTGCCGGACGACGTGTCGACCGCTGCTCTCGGGACCTTCTCCGCCCGTTACGTGTCCATTCTGATCTCTGCGCTTCCCTTTGTCGTCCTCGCCGCCTTGATTGAGCCGGCCATATCGCGGATTCGCCGGCTGAGCAAACTTCGGAGCGTGTCCGTGGCGACGGACGCGGCTCTGCGGGGCCTCAACCCGGCATTCCTCGCAGCCCTCGTTGTAGCATTTGGCGATTCGCCCGTCATTATAATTGTAGTGGTCGCGTATAGCCTCGCCGCCGTGGGGGTTGCGGCGCTCGTGGAGCGCGCTTCCGCGATCGGCTCGGTGCCATCGGGAGCCAGGATCGCATATTTCGACGAGCTCGTCTCAGTGCTCTACGACCTTTTGCGTTGGACGATCTTCTCGGCGCTGCTTGCCGCGGTCTTTCATACCGCTCTGCCGGCGCTCGGATTCGCGTACGGAGCGTCGGTCCCGGCTCCCGTAGCGGCGGGAGTTGGAATCGCCGCGGGCGTCATCCTGTGTATACCCTATCCTGCGGTGCCCTTCGCCGCCACGCTGTTCTTCGGGCTCCTGCCTCCCTCCGGCATTGTAGCCTTCGTTCTCGCGGCGGCGCTGCTCCCGGCGAACAAAACAGCGGGGATCGTCGCAACCCGTCGAGCACATCTCACGGGCCCCTCGACAAAGCGCACGTTCGCAGCCATCGCGGCCGTGGCGGCCATGGCGGTGGTGCTCTACGCCGTCAGCCTTCCTATCTCGTCGCTGAGTTTCGAGGTTCAACTATGACCGAGCGGCGGCTTGTAGTGCTTATCTTCGCGCTCATTCTTCTGCTTTACGGCGTCGGGATTACTCTCGCCGGGCTTACCGGTGCCATGTCGCGCTACGTCGGACCGCGGCTTACAGTGGCTGCTACCGCCGCCGCAGTCGCGCTGTTATTCCTCGGAGCTCTTCTTCTCCGCCGCGAGCTGAAAGCCCGTAGTGAGCCGCGGGTAGGCGGTGGCTTTCTCGTATTCATGCTCCCGATGGTGTTCGGCGTGCTTTCGCTTGCGCACCAGCCCCTCGACCGCATCGATGTCTCGGGATTGTCGGCCATGTCCGGCGACGGCCAAGAACTGACCGAATCGCTCCCTGAGGACGTGCTCGAGTTCGACGAGTTCAATTTCTACAACTACTATACCGCCATTCATGAACAGCCCGCGCAGGTCCGCGGAATGTCCGTGGTCATGGAAGGTGTCGTCCGCCGCGAGCCTCGGCTGGATTCCGGCCGATTCTATCTGACACGACGCCTGATGTGGTGCTGCACTGCCGACGCCCTAACACTTCCAACGCTCGTGCAGACGGAGCCCGGGGACGTGCCGCAGGACGCCGCGTGGGTCCGGATCTCCGGCGTCGTCGACGTAATCACGACCGAGGAAGGCCCCACGCCGATTATACGCGCCACGCGCGTCGAGATCGCCGATCGTCCTGACTTCGATTTCGTCTTCGCATTCTGAACGCACGACACGCGGGCGTGCGCAGCCGCTACGAGAGATCGACGTGCTCGAATCCGTTGGTCTCGGTGTCGTAGATGCCGTAGCTCGGGTCACCAAAGCGGCCCATGATCTCCCCGGGGTTCGCCCACAGGGTGGTGCCGAGGGTCTGGATGTTTCGCGTGTGGTCGTGGCCGCTGAAGACTGCGTCGTAGGCGCCGCTTTGTGCCAGACGGCGGGCGACATCCGGGTAATGGTTGAGGGCGATATGCCGGCCACCGAGCTCGAGCTCGGCGAGGTGCGCATAGAGGGTCACGTGGGTCAGCCCGCCGGCAATCTGCGAGAGCAAAAACTGATCGCCATCGTTGTTGCCGAACACCGCATGAACGGGCCCCGAGAACCCATCGCCCATCTGTTTCAGCGTGAACGGCGCACAGAAGTCGCCGAGAAAGAGCAGCGCCTCGAGTCCGCGCTCGCGGATATCGGTCAGTGCTCGTTCGAGATTCCCGAGATTGTCATGTATGTCACTGGTTACTGCAATTCGCATCTTTGCCTGCTCTCCTGTCGGATTCAGTCGCTACTTCCACCCTATGGAGTCGAGGCCATGGCCGTCAAGCAGGTCGATACCCCGTGGTTTTTTTCCGAATAATTGCTACATTGTGAGGCAGAGATGACCCAGGACCAGAATCCCGCGGATGACGCCCTGTATCGGCGGTTGCTTGCCGAAGGCACTCCCGCCGACGAGATAGATCAGGTATACCGCAAGCTCAGGAACAAGGGCTACGGCGACGAAGCCGCCCGGGCCCGTGTCGAGCGCGAAATGCGGCGGATTCGGGAGCGTAACCGCCTCGAAGAGCGACGCCATGCGCAGCGACGGGCCGGGGAGGATAGCGCACGCCCGGCCGGCGGCGATCGTCGCAGGGCCGCCGACGGCCCGCCGCGCAGCGTCCCGTCCTCGTCGTCTTCCTCGTCGCCGTCACGTCCTCAGAACCGCCGCAGCCAGGACTGGTTTCCGGTCGTGTCCCCCGAGCTCCGTCGGCGGGTTAACCGCTGGGCTCATCGCAACAAGCTCCTCGCTGTCGGGGTGCGCGAGCGCGTCAACGACTTCCTTACCTTCTTCCGCGCGGACGTGCCCGACTATGTAAGCCCGCGGCTGCTGCGCTACCTCGCCCGTCCCTCCACCGCCCGAAGCGGCAATCCCTACGAGTACAGCCTCCGCGAGACGCTCGAGGCGCTTCGCGCCGCCTCGGGAACCTTTCTCGCGCGCCCGGGCCATGAGGATACTGCACGGGCGGTCTCCGAGGCCCTGCGGCGCCGCGACCCGCTCGCCGCTGAGTACCTCGAAACCTTTTTCGAGATAAGCCGGGAAACACGCACGGCTCTGCGCTATCTCGAGCTCAACCTGCCACGCGGGCGTCGGGTCACCGCCGGCGAGCTTGCGCGCGTTGCCCGCGAGGTTTACCGCATATCACTTCGCACCCAGCGGGTCTCTGCGAGCAAGACCGCGGAAATTTTCGTCCTCGCACGGGACGTGGCATTGGCCTATCGTGCGGCACCGGCGGCACGGCTCGATGACGCCGAGGCGGTCCTTCGGATCGCCATCGATAACCTCTCCCGCTTCCGCACCGAGCTCTACCCGATCGCGCTCAAGGGCGTGGGCAGATTCTACGAGATAGGTGACGCCTCTGAGGACAAGTGGGCGGCCCTGCTCGACTTCGCATCGCTTCGCCCCGAGGAAGTCCTCGACCCCGGAACGTTCTACGAGGCAGAGACGAAACGGCGGGAGACCGAGCTTGCCGAGAAGCAGAAGCGTGAACTTGAATGGCTCGAGATGGAGAAGAGCGAGGAGTTCTCCCAGAGATTCGCGGGCATCCTCAGGGTGCTCTCGGTTTTGTTCCCGAACTCGGGCATCGAAAACCTGGAGCGAATGCCCTATCTCCTGCCTTACTTCGATGCAAATGTCTACACGCAGCGGCTGCCCTTCTCACATCACATGCAGAACGTGGAGTCGGTTGCCGCCTCTGATCCGGTGCAGCCCCTCCTCGTCCTCCATCGAATCATCGATGACCTCGCCGGGTCGATACGGCCCGAGGCGCTGGAGAAGATTACAAGCCGCGATGGTATCGCGGATCGGCTGAGGGACACCGTCGGCGGGTGGCAGGCGGTCTATGCGGAGCTCTTCGACCGCTATCTGCGCGCGCTGACCAACTATCGCAAGGGGATGCAGGACTCCGGCCGCGGAAATGATTTTCGAAGCAGCTCGATGGCACGAGGCCTCGAGGAAGAAATCAATCAGCTCCGGAATCTGCTTATCCGCGATTACGGCCACACCCTGGATCGCACGACAGGGGCGAGTACGAGTGGTCCCCGTCTACACGAGCTCGCGGGAGAGCTTCAAGGTGAGCTCGCGGAGATCGCCGAGGATCTGAACCAGGACCTGCTCACGCGAACCGATCCCCTCGGCAAACGGCTCTACGAAGGGCTCGGCACGGAAGACGCGGTGGACCTCGAAACTCAGGCTACGCGCAGCCCGGAAGCCCGCCCGGCCGCACGGCAGATCAGACGCTACATCGAGGCCAAATATGGGACCGAGCCCGGCCACCTTCCGCGGTTGTCACAGCTTTTCTTCCTCGACGTCCTCCGTGGCCTCACCGATATGTACGCGTATCTGACCAGTGACGAAAACAGCTTCCTCAGAGCCGCCGGGGAGCGCATCGTGCTACCGGACGAGCGCGAGGCCGACGCGTGGAAACAGGAGACGCAGACTCCGGGCGGCTCGGCGGAAAAGCGACTGCAGATTCGCCTTTCGGAACAACTCGAGGCGGAGTATACCGACGGGTTAACCGGCCTCAAGAACAAGAACTTCTTCATCCGGGAGCTCCCCAAAGCCTTCGAGGAGGCGAAGCGTAGAGAGCGCGAGACGGCGCTCATCATGCTCGACATTGACCACTTCAAGTGGATAAACGACAACCTCGGTCACCAGAAAGGTGATACGTTGCTCCAGGACGTCGCGCACAGCATCAGCGAGAACAGCCGCGGCACCTATGACCGCGCCGTCCGCTACGGTGGGGAGGAGTTTATCCTCTTTGTCCAGGCATCACTGCACTCCGCAGTCCTGCTCGCCGAGCGCCTGCGTCACCTGCAGGAAAAGCGCGTTGCCGAAAGTGAGCTCTACGAGCCGGTGCGCGGTGTGCAGGAGGAGAAAGGCGAGGTGTGCGGCACCTTCTCCATCGGCGTGGTTGCCGGCAGCTCTCACGAGAGTCTCGATGAGGCGGTTGAACACGCCGACCGGGCTCTCTACCGGGCGAAGGAGCGGCGAAACGGCGTGGTGATGGAGCACGACTCCGCCGCCCACGAGCTCATGAGCTATAAGCACTACCTGAGGACCGTTCGCACGCAGGAATGAGGCTCGGGCGCTCAATTTGCCGGAAGAAAATCCTCGCGCTGCGGCGAGAATACGTCCACCACAAGGGTGTCCTCGAGCGCGGAAACCTCGTGCTCGGTGTCGCCGGGAACGTAGGCGGAGTCTCCCTCGCCGAGCTCATGCGTCTCATCGCCTATCCGGTATGAAACGCGTCCGTGAATGACGTAGGTGATCTGCTCATGCGGGTGTTGATGCTCCGGGGCCACGGATCCCGCGGGCAGGTGTACCTGCACCGCCATCAATCCGCCGCCGTAGGCTGCGAGGCGTTTGGTGAGAGACCCGAAGAGGGTCTCGGGTTCACTGTCGGAAAGCTTGAAAAACGGCATGCGAATCCTCCTCCCCCGTCATACTCCCGACAGGCAGAGAGGTCAAGCATCCGGGCGGGATGCGGCTGCCGGAGGCCTGCTGACTCTTGGACGCTTCGGAGCTCTTTCAGTACACTAGAGATATGGCAATCAGCATTCTCATGACCGTTCTCGGCTCCGTGGCGGTCATCGCAGGCTTGATAGGATGTGTTGTCCCCGTACTCCCGGGGCCCATCGTGAGCTATCTGGCGATCGTGCTCATCTCCCTCGCAGGGGGCTGGGATCTCTACGCGCTCTCAACTCTCATCATCCTCGCCGTGCTGGCAATCGGAACAACCGTGATGGATTCCGTGCTGCCGGCTATGAGCTCGAGGCGTGCAGGCGCCGGGCGGGCCGGTGTCTGGGGGAGCGTTCTCGGGATGCTCATCGGCACGGTCTTTTTTCCGCCGTTCGGCATGATACTCGGCGCGTTTCTCGGCGCACTCGCCTTCGAGGTCATTTTCAATCCGGAGAACCGCGAGCCGATGAAGGCCGCCATGGGGGTCTTCAAGGGCACCGTGCTCGCGACCCTGCTCAAGCTGCTTGCAGCGGGTATCATCGGATTCTACTTCGTGCTCGGAAGCGTGCGGACATTCTCGGCGCTCTGAAGGAGGCCCCGCTATGAACTATTCCACCCTGCTCTCGCCCTTTCCGCTCGGCATAGATCAACTCAAAAACCGCCTGGTCATGCCGCCCATGGTCACCTGGCGGGCCGGCCGTGACGGACAGGTGACCGACGATCACCTCGACCACTATCGTGAATCCGGCGGCGCGGGCATCACCATCGTGGAGGCGACCGCCGTCTCGCCCGAGGGGCGGCTGGCGGCAACCGAGCTCGGCCTCTTCGACGATGCGCAGATACCGGGCATGACGGAGCTTGCCGACACCATCACCGCCACGGGTTCCCTGCCCGGGATACAGCTCGTTCACGCCGGTGGTCGGACGAAGACCAGCCGCACCTACGGGCTCGAGCCACTGGTCGTATCCAAAACGGAAGAGCTGAGCACCGCGAGGAGCGACTCCAAGCGTGAGCTCTCCGATGAGGATATCCGGCGGATTATCGGTGATTTCTCGGCCGCTGCCCGCCGCGCGGTAGGAGCAGGATTCAAGCTGATCGAGTTGCACGGCGCGCATGGCTACCTCGGCTCACAGTTCCTCTCCTCACGCACGAACCGGCGCCGCGACGGCTGGGGCGGAAGCTTCGAGAAGCGTCTGCGCTTCTTCGTGGAGCTGGTACGCGCGGTTCGCGTCGCTGTCGGAAGCGGCGTCCACCTCTCGGTACGCCTCGGAGTCGCCGAAGGGGCCGAGGACGGCCTCCCGCTCTCCGAGGGGCTGCGAGCGGCCGAAATCCTCTGCCGTACCGGACTCGACCTCATCCACGTCTCGCACGCCGGAAGCGTCCCGCCGGCGCCCGACCCTGAATCGCCCTACGAGGCCCTGCTGCAGCTGGCGAAACCGGTCGGCAAGCGGGTTGCGGTGCCGGTGATCGGTATCGGCGGTATCAAAACGCCGCAGCAGGCCGATCAGGCGCTCGAGGACGATATGTGCGATCTGGTGGCCGTGGGGCGCGGTATCCTCGCCGACCCCGGGTGGGCCCGCAAGACCATAGAGGGCCGGCCCGACGATATCGCGATATGCGAGGACTGCCGGCCACGATGCTTCCACTTCACCGAGCCGGAACGCTGCCCGGCGCGGAACCGGCTTGCAGCGGCCGGAACCTGAATAAGGAGGACGTTATGGATCTCAGTGTCATTCAATCCCTTCACAAACGCTCAGACAGCAAAGTTGCGCTTCTCGTGCTCGACGGGCTCGGCGGACTGCCGAGAGGGAGTGACGGGCTGACCGAGCTCGAAGCGGCAAAAACCCCGCATCTCGATGCCCTCGCGGCGGAGAGTATCTGCGGCCTTCATGAGCCGGTCGGCCCCGGGATCACGCCCGGTAGCGGTCCTGCTCATCTTGCCCTCTTCGGCTACGACCCGCTGGAGTATCAGGTCGGTCGCGGCGTGCTGGCGGCGATGGGCGTGGACTTCGAGCTCGCCCCCGGTGATGTCGCCTGCCGCGGTAACTTCTGCACCGTCGGCGCCGACGGCTCGATTACCGACCGCCGCGCCGGACGCATCTCGACAGAGAAAAACCGTGAGCTCTGCGAGCTCCTTCAACAGATCGAGCTCACCGACGGGGACGTGGAGGTGCGGACCATAAAGGAGCACCGGTTCCTCGTCGTCTTCCGCGGCGCCGGCCTCTCGGACCGCGTCGCCGATACCGATCCGCACGCCGTAGGCCTCTCTCCACTCGCCCCCGAGCCTGCAGACGACGACGCAGCAAAGACCGCTCGGCTGGCCAGGGAGTTCGTCGAGAAGGCCCGCGAGAAGCTTGCCGGGCGAGAGCCGGCCAACATGGTGCTTCTGCGCGGCTTCGCGCAGCTCCCGGGATGGCCCTCCTTCGAGGAGGTATACGGCACCCGCGCAGCCTGCATAGCGGACTACCCCATGTACCGGGGCCTCGGTAAGCTCCTCGGTATGACGGCGCTCGAGGGCGGCAGCGAGCCGGAGACGAAGTTCGAGGCGCTAAAAGAGAACTGGAACGACTACGATTTCTTCTTCGTCCACGTGAAAAAGCCGGATAAGGCCGGAGAGGACGGTGAGTTCGACACCAAAGTGGATGCCATCGAACACGTCGATAAAGCCCTGCCTCGCCTGCGGGAGCTGAACCCGGACGTGCTCATGGTCACCGGAGACCACTCCACCCCGTGGAAGCTCGTCAACCACGGGTGGCAACCGGTGCCGGTTCTGATCAACTCCGCCTACTGCCGCCCTGACGACGTGAAGAGCTTCGGCGAGCGTGCCTGCATCACCGGCGGGCTGGGCCCGCGCCTGCGCGGAAGCAGTCTCATGCCGATCGCCATGGCAAATGCCAATCGGCTGGACAAGTTCGGGGCCTAACGCCCACGCACGTCGCGATGCACGGCGAAGAACTCGCTGAGCATCATCGCCGTTGCACCCCACACGTCCACCTCCCCGAAGCCGTAGGCCGGCACGTGCATCGGCGTCCCGCGCGCGTCCACGGTGCGGTACTCGTGGGCGGCCATGAGCTCATCGACACCGGCGATGAGGATCCGCGCCACTTCGCTCGGGTTCGGTGAAAACGACATCGAGTCGCCGGTGTAGACGCCGACGACCGGCGTTATGCGGTAGTTGCTCACCTGGATGTAGAGCGGCGTAAGCGCGCCGAGCACATCCACCTGCTGCGGCGCTGCGGCAATCTCCTCCTCCGCCTCCCGCAGGGCGGTGCCGGTGGGAAACTCATCGCCCTCCTCGAAACCACCGCCCGGCAGGCCGATCTGCCCGCCGTGGGTGCCGCCGTCGTCTGCGCGAACGATGAGCGGCAACTCCGGCCCCATCCCGCGGTCGAGGAGGAGGATGAGCACCGCGCCGTGTCTCGCGTCATGCGGTTCCGTCTCGTATCCCACCGTCAGCCGCCCGTGCGGGGCCATCAGACGCTGCGTCTCCAGTCCGGGAAGCATCGAGGTCAGCCGCTCGCGCAGCCGTGATATGTACTCGTTAAAATGCACTGCGGGGAAGTATACCGCTCAAATCCATCGGCGGCGACGGAACACGAGAACCATGACCACCGGAGCGCAGGCTGCAGCGCAGACCAGGGAGCAGCCGCCGGCGCCGAGCGATTTTTGACTTATCCGCTCAGCATACCTAAATTCCCACTCGGACCTGGAGGTATATCATGAATCGTCTACGCTCGTTCGTACTGTTATTTTCAGTTTTCCTGCTGCTTCTCGCCTTCGGCGGACAGCTCGCCGCGCAGGATGAAGCGAAGGCAACATTCGCCGGCGGGTGTTTCTGGTGTATGGAGCCACCCTACGACGAGCTCGACGGGGTGA
>CAZVXU010000073.1:0-11595 GCA_964631585.1 uncultured Spirochaetaceae bacterium | reverse complement strand
CCTCCGTCCCCGTCGGACGTGCCGTCCGGGTCGGGCTCGAGGCTCTTCAGGAGAAACGATCGCACCGCCTTGCTCGGGATGCGCGCCGAAAGGATCTCGTCGCCCTCCCTGCGAGAGGGCGGTGCAGCGGCGGCCACCTCCTGCATCGCCGCGATGATCTCGTGGTGCCTGGGCGGATAGCTGCGCGGAGCGATATCGGCGACCACCAGTCCACGAACGAGCTCCGGCGAGGAAAGCGCGAGCGCCATGGCTACCTTTCCGCCCATCGAGTGGCCAAGAAGCACGACCGGATCGAGCCCGAGCTCCTCGACGAGCTCACGCACCGCGGCGGCCATCGCCTCGTAGTGCATGTCGTCGGTGTGGGGCGAGGAGCCGTGGTTGGGCATGTCGACCAGGATCACCCGGGCCTGCCCCGAGAAGTCTTTGGCAAGACTCCGCCAGTTGTCGCCCGAGCCGAAGAGCCCGTGCAGGATCAAAAGCGGCGTCCCGCTTCCCATCTCCTGATAGTGAAGCATCACGACGCAGCCTTCGGAATGTCACCGATGCCGTCGAGCACGAAGTGCGGCTGATAGGCATACTCGACGAGTTCTTCCCGCGACGTCACGCCGCTCAACAGGAGAATCGTATCGATCTCCGCCTCGATGCCGGCAACGATGTCGGTGTCCATCCGGTCTCCCACGATGAACGTTTCCTCCCGCCGGCACTCCAGCCGTTTGAGCGCCTGTCGCATCATGAGGGGATTCGGCTTGCCCACGAAGTACGGCTCGTGGCCGGTCGCAAGCTGTATCGGTGCTACGAGCGCGCCGCAGGCGGGAACGATCCCGTTCTCCCCCGGGCCCGTAAGGTCCGGGTTGGTCGCAACCAGCTTCGCGCCTTTCGCGATGAGGTTCACCGCCTTCTCCACTTTCTCGAAGCTGTAGGACTGGCTCTCACCAAAGACCACGTAGTCGGGATTCACGTCATTCATGGTAAACCCCACTTCATAGAGCGCGTTGATGAGCCCCGCCTCCCCGATGACATAGGCCGTCCCACCCGGCGACTGCGAGGCGAGAAAGCCCGCCGTGGCAAGCGCGCTCGTGTAGAAGTGCCCGATCGGCACCTCCACGCCCATGCGGGACAGCTTTTGTTGCAGCTCCCGCGGCGAGCGCTCGCTCGAGTTCGTGAGAAACAGGAAGCGCATCTCCGCCGCCTTGAGCCACTCTACGAACTCCCCGGCCCCGGGCAACAGCCGGTTCCCGTGATAGATGACTCCGTCCATGTCACAGATAAAGCCTTTCTTCTGTTTCAGCGAATCGCCTAATCCACTCATTACGCCGTGAGTATAGCGAAAAACGCCGCTAACACAAAGGCAGGGGGGACGGAGGATCGTGTTCGCGCTGCGGAGGCCGGGAACGGAGGATCCGGTTCGCCGCGCCGCACCGCTTCCCGCCGCCCGCCGGCCGCCCGCCGGCCGCCCACCGTTTGCACCCGACCACCGCTGATGGGTATACTCCTTTCTGCGTCCCGAGCATCCATAAGGAGGATCGCAGCATGGCACACACACCAACCCGCGAGGAAGCCCTCGAGCTTCTTCGCTCCTGGCAACAAAACGAGAATCTCGTCGCCCACGGCCTCGCCGTCGAGGGCGTGATGCGCTACATGGCACGAAAGCGCGGCTACGACGAGGACAAATGGGGCATTATCGGCCTCGTCCACGACCTCGACTGGGAGAAGTACCCCGAGGAACATTGCGCGAAAACTCGCGAAACCCTCGAGCAGGCCGATTGGCCCGAGGACTGGATCCGCGCCATTCTCAGCCACGGCTGGGGCCTCGTCACCGACGTCGAGCCGCAGCACGAGATGGAGAAGGTGCTCTACACCATCGACGAGCTCACCGGCCTCGTCAACGCCACCGCCATCATGCGCCCCTCGAAGAGCGTCCTCGACATGAAGCCCAAGTCCGTCAAGAAGAAGTGGAACCAGAAGGCCTTCGCCGCCGGCGTCGATCGCTCCATCATCGAGAAGGGCGCAGAGATGCTCGATGAGGATCTCAACACCATTATCGAAGACACCATCATGGGCATGCGCGAAGTCGCAGACGATATCGGCTTGCGAGGCGAGCCGGCCGAGGCATAGGGCACGTCCCCGCCGGCGGGTAGCCCCGCGGCCGCGTCAGGCAACACTCGCGCACACGGCCCTTGCCTCGTCGCATGGACATCTGGGCCTCCCCGAGCAAGCTCGAGGTCGGCCGATGCCCATGCGCCGGGCGCAGGGCCGCCTACGGTTGATGGGCCTGACGCGGCCGTGCTGCAGTGAGAGCAGGTGGCCCGGGGCGCCCGAACCGCCGCTTCGTCTGGTAGAGCGCTGCGTGGCCGAGGCCCGCGGACCGCGGCCGACGCACGCAAGGGGACGACCGGCCGCCGACCTCGAGAGTGTCCGACCACTTAGAGTGGTCGGACCGAACGGACAGTCAAGGCCGCTCGTTCACCTGCAATGCGGCGGTTCTGCGCTTCGCGGGGGGGGCGGGGGCGGGCCACTGCGGGCTTCGGTCCGGGCGGCCGCTGCCGCCCGGACCCGCGCCGCCGGGAGGCGGCGCGGCCCTCCGTGTCCCTCGTGTCCTCGCGGGCGCCGGGTGGCGGCGGCACCCGGCGTTCTCACGGGGCCGAAATTGAAAGCGGCGCCTACGGCGAACTGAACTCAGGGACGGAGGAGCGGTTCGCGGGGACAGAGGAGCCGTGCCACCAGGGAACTCGGGGACGGAGGAGCCGTTCGGGGCGGTGGTTAGGCAACCGGCGGTGCGATCGTGATACAATTGGGAGTAGCGCCGCGTGCGAGCGGGGCCGGGCCCAGAACTTTTCCCGCATTTGGAGGCTTTTCGTGAAGCACCATCTCAGAATACCGAGTATCCCCAGGCAGGAGGCCACAGTGAGCATTTTGGAAAAAGACATCCTGCTACTCGGCTCGAAGGGCGCTGCGCGGCGGCGGGCCCTCTTTGATTCCGGCGCCAGCTACTCCATCATCCGGCGGGACCTGGCGGAATCACTCGAAGAGATTACACGGATCCCCGACCCGGAAAACTACGTGTTTGAGACCGCGCGGCCGGGGGATACTGTCCAGGCGCTGTATCGCGTGGGTCTGGAGTTCCGCTTCGACGACTCCGAGGCCCGCTTCTCAGATGAGTTCATCGTCTTCGACGAGTGCTCGGAGGAGGTCATCATTGGCGCCAAGACGATGCAGGCGTGGAGCATCAAGCTCGATTTCGACCGGGAGGAAATCCACTACCGCAAGACTGCTGCGCGGCTGCGGGTGTAGCAGGGCCCGTGCCGCCGCCGCGCGGCGGGCGGCCCGCAGCCGGCCCGCGACTGGCACCGCAGCTCTACCCCGGCAGCGCCCTCAGCGCCTCATCGAGCTTCGGCAGTGCCGCGGGGTCGAGCCAGGATCTCTTGAGGAAGAACCCACTCACGGCTTCCGAGTCTATGCGGTCCGCGCCTTCGGCATACTCGACGAGCTCTTCACCGTCGAGGCGATAGAAGCGGTGCGCAAGAGTTTCGGGGTCGAGGACCCAGTACTCGCGAACGCCGTGCTGCTCGTACTCGGCGAACTTCGGGCCGACATCGCGCTCGGCCGTGCGCGGGCTCAGCGCTTCGACCACGAGGTCCGGCGCGCCCTCGACGTGCGTCTCTTTCACGGCTTCGAGCCGCGACGAGCGATAGAACGCCAGGTCCGGGAGAAAGACGTTCCGCCCGCTCAGCCGAACCGCCACGACTTCACGGTACAACCGCCCGAGTTCATGGCGGTCAACGTACGCACCGAGCAACCTGTCCAGGAAGTTTAACAAATCAGCATGCCGCGTAGACACGGGTGAATGCATGAACACCTCTCCATCGATGAGGTCCGCCCTGCGGCCCGGCTCGAGCCAGTCGAGGAAGTCCCGAGCGGTGAGAAGCTCTCGTTCGGTGGATGCGGACACTGACACTTTCGTCGCCATGACCTCTCCAGTATATCCCCGTGCGCCGCACGCCGCCAAGCCGCATTTGCCGGTGAAACCGGTCGACAGTCGCGACGGGTCGGTGACGACGTCAGTCCCCGGTCGCCACGGTGTTCTGCGGATCCGGAGAGACCGGAGCTGCGGCGTCTTCTCCAGCCGTCTGGATCGTCCCACCGGTGGCCGTCAGGAGCTCTTCAAAAGCGTCCGCCGCGGCGCCGTCTCCTCCCGCCTGTGCAAGCGCGGCGGCAATGCGCCGTGCCCCCTCACGCATCGAAGTGGCCTCTTCGACCGCCGCGGCGAGCCTGCCCGGGCCGAGTCGCTTCGCCTCGAGACGCACGCCCGCGCCGGCGTATTCCACCCGGCGCGCCACCTCCGGTTGGTCGCGGCCGAAGGGAACGACGACCACCGGTACGCCGTGGGAAAGCGCGCGCTGGGTGATGCCCATCCCACCGTGACAGACGACGACGCTCGCGCGCCCAATGACGGGGTCATGGGGGAGGAACCGTTCGAGCCGCACGTGGGGGCTGTTACCTCCCCGGAAGTCCTCAGCGGTGTGCGCGGCGCTTGTGGCGACCACGAAGTAGCCCTCATCCGGGAGGCTCCGGAGCGCCGCCTCGAGGATCGCGCGATCCCGCTGCCGCTCGGTGGAACACGTCACGAGTGCAATCGGCCGATCTACATCCTGCAGCCAGGGCGGGGTCTCGGACGCCGGTGCCCAGGTCGCCGCGCCGGTGAATCGGAAGTTCGCGGGCCACGCCGTCCGCGGGTACTCGAGGGCCTCAGTGGTGAAGTACAGAACCCGCGGCGCATGCATGGGAAGCTCGCCAACGGTGTTGAGGGCCTCGAGCTCCAGGCGGTCGCGCACCTCATTCAACGCAGCGCGACCCGTGGCGTCGATCTTCTTTTGAATCATCCGACCAAGGAGCCGGTCTCGAAGCCGCCCGCCGAGCCCCGTGTCACGTCTGAGCCCGGGGCCGAAGGGTGGAACGCCGGGAGCCGGAAGCGCGACGAAGTAGGGCTGAAAGATCGCCCAGGGCAGTCCCGAGCTCTCGGCAACCGCCTGCGCGCCCCAGCTGTTGGTATCCACGAGCAGGGCGTTCGCGCCGAAATCGCGGAGCGCCCCGCGTACGTCCTCTACCTCACCGGCCGCACGTTCGGCAAAGGCCCGGATAGCACGCTCGAGGGCCTGCATGGGGCTTTTGGCAGCCCAATCATCCATCTCGCGCGCCTCAATGGCCGGCGCGATCGCCTCGGCGGACAACCCGAGGTTCCGAACACGCTCCACTTCGCCGGCAAGCGTCCTCACATGCACATCGTGTGCCCGTTTCTTTAGCTCCAGAGCAACACCCAGAGCCGGAAACAGGTGCCCGCGCGCGGGCGACGTATAAACGACTATCCGTGCCATCAGTTCCTCCGTTTCAGTCCGTTCAACAATCGCATCATGACCGCGTGCACCTGACCCAACTCGAGCCCGCGATCTCTGCGGAGAAGCTTCCAGGTATACAGGTCAGTCGCCGCGATCGCCGCCAAAAGCACCTCCTGCCGCTCGGGGCCCTCGATAGGATCGAGGAGCACCTCGCAGCGCCGCCTCACCCATTCCCGGTGGACTCGACGTCCTTCCTCAACAACCTCCCGAACCAGCGGAACCCGCCGCTCCTGTGCAATGAAGTTGAGGATCGTGTCTCCGTCCACCTCGTAGTGCTCCACCAGTGCGCGAAGCGCCGCATCGAGGCCGTCACCATCCACGGCTTCGCGGGAGGCAAGGATGCGTGGTCTCTCCCGCTCCACCAGCGCCTCGAAGAGCTCTTCCTTAGAGCCGAAGCGACGGATTACAGTTTGTACGGTTACACGGCTGTCTGCGGCGATCTGTTGCAGGGTTACACGGTCGAAGGAATCGCGACCGAACGCCGCAAATGCCGCGTCGAGAATCGCCTCTCCCGTTGCTCGTTCTGCCTCGGCTCGCGCCTTCTTGTGGTATGAGCGCGTCCCTTCGGGTCTCTCAACACGTTTCATGTTAGTTATACTAATATCAAATTAGCCGACAGTCAAGCTAATGTTAATGCATGAGCGATCGGCGTTGGCGGTGGGTCATGGACGTGCCCGGGGAAACCCTACGGTCGACAACACCGGCTGAGAAGGTCCTAAGGAAAAAACGGCGCCCTCGTCGAGGGCGCCTTCAAAGCGTGATTGGTGATCGATGTCGGGTAGCCGCGAACCGCAGCGACGCCTGCGGCAGCCCCTGGCGTCGCCGCGCAGGCTATTTCTTCTTCTTTCGCTTCGAGCGCGGGACGTTCCTGCCGGCGCCGGTGGTCTGGCGCTTCTTCGCCACTTCCTTCTTGACGGCATCGGCATCCACGCCGACTGCGGCGGGCTCAGCCGGTTTGGCCTTCTCGTCGGCCGGGGCGAGAGCCTCCCGCTTCGGGGTCTCCGAAGGGGCGGCGCGGCCGCCGTACTTCGTCAGCTCCTTCCTGCGGCGACGGGCAATGGCCCGGGTTCGCCACGCGAGAAGCATGGGCGAGGCAACGAAGATCGAGGAGTAGGTACCGACCACGATACCGACCATCAGGTTCAGGGCAAAATCGCGGATCTGCCCGGTGGCGAACAGGAAGATCGCAAGCACCGCGAGCAGGGTGGTGAGCGAGGTGATCAGTGTCCGGCTCAGCGACTGCGTGATACTCGTGTTCACGATGGTCTCGAAGGGCGATTCACGGAGGATGCCCTCGTTCTCGCGGATCCGGTCGAAAATGACGATGGTATCGTTGAGCGAGTAGCCGATGATGGTCAGCACTGCGGCGATCGTTGCCGTCGACACCTCGATCTGCATGGCGCCGATGAACCCGAGCATGATCGCAACGTCATGGATCAGCGTCACGATGGCGGAGGCCGCATAGCCGAGTCGAAATCGGAACCAGATGTAGGCGAGGATGAGCAGGAGTGCGAGCGTGGTCAGCCAGATCGCCTGACCGGCCAGGTCCTGCGAGAAGCGGGGACCGACGTAGGAGGTCTCGAGCACGAGGATATTCGTCTCGCCGAACTCGGCACCGAGGGTCGCCACGATTTCGTCCGACATCACCCGGCTGAAGTCATCCACGTTGCCCGGATCCCGAACGCGAATGCTGAACTGATTGTCCTCGGGCTGGCCGACCCGCTGAACCTGCGCTCCCTCGATTCCGGAAAGCGCGTCTCGAACCGCGTCGACCTCGACGTCGCCCGAGCCCTCGATCTCGACTCGTTGCCGCAGACCGGCCTCGAAATCGATGCCGAGGTTGAATCCGTCCTGCATGACCGTCGCAGTGATTCCCGCGGCGATCACGAGAGCGGAGACCACGATCATGATGTATCGAATGCGTGTGAACTGAATTGTATTTTTCATCGAACCCCCCAGCCGATGCTGAGCTTGGAGCGGCGGAACTGCTCCGTCGAGACGTCAAAGATGAGCCGGGAGACAACGAGCGCGGTAAACATGGAGGAGACGATACCGACGGCCAGGGTAACGGCAAAGCCCTGAATAGGCCCGGTGCCGAGCTGCGAGAGAAAGATTGCCGCGATGAACGTCGTTACGTTGGCGTCCATGATCGTCCAGAAAGCCTTCTGAAAGCCGGCCTCGACCGACGCCCGCGGGCTCTTGCCCAGACGATACTCTTCCTTGATTCGCTCGAAGATGATGACGTTGGCATCGACCGCCATGCCGACGGTCAGGATAACACCTGCGATACTCGTAAGAGTAAGGGTCAGGTTGAAGACCGAAAGAATGGCCGTGATGAAGAACAGGTTGAGCAGGAGAACGAGGTTTGCGAGCAGGCCCGCTCCCTTGTAGTAGGCGACCATGAACACAATGACCAGCACGAAACCGAGCGCAATGGCCCTGAGCCCCGCCTGTATCGCCTGCTCACCGAGTTGCGCACCCACGGACTGCTGGTTGATAATGTTGAGATCGATCGGCAGCGCCGCCGTTCGCAGCACCGTCGCGATACTCTCGGCCTCAGACTGGTTGAAGCCGCTGATTCGCACCTGCCCGGTGGGGATCTCTTCCTGAATGCGGGCGTACGCCCGTACCCTGTCGTCCATGACGATGGCAAGACTGCCGCCGACATTATCCCGCGTCAGTCGGGCGAACTGGTCGCCACCTTCGCGGTCGAGAACGAAGTTGACCACCGGCTGGTTGGAGAGGGGATCCCGCGCGAACTGCGCTTCGGTGAGGTGTTGCCCGGGAAGACCGTTCTCCTGGACGTCGGACTTTATCACGATATAACGGACGAACTGGTCGAGACCGTACTGATCCTGCGTGACGTAGGGCACGACCTCCGAGCCCGCCGGGATCCAGTCGGGCACGCCATCGACCTCCGGGTCCCAGCCCGGGTTCTCCTGCTGCAGCTGAATCAGCCGCTCGGTGGCCTCGTCATCCACGATGTGGAAGTTGAGGCTGCCTTTGCCCATCAGGAAGGAGTTGACCCGCTCGCGATCATTGTCGCCGGGGATCTCCACCGAGATGCGGTTGTTCTCCATCTCCCGGATCTGCGGCTCGGTGATACCGAACCGGTCGATGCGGTTGGTGAGGATCTCCATGGCAAGATCGACGGCCTCGTCTACTTCCGAAGTGGTGGGCTGCTCTCCGAGCCGCTCGGCAAGGCTCTCCTCGTCCGCCTCGAGAATGACGTTGACGCCTCCGGAGAGGTCGAGGCCGAGCATGATGATCTGCGAGCGCATATCCTTGAGCTCCTGGATCTCACCCCGGTAATGTTCCTCGATGGCGTCAAAGGCCTCCTGCTCGCTGCGGAAGGCGGCAAGCACCGACTCCGCGGTCCAGGTGTCGGGCACCCGCCGATCGTCGAGCCGATAATTCTGCCGCGCAATCTCGGCGAGATAAGAGTACTCCTGCGGAAGCGGAGCATTGTCGTCCGCCGCCGCCAGCTCCTGCAGCTCCTCTATGGCACGTCGGGCCTCGCTGCGCGCGTAGTCGCGGAGCTGGCCACGAGAGCTCTGCGCAAGCTCCTTGTCCTCTTCGGGGATGAAGAAATACCAGTTGATCGTCGGGTAGAGGAATACTCCACTTATGACGATAACAGCCAGGATAATGAGAAAACGAAGACGTTTGGTCATTCGGTGAACTCCACGGTAATGGGGTGTGTAGCGCCGTCGCGCCTACTCGTCGTCGCTTTCGGACTCGTCCTCAGCCTCGGCCTCGATGGCCTTCTCCTCGAACTTCTTCTTCTTGGAGGAGGCTTTCTTCTCGAGAACGTTGGAGACAGCCGTCTTGGAAAACTCGAGCGACGTGTTGTTGTCAACCTTGAGTACGACCGCATCTTCCTTCAGCGACTGGATGACGCCGCGAATTCCGCCGATGGTTACGACCCGATCGCCCTTACCGAGCGACGCGAGCATCGCCTTCGTCTCTTTCTGTTTCTTGTTCTGAGGCCGGATGATGAGAAAGTAGAAAATGAGAAAAACAAGACCGAAGGTGATGAGGGTAGGCAGAATGGAGGCCGGACCGCCCTGTGGGGCTCCGCCGCCGCCGGCAGGCGCTCCCATGAGAATAGGTAGACTACCCAGAATTGTGCTCATGTCAGATAACTTCCCTTTGTATGGTGATAGTGGCGAAACGCTATCACAGAACGATTTCCGCAGTCAACCGCGCCCTACACCGCCATGGACTTCTGGATGCTTTCGGGCACCGCAAAAACCCCGAACAGCCGTTTGAGTGCCACCGGCGAATCCGCCGGAAGGGTGGTGTTAGCCCTGAAGTACTCGATGAGCTCCTGCATCTCCTGCTCGTCCCCGGAATAGACCGCGGAACGGAAGGCTTGGCTGTAGAGACCCTTCGCGGCGAGATCCAGGGTGGAGAGCTTTGCATACTTCTTTCGGGCCGTAGCGTTGACCACGGCAATCGAGCCCTGATAGCCGATGGTGAACACGAAGTCTTCCCGTTTCATCGTTTGCCGTCCCGACGGCTCCGACCGCGGGCCGGCGCCGTTAACAAAAAGGGAAGCCCGAAGGCTTCCCTTTCGTGCACATATACGTGACGGGCGTTACATCATGCCGCCCATGCCGCCCATGCCACCCATGCCGCCCATTCCGGCGCCGGCGCCTGCTCCGCCACCTTCGCCTTCCTTCTCGGGAATGTCGGTAATGGCAGCTTCGGTGGTGAGAAGCAGCCCGGATATCGAGCCTGCGTTCTGAAGTGCGCTGCGCGTAACCTTGGCCGGGTCGATAATTCCTTCCTTGACCAGGTCCAGCCAGGTCATGCTTGCGGCATCGAAGCCGATTCCGGCCTTTTCGCCCTTCGCCCGGTCGGCAACGATGGAGCCATCGAGCCCCGCGTTGATCGCGATCTGACGGATGGGCTCTTCGAGGGAGCGCTTTACGATGCGATAACCCACCTTCTCATCCTCGGGCCAGTCCTCGACGTTCTCCTTCTCGAGTGCGTTCACCGCCTGGACGAGCACCAGACCACCGCCGGGGATGATTCCCTCCTCGATGGCTGCGCGGGTCGCCGAAAGGGCGTCCTCGACGCGGTGCTTCTTTTCCTTGAGCTCGACCTCGGTCGCGGCGCCCACGTTGATGACTGCCACACCGCCTGCGAGCTTCGCAAGGCGCTCCTGCAGTTTCTCTCGATCGTAATCGGAGGTGGTATCGTCGATCTGCGCCTTGATCTGCGCGATCCGATCCTTGATGTCTTCCTGCTTACCGGAGCCGTTGATGACGGTGGTGTTCTCTTTGTCGACCTTGACCGACTGCGCCTGTCCGAGCTGGCTGATGTCGGCGGTCTCAAGCTTCAGGCCGAGCTCTTCGGAGATGACCTGACCGCCGGTGAGGATCGCGATGTCCTCGAGCATGGCCTTGCGACGATCACCGAAGCCCGGCGCCTTGACGGCGACTGCGTTCAGCGTGCCGCGGATGGAGTTCACGACCAGGGTTGCCAGGGCCTCGCCCTCGATGTCCTCTGCGATGATGAGGATGGGCTTGGACTGCTGCGCGACCTTCTCGAGGATCGGCAGGAGGTCCTTCATACTGGAAATCTTCTTGTCGTGAATGAGAATGTAGGGATTGTCGAGGACCGCGGTCATGTTGTCTTTGTTCGTCGCAAAGTACGGGGAGACAAACCCGCGATCGAACTGCATGCCTTCGACGAACTCGGTGGTGGTCTCGATGGTCTTCGACTCTTCAACGGTAATTACACCGTCCTTGCCGACCTTTTCCATCGCCCCGGCGATCTCTTCGCCGATTTCCTTATCGTTGTTCGCCGAGATAGCCGCGACCTGGGCAATCTCTTCCTTGTCCTTGATGACCTTGGCCATCTTCTGGATCTCGGCCACCGCGACGCCTACGGCACGGTCGATACCGCGTTTGATACCCATCGGGTTGATGCCCGCAGCCACGCTCTTGAGGCCCTCGCGGATCATGCTGTGCGCGAGCACCGTTGCGGTGGTCGTACCGTCACCGGCAATGTCGTTTGTCTTGGTGGCGACTTCCTTGAGAAGCTGCGCTCCCATGTTCTCATACGGATCCGCGAGCTCGATCTCCTTGGCGACCGATACTCCGTCCTTGGTGACCGTGGGAGCACCGAACTTCTTATCAAGCAGAACGTTTCGCCCCTTCGGACCCAGCGTAACTTTCACGGCATTGGAAAG
>CAZVXU010000072.1:0-11672 GCA_964631585.1 uncultured Spirochaetaceae bacterium | reverse complement strand
CGACGAGAAGAATATCCGGCAGGGTCTTGGGAAGGCCCTCGAGATGGACGGACACAACACCCTCCTGGCCGAGGACGGGCAGGAGGCGCTGGACATCATCCACGAGGAGGAAGTCGATCTGGTCATCGCCGACCTCCGCATGCCGCGCCTTTCCGGGGAGGAGCTCCTGCGACGTGTCGTTGATCAGTGGCCCACCATACCGGTGATCATTCTGACCGGTCACGGAACGATCGAGACCGCTGTGCAGGCCATGCGGGACGGCGCCTATGATTTTCTCACGAAGCCCGTTAACCTCGACCGGCTCTCGCTCCTGGTGCGTCGGGCGCTGTCGAGCCGAGAGCTCGTCATGCAGCACCGCCAGATGCAGGAGGAACTCGACAAACAGCGCCGCTTCACGAACATCATCGGTAAGTCCAGCGCCATGCACCGCATCTTCGACGTCGTGCGCCAGGTTGCCCCGACCAAGGCTTCGGTTCTCATTACCGGTGAGAGCGGAGTAGGCAAGGAACTGGTCGCCGATGCGCTGCACAACCTCTCCGACCGAAAGGACAAGCCCTTCATCAAGGTGCACTGTGCCGCCCTCTCCGAGACCCTCCTCGAGAGCGAGCTCTTCGGCCACGAAAAGGGAGCGTTCACGGGCGCGGTTGCCAGAAAGCGCGGTCGCTTCGAGCTCTCCCACATGGGAAGCATCTTCCTCGACGAAATCGGCGAGATCAGCCAGAGCGTGCAGATCAAGATCCTGCGTGTGCTTCAGGATAAGAAGTTCGAGCGTGTCGGCGGCGAGGAAACCCTGGAGGTGGACACCCGCATCATCTCGGCCACCAACAAGGACCTCAAGGCTGAGATCGAGAAGGGAACCTTCCGTGAGGACCTCTTCTACCGGCTCAACGTCGTGAATATCGATATTCCGCCCCTGCGGGAGCGGAAGGAAGACATACCGCTTCTGGTGTCCGCCTTCATCAAGGAGTTCGCCCAGGAGAACAAAAAGCCGGTGGAGGCCATCGATCACAAAGCACGGGCGCTCATGTACAACTACTCGTGGCCGGGCAATGTCCGCGAGCTCAGGAACTCCATAGAGAGCGCCGTGGTGATGTGTAAGGGAACCGTGATCACGCCGGATGATCTGCCGCCGTCCATCGCCCAGGATTCGGAGAGCAACGACATCCGCATTTCGGTGGGCTCCACGCTGGCCGAGGCCGAGCGCGAGATCATCCGAAGCACCCTCAACGCCCATAACGGCAACAAGAGCCGCACCGCCGAGATCCTGGGTATCGGCCGTAAGACCCTCCACCGCAAGATCGCCGACTATCATCTCGACGACGGGCGCCGCGCGGCTGCGGCAGCGGCAGCGGGCGGCGAGGGCGCCGCCGCGGACGATGACGTCGGCGGTGACGACCCCGCGGCGGCCGACGCCGACGCCTGATGCGCGCGGGAAGCGGCGGCACGCTCCGGGGTCCCGCTCCACGCGGGAGGCGACGACCGGGTCAGGCCCGGCTCGCGCCGTAGTAATCCCGAATACGCCGATAGCTCTGAATCAACTCGCGGGTGACCGCCGTGGCCGTTGCGAACTTCTCGGAGTCGCCCGCGAAGCGGTCCGGATGATAGCGGGCGAGCTCACGCCTGAACTGTCGCCGCACCTCATCGAGGGGCGTGCCGGGGGCGAGCTCGAGGTTTTCGAAGTCCCGACGGAGGTCGGCTGGCACCGCGGACGGGTCGGGCCCTACGGCTCCACGCGCGCGGTCGCCGGCAGCCGGATCGGTGGCCCGTCGCATGTATTCATCGAGCTCGTTCCATGCTTCCCGCCAGTCCGCATCGCCCCCGTCCTGCGAGATGCGGGCGCGACGGGCGGAGTCTGCAGGCTCGTCGAGCGCCGCGCGGAGAAGCAGGCTGAGTCTGTCGAGGATATCCACACCGACCTCCGAGCGACGCGACCGGCTGTGCCACGTCGTGGCGAACTCTACGAGCCGCCGGCACCGCTGTCAAGCCGTCGCCGCGCGCCCGCGCGCCGCTTTTGGAAGCGGCCGGCGGTGGTTGCATTCGCGGCCGGCGCCCACTATGATCCGGCAAGAAGCTGCATATGAAGGCGTCCGAGCGTATCGATCCGCACGTGATCGAATCCATGAAAGAAGCTATCGCCGACACGGGAGGAAACGAGGTCCTCTTCGTGTGCACCGTTGATGAGGATGCCCGCATCACCGAGCTAGACGTTCGTGCACGCGGAAACCTCGACAGCGTCCCCGCGCCGGATCTTCACATGCAGCAGGGGCACGTCGTGGTCCACAATCATCCCGGCGGGCGCCTGCAACCGAGCCGGGCGGACCTCGATGTCGCCGCGAACCTCTCGGCCCAGGGCATCGGTAGCTTCATCGTCGACAACGAGGTGCGTGAGGTCTACGTCATCGTCGAGCCTTTTCTCGGCGTGGAGACCGAGCCGATTGACGGTGAGGAGCTTGCCGCGCTTCTCGACGACGGGGGAGGGCTCTCGCGCCTCCATGCAGACTTCGAGCCGCGGCCGTCGCAGATCGAGATGCTCGAGCGCGTGGCGGATGCCTTCAACGAGGACCGGCTCTGCGTCGCGGAGGCGGGTACCGGGGTAGGGAAGTCGCTGGCATACCTGATTCCGGCCTTCGCCTGGGCGGAGCGAAACGACGAACGGGTCGTCATATCCACGGCGACGATAAACCTGCAGCAGCAGATCATGGAAAAGGATACGCCGCTGGTTCAGAAGCTCCTCGGCACCGATCTCGAGGCAGTGCTGGTGAAGGGGCGGGGAAACTATCTCTGCCTCAACCGCCTCGACGAGGCGATGGAGGAGGACTCGACGCTTTTCTCCGAGCCCTCGAGTGAGCTTACCGCCATTCGCGAGTGGGCGCAGACGACCGCCACCGGCAGCCGCACCGATCTTCCCTTCTATCCCTCGGGAGAGTTGTGGTCGCGGGTCAACTCCGACCCGGATTCCTGCTCGGGGCTGCGCTGCCGAAACCGCGAGGGATGCTTCGTCATGAAGGCGAGGCGGGAGGCCGCACGGGCGCGGGTGCTGGTCGTCAATCATCACCTGCTGTTCTCCGACCTCGCCCTGAGGCTCCGCGGTCTGGGGTTCCACAATACCGCCATCCTGCCGCCGTTCCACCGTCTTATCTTCGACGAGGCTCACACCCTCGAGGACAGCGCCACCTCCTACTTTTCGGAGTCCTTCTCCCGCCTGTCGGTGGTGAAGTATCTCAACCGTCTCCTGCGCGAGCGTCGCGGCCGGCGCCTCGGCTTGCTGCTGCGGCTGGAGTCTCTCGGCGGCGACAAGGAGGCCCTGGCAGAGGCCGCCGCCCTGGTGACCGCCGTGCGCGAGCAGGCGGACGTGGTAAACGAGGTGACGGCGGCCCAGCTTTTCGGACGCGCCGCCACACTCTGGGTGCGCGACGAGCCACCTGATGCGCTCTCCGACCAGGCGAAGGAAGCACTTCGCGAGCTTCAGGATCGTCTGCTCGCGCTTGTGGAACATGTGCAGACCGTAGTGAAGAACCTGCCCGACGAGGCACAGGAAGACCCCATCGTCTATGATGTTCGCCTCGCCCTGCGGCGGCTCCAGGACATCTCCGCCCTGTGTGAGGGCATTCGCACCCCCGAGACGCGGCCCGAGCGGGTCTACTGGGTCGAGACTCGTGTCCTGCAGGGCGGACAGACGCTGGCACGCTTCGTATCAACACCCGTCGACGTGACGGACGTGATGCAGGAAGCGGTGTACGAGCCTTATAAGACAGTCGTGTTTGCCAGTGCGACCCTTTCGGTCAACGAATCGTTTGCCTTCTGGGAGCGGCGGATCGGCCTGGACGCGGTGGAGGAGGAGCGGCGCGACGAGCACATCTTCCCCTCTCCCTTCGATTTCGCCGGCCGGGTACTGCTCGGCGTCCCCGACGACGCGCCATTGCCCGATTCCCCGCAGTATCAGGGGTTTCTTTCCGAGTTCGTCCGCCGTGCACTGACCCTGTCCGAGGGGCGCGCTCTGGTGCTCTTCACCTCCTACGAGATGCTCACCGCCACCTATGAGGCTGTGAGACCCGCGCTCACCGAGCTCGGAATTACCGCGTTTCGACAGGGAGAGGACGAGCGCTCACGGCTTCTGGCCGGCTTCAACACCGACACCGCGAGCGTTCTCTTCGCAACGCAGAGCTTCTGGCAGGGGGTGGACTCCCCCGGAGAGACGCTGACCCTGCTTATCCTCTGCAAGCTGCCGTTTCGGGTGCCTACCCACCCGGTTCAGCTCGCGCGTATGGAGGCGATCCGGCGGGAGGACGGAAACCCCTTCCGGGATCTCTCGCTTCCGGACGCGGTGACCCGGCTCAAGCAGGGCTTCGGACGACTCATGCGACACCGTCGCGACCGGGGGGTTGTGCTGATTCCCGATGCCCGCGTGGTTCGCAAGAACTACGGGTCGGTGTTCCTCAATTCGCTTCCCGACACCGCGCGCAGCGTAAAGGGCGCCGACCGTCTCCTTGCGGACGTGGAAGACTTTCTCTACGCGGAGTGAACCCGCGTTGCGCGGTGGGCGCCCGGCGCCGGGGCCGGGCGCCCACCGCGGCCGCCGTCGATCCCGGTGACCGCGCCACGCCCCCCGGCAAAAAAAAGCAGCCACGCGTGGAGCGGGCTGCTTCGTGTTAGACGGACGCGCGTGGGTGCGCTACTCGACCACCGCGATGATGTCGTCCATCTTGACGATCAGGTGATCCTCGCCGTCGATCTTGATGTTCGTGCCGGCGTACTTGTCGTACATCACCTTCTGTCCTTCCTTGACCGTGATGACCTCTTTGTCGTCTCCAACCGCAACGACCACGCCTTCCTGCGTCTTTTCCTGGGCCGTTTCAGGGATGTAAAGACCGCCCTTGGTCTTCTCTTCCTCTTTTTCGGTTTTGAGCAGGACGCGGTCTCCGAGTGGCTTGATCTTCATCTTCTCCTCCTGTTGATCTCGCATATTCGCAGCTTTCTGGAGTTTTACAATAACGCGCAAAATATAGTACCCACCGGGTGCTCGGTCAAGCGGAATATGAACAGAGCGTTTTGCGCCGCAGGTGTTTCGAGAAAGTACGAGAAGGTCGGAGACCCGGATTGCCGGCGGGTAGACCGTTAAGGTTATGCCGTGAAAGGTTTTGGTTGACAGGACCTCGAGTGCGGGCCTATTATTGTAGATGGAACTACACCGGACGGGTTAGCAGCCGCGGACCGCGTGACACACATGCCACGGTGGGCAGGGGAGTCATGCGCCTGTCTGGGCTTTTTTGATACACTATAGAGCGTCTCTCCTACGTATGGGCTATTCTGACCCATCTTTTCAGGCGGAAGAATAGCAGCTGAATTTCGAACCTTTTAACTCTCTGCCACTTATAGACTTAGAGCCCGCGAAATTTGGAAGCTTGGCATGCGGCTTGCACCCCTTATACCGACGAGGAGGTTAGAATGCCCGCAGCAACGAAGACCAAGAGCCAGACGACACAATCTTATCCCCAGGGTACCCGCGACGACGAAAACGTTCTGTCCATGTACCTGAAAGAAATCAATAAGATCCCCCTGCTGACGCGGGAGGAAGAAGATAAGTACGCTCGCGCCGCGGCAGCCGGCGAGAAATCGGCAAAAGATATGCTTGTACAGGCGAACCTGCGGTTCGTCGTCAACGTAGCCAAGAAGTATCAGAACCAGGGGCTTCCCCTCTCCGACCTCATCAGTGAGGGCAATATCGGTCTCATGAATGCAATCGAGCGGTTCGACGTGGAGAAGGGGTATCACTTCATCTCCTACGCCGTGTGGTGGATCCGTCAGGCCATCCTCAAGGCGATTTGCGAGAAGTCCCGCATGATCCGTCTCCCGCTCAACCGTGCGAATGAGCTCGTGCAGATCGAGAAGGTCCGCAAGGAGATTCAGGGTCGCAACGGCGAGGATGCAGAGATGAGGAAGATTGCCGAGACGCTCAACATGGATCAGGATCATGTCGCCGACCTGATCAACATTTCTCGCGACCTGATCTCCCTCGAAACGCCGGTCTATCAGGAGAAGGATTCCTCCATTCTCGGTGACTTTGTCGAGGATGAGGGCTACAAGCATCCTGAGACTCAGCTCGAGGAGCAGTCGTTGAAAGACGACATCAACCGCGTGCTCGGGACGCTGAGCGACAAAGAGGCGGAGATCATTCAATACCGCTTCGGACTCAACGGGCGCAGCCCGCTTTCGCTTAAGGAGATCGGCGATAAGTACAGCCTGACCAAGGAGCGGATTCGGCAGATCGAGAAGAAGGCGCTCAAGAGACTGCAGCATCCCAAGCGCAGCCAGTTCCTGGAGAGCTACGTCGCATAGCGGTGGCTCCGTCCAAGCCAGTCTCGGCCCTCGTGTTACATTGTTGACACGAGGGCCTTGTTCATCTTAGCCTTTTAGGAAACGAATCACATTTTCAAGTCTTGCGGGGGTAAGTGTCTTTATGGCAAAGAAGTATGTCTACTATTTCGGAGGAGGCGAGGCCGACGGCAACGCCCAGATGAAGGAAACACTGGGTGGAAAAGGCGCCGGTCTGGCGGAAATGACCCGCGCCGACGTGCCGGTTCCTGCCGGATTCACGATTTCCACCGATGTTTGTGAGTACTACTACGAGCACGACGAAACCTATCCGGACGGTCTCGAGCAGGAGGTTCAGCGGAATCTCGATCGCCTGGAGTCGATGATGGGAAAGACTCTCGGCGACCCGAAGGATCCTCTTCTGGTGTCGGTCAGGTCGGGTGCGGCTGTGTCCATGCCGGGCATGATGGACACCGTGCTGAACCTCGGGCTCAATGACGAGGCCGTCGATGGCCTGGCGCAGAAGTCCGGCAACGAGCGCTTTGCGTGGGACTCCTATCGTCGTTTCATTAACATGTTCGGTGACGTCGTCATGGGCGTGAAGCACGAGGAGTTCGAGAAGGTTCTCGAGCGTATGAAGAAGAACAAGGGCGTCGAGAACGACACCGACCTCGATGCAGCCGATCTCAAGAAGCTCGTCACCCAGTACAAGAAGGTCTACAAGGAAAACACCGGCGCTGAGTTTCCGCAGGATCCCAAGGATCAGATGTGGAAGACCATCAACGCGGTGTTCGGTTCGTGGAACAATCCGCGCGCCATCAATTACCGGAAGCTGAACGACATCAAGGGCCTCAAGGGGACGGCGGTTACCGTTATGTCAATGGTCTTCGGAAACTTCGGTGAAGACTCCGGTACGGGCGTGTGTTTCTCCCGCGATCCCTCCACCGGCGAGAAGGTCTTCTACGGCGAGTACCTCATGAACGCACAGGGCGAGGACGTCGTTGCGGGTATCCGGACTCCGATGGCCATCAAGACGCTCTCCGATCGCGATCCCAAGATCTACAAGCAGCTCGTCGAGGTGAAAGACAAGCTCGAGCGTCACTACCAGGACATGCAGGACATGGAGTTCACCATCGAGCAGGGGAAGCTCTATCTCCTCCAGACCCGAAACGGCAAGCGGACCGGTGTTGCGGCCGTGAAGATCGCGGTCGACATGGTCAACGAGGGCCTCATCGACAAGGAAAAGGCGATGGACCGGGTGACCCCGGCTCAGCTCGATCAGGTCTTCCACCCGATGATCGATCCCAAGGCCGCCGAGTCGGCGAAGTCGCTGACCAAGGGCCTCAACGCCTCTCCCGGCGCCGCGACCGGCCAGGTCGTATTCACAGCCGATGAAGCGGAGCAGTGGGTGAAGGACGGGAAGAAGGTGCTTCTTGCTCGAAAGGAGACCAGCCCCGAGGATATCGGCGGTATGCATGCCGCAGAAGGCGTCCTCACCTCTACCGGCGGTATGACCAGCCACGCAGCAGTTGTCGCCCGGGGTATGGGCACGCCCTGCGTCGTCGGCGCCAAGGGCGTCGTCATCTCCGGCAAGACCATGATGGTCGGCGAGAAGAAGTTCAAGCAGGGCGATTTCGTCACCATCGACGGCACCACGGGTAATGTCTATGAAGGCGCGCTGCCCCTCATGGAGCCGAAGATTTCCGGCGAGCTGCGCGCATTTCTCGAGTGGACCGACGATGTGCGAAACAAGGCACGTCGAGAAGGCCTCGAGCAGGTCGGTTTCAATATTCGTACCAATGCGGACACTCCGGAGGACGCCCAGCGCGCGCGCGAGTTTGGCGCCGAGGGCATCGGCCTGTGCCGAACCGAGCATATGTTCTTCGAAGAGGATCGCATCAAGATCTTCCGCCAGATGATCGTGGCGGAGAACAAAGAGGCCCGTCAGAAGGCCCTCGACAAGCTCATGCCGCTTCAGAAGGAAGACTTCGCGGGTATTTTCAAGGCGATGGACGGCCTGCCCGTCACGATCCGCCTGCTCGATCCCCCGCTGCACGAGTTCGTTCCCAGCGAGAAGGAGGCCATCAAGGAGCTTGCCGAGAGCGTGAACGTCAGTGTTCCCAAGCTCAAGGCAAAGATCGACTCCCTGCATGAGGCGAACCCGATGCTCGGTCACCGCGGTACCCGCCTCGGCATTACCTATCCCGAGGTCTACAACATGCAGGTCGAGGCCATCATGACGGCCGCCTGCGAGGTCGCGAAGCAGGGCGTGAAAGTCTATCCCGAGATCATGATCCCGCTCGTGGGCACCGTGAACGAGCTCGATGTCATGCGCAAGGACGCCGAGAAGGTGGCCGAGCGAGTGCTCGAAGAGAAGAAGATGACGATCGAGTACATGATCGGTACGATGATCGAGATCCCGCGTGCCGCACTGACCGCCGACGAGATCGCAAAGAGGGCGGATTTCTTCTCCTTCGGTACCAACGACCTCACGCAGATGACGTTCGGCTACTCGCGTGACGACATCGGGTCGTTCCTCCCGCAGTACCTCGAAGACGGTATTCTCGAGGACGATCCCTTCGCCGTGCTCGACCAGGAAGGCGTCGGACAGCTCGTGAAGATGGGAACCGAAAAGGGCCGGCAGACGAATCCGAAGCTGAAAGTCGGAATCTGCGGCGAGCACGGCGGCGAGCCGCGCTCCATCGAGTTCTGCTACAAAGTCGGCATGAACTACGTCTCCTGCTCTCCCTTCCGCGTGCCCATTGCGCGGCTGGCGGCAGCAAAGGCCGTGGCGCACGAGAAGTAGCGGCAGGCGCGGCCGGGTGCGCCGCTACAGGCTCTGCACTGCGGCGGCCACCATCGCATAACAGAATCGAAAGAATCAGGGAGCACCGATCGGAAGAGGTCGGTGCTCCTTTTTTTGGATCCGCGCCCGGCAGGGCCCCGTGCCCGTGGGCATCAGAACACGTTGCTATGCGCGCATCAGCCCTCGAGTACGACCACCGTTGGGGGCGCGCCGCCGAGAACCCCGCGTTGCAGAGTGCCGTAGTCGTATGTCGCCGACTTGTCTGCGGGCGTTGCCCACTGCAGGGGCTCGTTCGCGACCAGCGGTTCCCCGTCGATTTCAATCGGAAAGTGCAGATCGATCGGGTCGAAGTACTCGGTGGTATGGTACTGGCCGTAGCTGATGTCCGAGCGGTAGTGAGGATGGCCGTCTGAACCCTTGAGAAACGCCTTGGCCTTGTGCACCGGAGTTAGGCTCATCTCGCTGGTGTAGGTGCTCGGCTTCCGGATGAGCTCGAAGGAATCCTCGTAGAGGGAGATCTCGCGGATCGATCCGTCGGGATTGAGCGCGATCGGCATGTCTACGAATCGGAACGGAACGGTAAATGCCCCGTCGAGATCCTGTGGAACGTCGGAGAAACGGACACGGAACAGCTCGAACTGCACGGTCTTTCCCGGACCGACGGTACGGTCGGCGTTGCGCGAGGCAAGCTCGACCCCCGGAACGTTCGCCGTTTCGATCTTCATGTTCGACACGTCGGCGGTTTTGTCACTGGTGTTGGTGAGCGACACAATGATGCGCCCCTCCGGGTTCGTCCAGCGTACCGTGTGACTGTGGATCATCCAGTAGTTGTACGTCTCCCCGGCGGAGGTCTGCTCCACCTCGATCAGCCCACCGAGTGCGGACCGGGTCTTCGGCGCACCGGTGTCGTTCGCCGGAAATGGCCAGAAGACCGGGATCTCCTCGAGCTGCTGCTCGGGCCGCTCCACCGTGTAGCTGACCTGCCAAATGCCGCGGGTGCGAACCCCGCTCTCCATCGCGAGGTCCACCGACCAGAAGTTCGTTCGGGTGATGCTCCCCTGGGTTGCAACGGCGGGTGGCATGAACATCGACCTCGAGTTCCCGCCGCCCGCGGTGGCACAACTCACAAAAAGCACGGTTGCGCAAACGGCGCATGCCAGCCTACCGAGTGTATTCCCCATAAACCTGCCCCCCCTCGACACGCGTCGCGCGCATGCCTTCTTTTGGTGTTCAATAATCTTTTAGCAGGTTCGGGGAGGAATAGCCAGCGACTTTTTCGGTGCGGCACAGATGGCAGAGCGCAAAAAAAGCCCCGCACCGGAGTGCGGGGCCATCGGTCACGTGCCGCCGATCAGAATCGAACTGATGACACGGGGATTTTCAGTCCCCTGCTCTACCGACTGAGCTACAGCGGCGTGACGTGTGAGGCTGAGCCTATGAGAAAACAATGAAACTGTCAAGTGGAGCCGAGTGGAATCTCGGGACGGATCGAGGACGGCGAACGACCTTGACCTCGCCTACTGCGGGGGATATGCTCGGAAGCGATGGATATCAACCGGATGCGCAACGAGTCGTACAAGAAGGGCTCGGGCAAGTCCCCATCTCACAACAACTCAGAGACCGATGCCGTCCGCGGGCTTCTCAAGACCGGTCGCCCGAATGAGGCGCCGACCGGTAAGGCGGCCGGGGCGGTAAAGTCGTCGCCCGGCGCCGTCGGTGGCGCCGCCGGAACCGCAGTCGGCGTGGAGAAGGCTGCCCGCTTTCTCATGGTTCTGGGCCGCGACGAGGCTGCGGAGGTCCTTCGCCATCTCGATGAGGCGGACGTGGAGGCGGTGGCGCGGGAGATCGCCCGCATCGGCACCATGACCGGCAAGGAGGCGGAAGAGATCCTCAAGCAGGTCGGCGCGGCCACAGGAAAGGCCGGTGAGCGGCATGGCGGACCGACGGTGGCGAAGGAGTTCCTCACGCGCGCCTTCGGTGAGGAGCGGGCGGACGAATTGTACGGCAAACTCGGAATCGGCGAGAGCGACCGCTTCGCCTTTCTCGAGGAGCTCGAGCCGCAGCAGGTGGCCCTGCTCCTGAAAGAGGAGTCTCCGCCTGTGGTTGCGACGATACTCTCCACCCTCAGTGCCGCGCCGGCGGCCCGGGTCGTAAAACTGATGTCGGAGGAGCGTCGAGCGGAGGTGGTCCTGCGGATGGCCCGGATGAATGCGGTCTCGCCGGAGGTCCTCGCCCGCGTGGAGGAGGTCCTGAAGGAGCGCATTCGACGGCAGGGCAAGCTCGTCTCCAACGAGATCGACGGGCGGGGTGTGCTGGCCTCCATTCTCAGGCACATGGATCTCGACGGGGAGCGTGCGGTACTGGACTCGCTTGCCGAAGAGGATCCGGAGCTTGCCCGCTCGATCCGGGACCGGCTCTTCACGATCGACTCAATCCTCGCCATAGACGATCGCGACCTGCAGCCGGTGCTGACGGAGTTCACCGAGCGGGAGATCGCCTGTGTTCTCGCGGGGCAGGCCGAGCGGGTGCGGACCAAGCTGCTTCGCAACGTCTC
>CAZVXU010000071.1:0-11789 GCA_964631585.1 uncultured Spirochaetaceae bacterium | reverse complement strand
AGATATGGCACAACGCATCGAACCGCGAATCCTGAAAGGCTTTCGCGATTTTCTACCCCGGGACGAATCACGACGCGGCGAGCTCATCGACCGCCTGGTACGGGTCTTCGGCCGCCACGGCTTCGTTCCCATCGACACACCGGTTCTCGAGTACACCGAAGTCCTGCTCGGCAAAGGCGGCGGGGAGACCGACAAGCAGATCTACCGCTTCACCGACAACGGGGGGCGGGACGTTTCCATGCGCTTCGACCTCACCGTGCCCTTCGCCCGGTACATGGCGCAGCACAAGTCGGAGCTCTACCTGCCCTTCAAGCGCTACCACGTGGCCAAGGTCTTCCGCGGGGAGAACACCCAGCGCGGCCGCTACCGCGAGTTCACCCAGTGCGACTTCGACATCGTCGGCACGGACACCGCCTCGGCGGATTTCGAGATCCTGCTTCTCATCGTTCGCTCCATGGAGGCCCTCGGGCTCTCGGCCTTTACGGTGCATCTCTCCCACCGCGGGATCTTCAATCGGTTTCTCGCCCACATCGGTGCGGCCGAGCACTCGGTGGAGATCCTTCGCACCGTAGACAAGATGCGAAAGATAGGCCCGGAGAAGACCAGGGAGGAGCTCGAGGGACTGGTCGGCTCAGCGAGCGCGGAGAAGATTCTCGCGTACATCCAGGCACAGGGTAGCGCGACGGAAACCCTCTCCGCGATGCGGGAGCTCGCCGGTGGTCCGGCGGAGGACACCGACCGGGTGGAGCGCATCCTCGCCTGGGCGGAGGAGACCGGCATCGCCGAGCGGGTGGCGCTCGATCCCTCCATTACGCGCGGACTGGACTACTACACGGGCTGCGTCTACGAGACCTTTCTCGACGAGCTCGAGGGGATCGGCTCGGTGTGCTCGGGCGGTCGGTACAACGACCTCGCCTCCCTCTACACCAAGGAGCAGATTCCCGGCGTCGGCGCCTCGGTGGGCCTCGACCGCCTCATTGCCGCGCTCGAGGAGCTCGGTCGGGCGGACACCGACCGCGGCACCGTCGACGCCGTCGTGCTCTGCCTCGACGACTCTCTCATCGGGCACTACCACCGCATTGCGGACCGCCTGCGCCAGGCGGGACTCTCCGCGGAGGTCTATCCGGAGGCGAAGAAGCTCGGCGTGCAGTTCAAGTTTGCCGAGCAGAAGGGCGCACGGGTCGGCATCATCTGCGGGCCGGAGGAGCGGGCCGCGGGGACGATGAACGTCAAGGACCTCGCGACGCGAGAGAGCTTCGACGACCTCGACCTCGACGCGGCGGCGGCGCGGGCGGCCGAAATCGCCGGCTCCGACTGATTCACATGATTCGAACCGATCTACCCGTCTACAAACAGCGCGAGCGCATCCTCGACTCGCTCGAGGAGAACCAGGTCATCGTCGTGGAGAGCCCCACCGGCTCGGGTAAAACCACCCAGCTTCCGATGATTCTCCACGAGGCCGGCTACTCCAGGAGCGGCGTGATCGGGGTGACCCAGCCGCGACGCATCGCGGCGGTGTCGGTCTCCGAGTACATCGCCGATGAGCTCGGCGAGCCGCACGGTGAAACGGTCGGCTACAAGATGCGCTTCGAGGACCACACATCCCTCGACACGCGCATCAAGATCATGACCGACGGCATCCTGCTTCAGGAGCTCAAGGCCGACGCCATGCTCAGCCGCTACTCGGTCATCATGGTGGACGAGGCGCACGAGCGCAGCCTCAACATCGACTTCATCCTCGGCCTGCTCAAGCGCATCCTCGAAGAACGACCCGACTTCCGTGTCATCGTCTCCTCGGCGACCATCAACGCCGAGGTATTCAGCGAGTACTTCGACTCCGCGCCCATCGTGCGGATCGATGCGCAGATGTATCCGGTGGACGTCGTCTACGATCCGCCGCTCATGGACAACGACCCCGACGAGCTTCTGCGTAAGATCGAGGAGATCGTGGTGCGGATCACCGAGGAGGGACCCGAGGGCGACATCCTCATTTTCCTATCCGGCGAGCAGATCATAAAGAACTGCGTGAGCACGCTCGCACACTCCCCGGTGGCGGGTAGTCTCCACCTCATGCCGCTCTACGGGCGCCTCAGCAAGGAGGAGCAGGATGCGGTCTTTCCCCCGCCGCCCGAGGGCAAGAAGAAGGTCGTCGTTGCCACCAACATCGCCGAGACGAGTATCACCATAGACGGTATTACCGCGGTCATCGATCCCGGCCTTGCCAAGATGAACTACTACAACCCGCGCACCTTTACCTCTTCGCTGGTGGAGGGGCCCATTTCCAAGGCCTCGGCGAATCAGCGCAAAGGGCGCGCCGGTCGCACGCGCCCGGGGGCCTGCTACCGCCTCTACACGCCCGAGGATTTCGACGCGCGGCCGCTGTTCACGCTCGAGGAAATCTACCGCACCGACCTCTCCGAGGTGGTGCTGCGGATGGCGGAGCTCGGTATCCGGGACTTCGCCGCCTTCGACTTTATCTCATCCCCCGGGCGAAGCAGCATCATCGGGGCCGTCGAGACACTCGATCTCCTCGATGCCCTCTCGCCGGACAACTCCCTCTCCGAGGTCGGCAGGATGATGGCGGAGTTCCCGCTGCTTCCGCGGCTGTCGCGCATGATCGTTGCCGCGATCCGCTCCTTCCCCGACGTGGTACAGGAGTCGGTGACGGCGGCGGCTTTTCTGTCCACCAACACCCCGTTTCTCCTCCCCCAGGGCGAGGAGGTTGCAGCCCGCCGGGCCCACCATCGCTACCGTGACGATGCGGGAGACTTCGTCTCCTACCTCAAGCTGCTTCACGCCTACGAGAGTGCCGAGAACAAGGAGAAGTTCTGCGAGACCCGCTATCTCGACCCCCGCACGATGGCCGAGATTCACAACGTGCGCGAGCAGCTCGCCGAAATCGTCTCCGACATGGGCCTTCCCGTCGGCCGCGGCGGCTCGACCGCCGATTATCTCTGTGCGGTCTCGCGGGGCCTCATCCAGTTCCTCTGCGCACGAAGCGGGAAGTATTCTTACCGCAGCCTGACCGCCGACCGTATCCTGATCCACCCGGGCTCGGTAATGTTCAAGGAGGACCCCGAGTACTTCGTCGCCGGCGAGATCGTGCGAACAAGCCGCATGTATGCGCGCTCGGTCTCCCCCATCGAGAAGGGCTGGATCCCCCGCATCGCACCCGACCTTGCCGGAGATATCATTGCGCTTTCGGTCACCGCCCGGACCAAGGGGGGCAAAAAGAAACAGAAGGCGCAGTCGCGCGACACAACCAACCAGGTCCACGTGGGGGCGCAGACCTTCAAGCTCGAGCCGTACAAGGGAAAGAAGAAGATCGCAGTGCTTCCGTGGAGCCGTCTCGAGAAGGTCGTAAGGAAGGATCACAGCGAGCTTCCCCAGCACTACGCCGGCATGCGAGGGAAGATACTCTACCAGGGCCGGGATATCCTGAGCGGGGCGCGGCTGCGGGAGATTTTCGCCGCCGCCGGGCACTTCAATCCCGGTCGCGATATCATCTCCAGCCTGCCGCGAAAGAAGAACTATCAGTTACCCGAGGATCAGGGGGCACTCTGTAACGACCTCGGAGCGGTGCTGAAGCTCGCAAGACTGAAGAAGAGCGCAAAGACCCTCGGTTTTGTGGAGTTGAATACCGATTCGGTGGGCAACTACTGGTTCCGCCCGCAGCGCAGCTTTTTTACCGCGGTGTACGACACGCTCGCCGCACTCGAGACGCTTGCCGACGATCTGCCGGAAGAGGTTGATCAGAGCTGCGCCGAGAGGATGAGCTCCACCTACCGGCACCTGACCGCCATCATCGAGGAAAGCGAGCCCGAGCAGGACGGGCTCTGAGGGGCGCCGCGGCCACCCGGAAGCGCGGCCGGCGGCGGCGCTACTCGACGGCCTCGAGCACCTCGCGCACGACCGACTCAGGCGTCTCCTGCACGTTCGTCCACCCGAGCCCTTCCTGGAGAACCAGGTTCAGGCGGCCGCCGCGCCGCTTTTTGTCGCGGCGCATGGCCGCGAGGAGCGCATCCACGTCCTCACCGGTTGAACCGGTGTCGTAGCCGTAACTCTCGATGAGCGACCTCGCCGAGTCCGCGTACTCGCGCGGAGTGAGGTCGAGGCGCTCCCCGGTCTCGAGGGCTCGCGCGATGCCCCAGGCAACGGCCGCGCCGTGACTCCATCTCCCGAATCCGGAGACCGACTCAAGCGCGTGCGCAAAGGTGTGCCCGAGATTCAGAATTGCGCGGACGCCCGCTTCGAGGAGGTCCTGTTCCACCACGTGAGCCTTCACGCCGATCGCCCGGTCGACGATGTACTCCATCGCCTCGGGCAGGCGGGCCAGCACGCCCTCGCGCTCATCGCGGAGAAAAGTAAAGAGTTCCTCATCGCCGAGCAGGGCCGCCTTGATGACCTCCGCGAGTCCGCTCATGAACTCACGTTCCGGCAGGCTTTCCACGCATTCGGTGAAGACCTGAAGCGTCGAGGCCGGGTAGAAGGTCCCCACCATGTTCTTGTAGCCACCGTAGTTTACGCCCGTTTTCCCGCCGAACGCAGCATCGACCATGGCAAGCAGTGTGGTCGGCAGAAGCTCGAGATTCACACCCCGCAGATACACGGACGCGGCAAAGGCGGTGACGTCGGTTACCACACCGCCGCCCACCCCGACGAACACCGAGTCGCGGTCGAGCTCACGCTTCAGCGCCTCGTCGATGATGAGCTCCACCGACGACCACTCCTTGGCGTGCTCACCGGCAGGAAGCATGATGCCGTCCCGGCGCGAGGGCGCAAAGAGCTCGGCGGTGTGCGCGTCGTAGACGGTGAGCACCTCATCGCGATCCTCGAGCGCGGCCAACGCGTCGGAGATGCCCTCAGTCTGTATGGAGAATGCGGTGGAATACTGACCGAGATCGAAGGTTCTATCCATGTCGATTGCAACGGCAGCGACGGCCGCTGTTAGCTGTTGGCCGGCGCCGACTGATTGACCGCGGCCGCATGGCCGGTCTCGAGGGCATCCACCATATCACGAACAAACGGATCGACGATCGAGTAGATGCGCTTGTTGCCCTTCACCTCGGACTGAACGATGCCCTTTTCCTTGAGAACGGCGAGGTGCTGGGACACAACCGGCTGCGGCTGCTGGACGCAGGTCCACAGCTCCGAGACGCACAGATCCTGCTCGCGGGCGATATGGCAGAGGAGCTTCAAACGTACGGGATGGCCGCAGACTTTGAGCTTCTGGGCGAACTGAGCAAGCACCTCGTCGGAACATGTAACGGTTTCGGACATGACACCCTCAAGATACATCACAACGCCCTACTTTGCAACTATATGCCGGCCGCCGCATATGAGTCCGCAGGCATATAAGATGGAGCGGGCCCGACGCGACCGCGCCGGCGCGGGCGGGCGTTCGCGGGCAGCGGTGGTCGCGGGCAAGCGCCGGGTCACCCGGCTTTCTTCGCCGCTGTCTCGCCGGATGACCCGGAAGCCGAGGAGCTACCCTCGCTCTTCGATGACGCGCCGTCGCCGCTCTTCGCCGAGGAACTCGAGGACTCGGATCCCGAGCTGTCGGATCCGCCGGAGGAATCACCCTTGGTCTGTGCTGCGGGCTTCTTGGCGGAACCCGATGATTTACTGTCGGTTACGTAGAACCCGCTTCCCTTGAAGATGACGCCAATGCCCCCGCCCACGAGGCGTTTCAGCGCAGGCTCTCCGCAGCTCGGGCAGTCCCGCAGGGGGTCGTCGGACATGTTCTGAAACTGATCGAATCGATGTCCGCAATTCCGGCATTCGTATTCATAGGTCGGCATGCTGTTTCTCCTGATTGTGGATGGATACGCGTACGTGTCCAACGCTGCGGGAAATATATCAACTTTCGCCCCGGGGGACAACGCGCATGGGGTATCGAGAACCGTCAGGCTGCCATATGCCTCACCGGGTCCGGCGCGGCAGCGGGTCCAGCCGAACCGGAATCCGCCGCTCGTCGAGGTAGCGCTTTATGCCCTCCACCGTGTAGTCGCCGTAGTGGACCATGGAGGCGATGAGCGCCGCGTCCGCCCTGCCCTGCCCGAAGACGTCGGCGAGGTGTTCGGGCCGTCCGGCGCCGCCTGAGGCAACCACGGGAATGTTTACCGCCTCAGAGATCATGCGGGTGACGGTCAGCTCGTACCCGTCGCGGGTTCCGTCGGCGTCGATGGAGTTGAGCACGATTTCTCCGGCACCAAGCCGCTCCCCGCGCAGGGCCCACTCGAGGGCGTCGAGATCGGTGGGGGTGCGCCCGCCGTTTATAACCACGCGGTACCCCGAGGGCATTTCCGCGTCCCGGAGCACGTCCATCCCGAGGACAACGAACTGCCGTCCGTAAAGGGCGGCGCCCTCGGAGATGATGTCGGGGTTGCGCACCGCCTGGCTGTTCACGCTCACCTTTTCCGCGCCGGCGAGCAACACCTCGCGCATCTGCTCGGCGCCGGATATGCCGCCGCCCACGGCAAACGGAATGAAGATCTGCTCGGCAACGCGCGCGACGACGTCAATCATGATCTTGCGCCGTTCCGCCGACGCGGTGATGTCGTAGAAGACCAGCTCATCGACTCCCTGCTCGTAGTAGGTCCTCGCCATCTCCACCGGATCCCCGATGTCGACGTTTCCCTTGAACTTGATGCCCTTGGTTGTTTTTCCGTCGCGCACGTCGAGGCACACGATTACCCGTTTCTGAAGCACGGCCGCCTCCTGTTCGCTTCTAATCGCTCATCGCGAGGAAATTGCCGAGCAGCCGCAGCCCCGCCTCCCCGGATTTCTCGGGGTGAAACTGCACCGCCATGAGGTTCTCACGCCGCACGCCCGCGGCAAAGGTGATGCCGTATTCCGTGGTCGCGAGCCGGTGCTCCTCGTGGTCGGGATCCGGGTAGTAGGAGTGCACAAAGTAGAACGACGTGCCGGGCGCAATCCCGTCGAACAGCGCGTGCTCATCGGTGTTCTCGACCTGGTTCCAGCCCATGTGCGGAACCTTGAGACCCATATTGTCCGGGAAGCGTCGTGCGGTTCCGGGCACGAGGCCGAGGCACTTCGCATCATTCTCCTCGGAGGCATCGAGGACGATCTGACTGCCGACGCAGATTCCGAGGATGAGCTTCCCCGTCTCGAAAAAGCTCCTCACCGCATCGGCGAGGCCCGATCGCTCGAGGACGGCCATGGCGGCCTTTGCATCCCCGACTCCCGGAAACACCAGACGATCGGTGGCGAGAAGCTGCTCGGGCTTGTCCGACACGACAAACTCCGCGTCGATCGCACGCAGCGCCGTCTCCACGCTTCTGAGGTTGCCCGCTTCGTAATCGACTACTCCGACTCTCATGGCCTCTCTCCATAGCGGCCGAGCAGAAACTCATCGAGGGCATCGAGGACGTAGCGCTCGGCAAGGACGATGCCGTCGAAGCCGACCGTTGTCCCGTCGCGCTCCACGCTGAGCTCCGCCGCCGCCTCGCCAGGTTCCGCTCCGGTCCGCGCGATCATCGAAATCGCGAGCAGCCGCACGAGCGCGGTGACCGCCCGGGCCGTGCCTTCGTCGGCCAGGCTCACCCGGCCCCGAATCCGCCAGTCCCGTGCCACGTCCGCTGCGGGGTCCGCCGTGGTGCCGGCCGGATCGGCCAGTAGCTCCACGTCCGTCAGCTCGATGCCGCCGCGCCCGAGCGGTGCGGCCATAACCGTCCGCGGCAGAAACAGCACTGCGGTGTGGCGCTCGGCTGCCGCCGCCCCGAGGGCCGCGGCCACGCCGGTCGTGCCTCCGGGCGCCACCACCGTCGAACCCGAGCCACCGCGCCCGCGCTGCAGCGCGGCCTCGACGCCGGCGGTTCCCACGAGCGCTACCCGCGGCTCGGGAAACGTAAGCTCCACCCCGTCGGCCTCACGGCGCCACACGCCGTAGCGCCGGTCGGCGCCGGAGACGGTGCGCCTGCTCCACTCCTCCTCGTCCTCTAACTGCGCCTCGATCAGGAAGCCGGGAAGCCGACCGGAGGCAGCCAGCAGAAAGGCGCCGTCGCCCGCGCCGGGCTCACCGAGGGCGACGGCGACCCGCGCGGTCCGATCGAGAATGCGCCGCGCGTCGCGGCCTTCGATACCGACGGCGGAGAGGATATGCTGCGCGGGCTCCTGCGCCCGGCCCACGTCGAGGTAGACATAGGCCGCGGCTCCGGGGGGCAGGTACTCCGACAGGGCGGTCGGGGGTGCCGGGGGCGCGGTGCGGCAGCCGGCGAGCGCTGTGAGCGCGAGGGCCGCGAGCAGCACAGCAACAGCCGGGGGCCGACGCGCGTCGGCCCCCGGCCTGCGGACTCCGCCCGGCGGCGTCGCGATCATCACGCCTTCTCGACCACCACGCCGCACTTCTCGTCGCCGACGTCGACGGTTCTCGCATCCTCGCGCTTCTCCCACTTGACCGAGAGCGCGAGGGTCTCGCTCATGAGGTAGTCTTCGAACTCACGCACTGCTTCGGCGAGGTTGTTCGTCGCGTCGAGGTAGAGCACAACCCGGTCGGTGACGTCGAGGCCGGAGTCCTTTCGCAGATTCTGCACGGCACGAATGAGGTCGCGCACGAGGCCCTCCTTGACGAGCTCGTCGCTGAGCTCGGGGTCGAGTGCCACGGTGAGGGATCCCTCGTTGAGAACCTTGAGGTTCTCCTTCTCGAAACGCTGGATCTGGACGCTGTCCTCGGTGAGGTCGAGCGTACGGGTGCCGAGGTCGATGTTGAGCGTGGTTCCCTCGATGAGACTCTGGATCTCCTGCGCGGAGAGGGCTCCGATCTTCTCCTCGGCCTTCTTCATGTCCTTGCCGAGCTCGCGGCCGAGCACACGGTAGTTCGGCTTTGCCTGGAACTCCACGAGCTCTTCCTCGTTCTCCCGGAAGATGACCTCTTTCACGTTGAGCTCGTCGCGGATGATGTCTTCCATCTCACGCAGGACCTTTCGCTCGTCCTGGTTTCTCGTGACGAGGTGAATTCCCGAAAGGGGCTGGCGGATCTTCAGGTCGTGCATCCGACGGATGGCTCGTCCCATACGCACCGTCTGCTGCACCGTGCCCATCTTCCACTCGAGCTCGGGATCGCGGCGGGCCGGATTTGCGACAGGATAATCGCACAGATGCACCGAGTCGACGTCGTTTTCCGTCCGAAGGTTCCGGTACACCGCTTCGGTCACGAAGGGGATGAACGGCGCTGCAACCTTTACCAGGGTCATGAGCACTTCGTAGAGGGTACCGTAGGCCTCCTGCTTGTCGGCATCGTTCTCGCTGCGCCAGAATCGGCGGCGCGAGCGGCGGATGTACCAGTTGTTGAGGTTGTCGATGAAGGCGACGATCGGCTCGATGGCCTTCTGCAGCTCGTAGTCGTCGAGGCTCGCGGTTACCTTCTCGATGAGACGCAGCGACTCCGAGAGAATCCACTGGTCGAGAGGATTCCCGGGATTCTCCGGTGCACCGGTCGGCTGCACGCCGTCGATATTCGCGTAGGTCACGAAGAAGCTGTAGGAGTTCCACAGCGGAATGATGACGTTCTTGAGAACTTCCTTCACCCCGTCATCGGAGTACTTGAGGTCCTCCCCCCGCACCACCGCGGAGTCCATGAGAAAGAGCCGCAGTGCATCGGCGCCGAAACGCTTTATGATGTCGACGGGGTCGGTGTAGTTACGCTGGCTCTTGGACATCTTTTTGCCGTCCTCGGCAAGGACGAGCCCGTTGACCACGCAGTTCTTGAACGCAGGCGAGTCGAAGAGGGCCGCGGCGAGCACGGTGAGGGTGTAGAACCAGCCGCGGGTCTGGTCGAGGCCCTCGCAGATGAAGTCGGCGGGGAAGTTGCGCTCGACGAACTCCTTGTTCTCGAAGGGGTAGTGGTTCTGCGCGTAGGGCATGGAGCCGGACTCGAACCAGCAGTCGAGCACCTCGGGAATGCGTCGCATCGTGCCCGAGCCGTCCGGCGCGGGCCACGTGATCTCATCAACATAGTGCTTGTGGAGATCGGGCACCTTCTTCCCCGACTTGCGCTCGAGCTCCTCGCGAGAGCCGATACACTCGGTGTAGTCGCTGCCGTCGGACTTCCAGATGGGAATCGGATTGCCCCAGTACCTGTTCCGCGAGATGGCCCAGTCCTTGGCGCCCTCGAGCCATTTGCCGAAGCGACCGGTCTTGATGTGATCCGGTACCCAGTGGATGCGGTTGTTTGCCGCGAGCATCTTGTCCTTGATCTTCTGAATGTCCACGAACCACGAAGAAATGGCCCGGTAGATGAGGGGCTTGTTGGTGCGGTAGCAGTGGGGATAGGCGTGGAGATAGTTCTCCCGCTTCACGAGCTTCCCCTCCGCCTTCAGTTTTTTGATGATCTCCTTGTCCGCATCCTTCACGAACATGCCCTCGAAGTCGGTGACCTCCGAGGTGAACTTCGCGTCGGCATCGATCGGCACGATCACCGGAATACCGGTGCCCTGCATCACCTCGTAGTCCTCCTCGCCAAAGCCCGGCGCGGTGTGGACGACCCCTGTGCCCTCCTCGGTGGTGACGTAGTCGGCGACGAAGGTGCGGAAGGCGCCCTCCTCCTTCAGATGCTCGAAGTACGGGAAGAGCGGCTCGTATTTCATGTTCTCGAGCTCGGACCCCTGGAAGCGATTTACGATCTCGTACTCGCTCTCCGACTTGTAGTAGGATCCGAGTCGCTCCTCGGCGAGGACGTAGTGCTCATCACCGTCTTTGACGACAGCGTAGGTCACGTCGGGGCCGAAGGTAATGCCGAGGTTCGAGGGCAGTGTCCATGGTGTGGTGGTCCAGGCGAGCAGGTACGTGTTTTGCGGGAAGTCCACCGGCTGGCCGACGTCTTCGCGCACCTTGAACTTCATGGTGATGGCAGGGTCGGTGACTTCCCAGTAGCCGCCGAGATTCACCTCGAAATTGGAAAGGGGTGTCGCAAGCCCCGGACTGTAGGGGAGGATGTAGTAGCCCTCGTAGATCAGGCCCTCGTCCCACAGCTGTCTGAAGACCCACCAGATCGACTCCATGAAGCCGGGGTCCATGGTCTTGTAGTCGTTGTCGAAGTCGACCCAGCGTCCCATGCGGGTGACGATCTGGCGCCACTGGGATGTGTATCGCAGCACGATCGAGCGACAGGCCTCGTTGAACTTCCCGACGCCGTATTCCTCGATCTCCGCGCGCCCGGAAATGCCGAGCTCCTTTTCCATCTCGTACTCTACCGGCAGGCCGTGACAGTCCCAGCCGAAGCGACGATCGACATACTTCCCTTTCATCGCCTGGTAGCGCGGAATGATGTCCTTGATGGTGCCCGGAACGAAATGTCCGAAATGGGGAAGCCCCGTTGCAAACGGAGGTCCGTCGTAGAAGACGAACTCCTCGTTCCCCTTTCGGTTCTCGATGGAGCGCTTGAAAACATCGTTGTCTTCCCAGAAACCGAGAACGCTCTCTTCGAGATCGGGGAAACTCACTTTCGGGTCAACAGGTTCGTACAAAACAACCTCCCATCATGGGGTAAAACTGCCGCGACACCGGGCCCCGCGGTCTATGCGCGTGAGATCGAAATTGAGTGTAGGGAACGGGTACCGGCGCTGTCAAGCCGAGCCGCTCGCCCCTACTTCGATCCCCGCGCCGCGACCCGATGAATCGGGGCGGCGATAATAATCGGAATTAGCGGGATTACAATGAGCTGGGGCGATGTACCAAGAGCGTGAGCCAGGGCCGGAAGCACTGCAATGAGTGCTACCAGCCCTGCCTCGGTTGCGTATGAAGCAATGCCCTGAAATCCGACCAGGGGC
>CAZVXU010000070.1:0-12042 GCA_964631585.1 uncultured Spirochaetaceae bacterium | reverse complement strand
CTGCTACTTCGCCGAAATCGTCAAAAGCAGCCCCAAAACCACCGACAGCACAACCGCAAACAGCACCCGAAACTCCGCCGGAAGCAGAAACGTGACGGTGTGTGCCGGGATCCAGAAGAGCGGGATCGTTTTCTTGTAGACGAAACCCCACATCTTGTCCCAGTTGATCTTCCCGAGGAGGGGACGGAGGTTGAACGTGGCGAGCGGAAACCGCCCGCCGTGCTCGGCGATGTAGGTGTCGGTCAGGTGATGTGTCATCATCATGACCGGCGCGAAGATGATGTTCATGAAAAGCGAGATGCTGAACGCCCGCAGCACGCGCATCCCCAGCGCCGGGTCGGTGAGATCGGCAAAGAAGGTTGCGGCGACCCCGTGCGAGAAGATCCCGAAGGCAATCCAGATAAACACCCCGAGCACGCCCCAGACCAGCGCCTTGGGCAGAAGCCCGAATGCGGGAGGGAGGTAGCTTCCGGTGCGCAGGCGGGCGACGAGCATCTCGCCGAAGGTAGCGAGCACCGCGAACTTGAGAAAGGAGAGCGCCGCGGGGAAGTCCGCGTAGAGCTCGGTGTAGACCGAGTAGCTCGGCTCGTAGACAAAGATGAACACGACGAGCGCGACGAAGACGACCGCCGCGACGTCCCACAGCAGGCCGGCATGCCGGCGCGGGGACGGAGGACGGGGATCAGGAGTTGCCATTATTCTTCTCCCGGCGATTGCGTGATCCTGCAATTCTGCATCCGAATCCTCCGAGAATGCAATACAGAATCCCGCATCCACACCAAAAACGTCGAAAATGACGGCACTGCCCTGGCGCCGTCCCACGCCGTCGCCGGGCTTCCCTCATCACCGCGAGCCGCGTATGGTGGCGAAATGATTCGCATCATCGTGACCGCCGCCGCGATAATCACCGCCGCCTGGGTCGGAAACAACTGGATTCAGGTGACGAGGTACAGGGTGATGTGTGACGCTGCCGCCCCGACGGCTCCTGCCTCCGACCCCGCGTCCGCCGAGGCGGGGCCGGGAGTTGCAGCTACCGACGTCGGCGCGCCGGCCGACGGCTCCGGAGCCGGCTACGCGCCCGAAGCCCCCGGCCTCCGCATCCTCCAGATCTCAGACCTTCACGGCAAGCGCTTCGGGCCCGGCGCGCGACGGCTGCTCAGGCGCATAGACAGCCTCGACTACGACATCATCGCCGTCACAGGTGATTTCATAACCGGCGGCCTGTTTCCCCGCGGGCTCAAGAACGCGCTCCGGCTTGCGGAGGAGCTCACGAAGCGGGCCCCCGTCTACTATGTAACCGGAAACCACGAGGCAACCTCGCCGCAGTTTCCGCACCTCGAGGCTGGACTGAAGGAGCTCGGCATCGCGGTACTCAGAGCCGATGCAACCACCATCACCGTCAAAGGCCGCGCGTACACCATCCTCGGTCTCGATGACCAGCGCTTTTTCGAAGACGACCCGCGCGGCCACCCACGAGGGAGCCGTGACGCCGACGCACGAGCACTCGCGCGCTACGGGCGCGCCCTCGAGGAACTCGCCGCCGAGGCAGCTGACGGCGCGGCGGGCGACGCACCGGCCACCCCGCCAACCTTCGTCCCTCAAGTTCTCGTGTCACACCGCCCGGAAATCCTCGATCTCTACGCCGCCGCGCGCCTGGACCTCGTGCTCACCGGCCACGTCCACGGCGGTCAGTTCCGAATTCCGGGGGTCGGAGGGCTGTTCGCGCCCGATCAGGGTTTCTTCCCTCGCTTCGATGCAGGTGTCTTTCATAGCGGGCGGACGACCATGGTGATAAGCCGGGGCCTCGGGGCCAGCATCATCCCCGTGCGCATATTCAACCGGCCGGAGCTGGTGCTCATCGAGCTCGTTCAAGATTGACGCCCGGCGCCGCGGACCGCCGGCTCCCGGGAGCCGGCCCCGCGCACCCCGATTTCAACCTCCGTCCCCGTCCGCGGCCCGGCGCGCCAACCTCCGTCCCCGCTCGCGGCACCGCGCGTGGCCGCGCGAGCCGCCCGCCACCCCGATTTCCACCTCCGTCCCCAAAAAATACCGCGAGTATCGCGCCTGAGAGCGGTATATTCTTAAGTGCGGAGCTCAGGCGACCCCCGCGGGACCCGGCCTCCGGCTGCCGGCCGCCGCACCGGTTGCCAGCCGGCGGAACCGGCCGCCGCTTGCCGGCCGCCGCATTGGCCGAGCCCGGCCGGCCCGGCCGCCGCACCGGCCACAAGGAGACGCTCCGGCGACCCGCAGTCGCCCGGGGCAACGACGATGGCGACAGTGCTTATTGGTCCGCTCGAGGGACCCGATCCCGAGGATCTCGCGCAGTACCTTCGCGGAGAAGGCTACGATGTCCACACGGCCAAGAACATGCGCGAGCTTTTCACCCGCGCCCACGAGGCGGCGATCGATGTGGTGATCGCGGAGACGGGCACCGGCCGGCGCCGGCTCGCGCGCGTGGTGGAGGCGCTCGAGACGCACAATCCGGGGACCCTCCTCATCGCGGTGAGTGATCGCATCCGCGATTCTCTTGCGCGAAGCGAAGTCATATCGCGGGTCTTCGACGTCGTCGATAAGCCGATCCGGGCGCCGGAGATGCTTGTGCGCGTGCGCAAGGCCATGGAGATGAAGCGCCTGCGTAACGAGGCGGCGAGCCTGCGCGGCGAGCGGAAGATCATCTATCGCGCCGACGACCTCGTTGCCGTGAGCGAGGAGATGAAGGCGGTCCTGCAGCTGGCCGAGCGTGTCGCGCCGAGCGACAGCAGCGTGCTGCTGACCGGTGAGACCGGCACGGGCAAGGAGATGATCGCCGCGGTGCTCCACTACAACAGCGCCCGGGCGGGTGAGGCATTCGTGAAGGTAAACTGCGCGGCGCTCCCGGAGACCCTCCTCGAGACCGAGCTCTTCGGCCACGAGCGCGGGGCGTTCACCGGCGCGGAGTTCGAGCGCATTGGGCGCTTCGAGCAGGCCGACGGTGGGACATTGTTACTGGATGAGGTGGGGGAGTTGAGCGGCGGGACGCAGGCGAAACTCCTGCGCGTGCTCCAGGAAAGGACATTCGAGCGGGTGGGCGGCACCAGGACCCTGGCGGTTGATGTGAGAATCATCTCCTCGACCAACCGTGATCTCTCGGCGGACGTGGCCACCGGGGCGTTCCGCGAGGATCTGTACTACCGGCTGAACGTGGTCAACATCCACGTGCCGCCGTTGCGGGATCGACGTGATGATATTCTCCCGCTCGCGCGGCAGCTGCTCTCTCGCCACGAGCGGGAGCTCCATCAGCATGACCTCAGGCTCACGCACGACGCCGAGGCGGCGCTTCTGAACTATGAGTGGCCGGGCAACATCCGCGAGCTCGAAAACGTCATAGAGCGGGCCGTCATCATGAGCGATTCCGAGGAGATCTCTGCCTCGGACCTCGGCCTCAGACGGCGGCGCACTTCAGGTGATGGGAACCCGGTGCGGGCGTGGAACGAGGGCCTCTTCGACGGCCTCCACGATGTAGAGCGCGAAACCATCCTCAGCGCCCTCGAAACCACGAACTGGGTGCAGAAGGATGCGGCGCGGCTGCTCCACATCTCCCCGCGCGCCCTCAACTACCGCATCCGAAAGCTCGGCATTCGCCACTCGCGCTGGCGCCGCAACCGGTAGGGACCGCGGCGCAACCTCCGTCCCCATGTCAGCAACCTCCGTCCCCGTAATCCGGCCGCGGGTGCGTGCGCCGGCAACCTCCGTCCCCGCGAGCGGGGTGAATACAAAAGTGTAACCAGCGGGCGATTCACCCTGTATCCGTTTCTGCACGAAACTGCGTCGCGGAGTCCCGGCCCTCGTGTCCCACCGCTCGCGTCGCGCGCAAGTGACCACGTTCAAAGCACATAAAAAACCCTCCCTGAGTGCACATCCGTTTGGCATGCTAGTTGCAACGTAATTGTGGGGCAATTCGTAACAACCAGTCTCAGGGAGGGTGAAATGACGTTTCACAACTCGAGATCTATTTATTTAATAATTGCGTTCGTTACGATACTTTTCGGTTCCTGCGCTCAACCGTTTGACTTCGATTTCGAAGATGCGCCGGAGGACGCGCCGGACGGCGCACCGACAGATCCGTCAGATCCGTCAGATCCGTCAGACCCGGAAGACTCCGAGGCCGTTGCGCTCGGTGTGACGGGAGAGAGCTTCACGCTCGCGTGGGACCCCTCCGATGGTGACGTCACCGGCTACGAGGTCTACTACCGTCCGCACGGCAGTGATGCGTGGACCGAGCTCGGCACCACGGGCGCCTCGGACACGCAGTTCCACATCTCCACGTCGATCCTCCACTACGGGACCTACGAGTTCGCCGTCGCCGCCGCAATCGACGGCGGGGGGAGCACCGATTATCACACCTCGCTCGACGCTACCGCCGACCCGGACTCGGGGTGGTATTTGGAGTGGACCTCCAGCTAAGCAATCGCCACCGCGACGGCGTAGGCACCATCGTGGGAAATTGAGACGGAGATCGACGTCTGCGATCGCGTTGTAAACTATGGTTCTAACGGCCAGCTTAAGTCCTCGTTCCCCCCGCCTTCCGAAATACGAACCAACGAAGGTCGAGCGGCGGGTAGGGGATTCTGATTCTCCCAATGGGCCCGTCGGCGACAGATGATATGAAGCTGAGTCCGTGAAACTTGTGAGCCAGCAACGAGAGTCCGTGCCGCAGCGTTATGAACTTCAGGGGGCGCCCGCTGTCCACCACATCGAAGCCAAGACTGCGGAACATCGAGCGGAGTGTCCTCTACGGATTCGCCCGTACCGCCTGCCGTGAGCCTCGAGGACGAAACCGTCCTTCACGTAGTCGTTGTATCCGGCGCCGCCCGCGAGGAAGTACTCGTCGGAGTAGACTTTCTGAACATGCGATGTGGCACGGCCACCTTGATCTGTACGTGACCCCGACAGTCGATCGCCCCGTACATCCTGTGTCCGTCCCGAATGCGGACGGGGCGAAGCGGGGCATCACATACACTTCAGGCGACATGTTCGCTGTCACTGCGCATTGTCAGTATGCTCCACGTACGGGTACGTGCTGCAGGTATTTTTCGATTTCGTGCGCGACCCGCTCGCCAATTCCGACGTCGAACGAGACGGTCACGTCTCGCCGGGCGCTCAGTTTATCGTCGTCCATGAGCGCCCGGACCGCATCCACGATGCGCTCGGGTTCGAGCCCAACAAGCTCATGCATCCCGGCCTCGACGTAGCGACGGTGCTCGGTGTTCTCACGGGTGATGATCGCAGGCACGCGCAAGAGTGCCGCCTCCTCCTGGATACCGCCGGAGTCGGTAATGCAGAACAGGGCGTTTTTCAAAACGCCGATAAAGTCCCGGTAGCCGAGGGGCTCCCCCACCGGCAAGTTGGCGTGGGCAAGCGACTGTCCGTTTTCCTGGAGACGTTTTCGTGTGCGAGGATGAAGGGGGAGGAAGATGGGGACTCGGTCCGCGGCGGAGTGCAGAGCCTCCACGATACCCGAGAGCGTTTTGGGGTCATCGACCGTTTCCTGGCGATGGAAGGTTGCCAGTACGTAGCCGCCGGGCTTGAGCCCGTAGGCGCCGATGACATCCGCCCCATCGACGAGCTCCGACATCCGCAGGCACGCGTCGAATACCGTGCTGCCGGTCACAACCACGTGATCCCCGGAGATGCCTTCGGCGGCGAGCGCTTCGCGGTCGGACTCGTAGGGCGCAAGGAGCAGATCGCTCATGCGATCCACGAGCTGCCGGTTTATCTCTTCCGGCTGGTGAGACAGACCGGAACGCGTACCGGCCTCCACGTGAACGAGCTTCACTCCGGTGTGACGGTACTTGGCGGCGACGAGGGCTCCGGCGAGCGTGGTATTGGTGTCGCCCTGGACCACCACGGCGTGGGGCCGTTCCTGAAGGAAGACTGCTTCGAAGCGCTCGGCAATTCGGCCCAGCTGGGCGGCGGGTGGCGCCGAGCCGACCTCCAGCCTGTGATCGGGCGCGCGCAGCTCGAGCTCGCGGAAGAACACCTCATCCATGTCGGCGGAGTAATGCTGGCCTGAGTGGACGAGACGATGATCGAAGGCGGCATCGAGCAACGGAATCACGGCGGACATCTTGATGATCTCCGGGCGCGTTCCGATTACGGTGAGAACCTTGTGCTTCATACCGGTTGCAGTCTTCGTTTGTGAATGGTGCGCAGCGTGCGGATTCCGTCCTCGAGCGATGCGAGGCACGAGCGCTCGCCGGTCATGACGTATGCGACGAAGGCCTCGAGCTCCTTTCGAAGCGGCTCGCTTTTCTGAACGCGACACTGCCGTACGACATACGAGCTGTCGGACTGGTACGAGGAGTATGCAACGAGCTCCTGGCTGACAAGATTCGCCTCGTAGTACGCCGAATCGGTTGCGACCTCGATCTGCCGTTTCTTGAAGGGCGTAAACCAGTTGGTTATAACACTTGCGACGATATCGTTCTCCATGCGAAATGCCAGAACGGCGTTATCCTCGTGGTCGCCGTTCTTTTTGAGGGATTTGAACACGCGGCTTTCGGCAAACTCGGCTCCGCCCGTGAGGAAGGCAATGAGGTCCACGTCGTGAACGGAGAGGTCAACCAGAACCCCGACGTCTTTAATGCGCGGCGGAAAGGGACCCACCCTCGTGATCGCGATGCTGTAAATGGTTTTCCCCTCCAGTTCCTCGATCAGAGCAGTCACCACCGGATTGAAGCGCTCCACGTGACCCACCGCCGCGCGAATGCCCTGCGCCGCCGCTGCCTCCGCGATTTCACGGCCTTCCTCCTCGGAGATGGCGATCGGCTTCTCGATGAGTAGGTGAATGCCGTGGTCGATCAGTTCGAGGGCGACGCTATGATGTTGCACTGTCGGTACGCACACCACGGCTGCATCGAGGTGCTCGCGCGAGAGCATTTCCGAGAGCTCGTTGTACTGGCGCACGGAGCCGGTATCGTTCTGCACCGGATCACAGACCGCGGCGAGCTCAACACCGGGCAATGACGAGAGGATACGGTAGTGATTCCGTCCCATGCTTCCATAGCCGACCAGTCCGATTCTCATTTGCGACTCCTTTCGCCGAGCCTTCGTACCGACGCGATGACCACATCCTGATTGGCCGTCTCGAGAAACGCACACATCGGAAGGCTCATGATTTCTTTACATACACGTTCCGTAACGAGGAACGCAGCCGGATTGAGGTTCAGATCGGATAGAGCATCCTGGCGGTAGAGCGGAAGAGGGTAGTGCACGGCCGTCGGGACTCCGTCTCGGGCGAGCTCGCGCATAACGTCATCGCGCTCGGAAATGCGAATGGAGTACTGTGCCCAGGTGCTCGTTTGGCCGGGCATGATGACGGGTGCGGTTACCGAGGCAAGTGACGAGAACGCGTCGGTATAGCGCGCAGCGTTCCGGTTTCGCCGCTCGCGCTCCTCGTCGAAATGGGCCAGTTTTACCCGCAGGACGGCTGCCTGAAGGGCGTCGAGGCGACCGTTTATCCCGATATGCAGGTGGTGGTAGCGCTCGCCCTGTCCGTGGTTTGCGAGGGACCGCAAGAGCGTCGCAAGCTCGTCATCGTCGGTGAAGACCGCTCCTCCGTCCCCGTAGGCACCGAGGGGCTTAGCCGGGAAGAAACTCGTGCACCCGATGTCACCGAGATTCCCGCTGCGTCGTCCCTTGTATTCCGCCCCGAAACTCTGTGCGGCATCTTCAACCACCGGTAGATCATGGCGCTTGGCAATGGCGCGGATTGCATCCATGTCCGCCGTCTGTCCAAAAAGCCCCACCGGGACGATCGCGCGGGTTCGGTCGGTTATCGCAGCCTCGACGAGGGATGCGTCGATGTTGTAGCTGCGCTCATCGATATCTACGAACACCGGTGTCGCGCCGAGAAGCCGGATCACCTCGCCGGTGGCGAAGAAGGTAAAGGGCGTTGTGATGATTTCATCGCCGCGATCGACCCCGAGTGCGAGGAAGGCCAGCAGCAGCGCGTCGGTTCCGCTCGAACAGGCGATGCAATGCTTCGCTCCCACGTATTTGGCGAGCTCTTCCTCGAGCGCCTCGACCACAGGGCCGAGGATGAAGCGCCCGGAGGAGACAACGTCCTGCATCGCCGAGTCGATCTCGCCGCGGTAGGCGCGATACTGCGCGGAAACGTCGACAAACGGAATCGTCGGAGCAGGCTGCATACATTACCTCTCTCTCGTCTGAGTTCTAATCGTTCTCAGTGTCAACGACTCGTCCCTCGGCCGTCACGTACCCGCGTAAGCGTCCGGGGGTACCGTACACGAGGCCGTAGTCGGGGATATCACGCGTCACCACCGTGCCGGCGCCAACCATGGCAAACGCGCCGATGGTCACTCCCGCCACGACGATGGTGCCGGCGCCGAGAGAGGCGCCCCGCTTTACCAGTGTTCGGGAGATCGTCCAGTCGTCGGGGCCCTTTCTAGAGCCGTCGGGGTTGATGGCGCGGGGACGGAGGTCGTTTGTGAAACACACGTGCGGTCCAACGAAGACGCCCTCTTCGAGCGTAACGCCGTGATACACCGAGGCGTTGTTCTGGATCTTGGAGTTTGCGCCGATCGACACATCATGGTCGATATACGCGCCCTTGGAGACAATGACGTTCTCGCCGAGGTGAGCCCCCTCTCTGACCTGGGCGTTGTTCCAGACCATGACGCCACCCGCGAGCGTGGCTTTCGGGGAAACATCGGCGGTATCGTGAATGAAGGGCTTGGAGGCGCTCATGACGGCGCCCTGGAGGTGATGTCTTGCGATACCGTTGCCGCCGCCTGCCGTGCAAGTCGTATGACGGCATTGTTGTTGAGAGTGGAGTTATAGATCATGGAGGTGTTCGTCACGTAGAAGTCCTCGAGGGGAGTGCGGTGACCAACGCGGCGCCTGAGGTAGTCGACATCCTGCAGCGGCTGAACATGTCGACGACGAAATACCGCCGCATGAAGAACGTCGTCCGGCGACAAGTCGGCAAACATGCGCCGCAGCCCGGCAAGGAACTCGGCTTGTACGTCCTCATCGGTTCGCCCCCATATGGGGTCGTCGCCCACGGCGTACTTGGGAAGGTAGACCAGATGGTAGTTTCGGACTTCAGCGGAGGGAACGACGTTGGTTGCCTCGATCACGCCGGTAAAGGGGAGGCTTTTGTCCAGGAGGTTTATCACGTAGTACGGAGAGAGCGAACGCCTGAGCATGAGAAACACACACACGACCCCCAGGTAGGTGACGGAGCCGAGGTGATCCCAGTAGCTTTGCTCAGGCGACGCAGATTCGCTCGGCGGCTTGGCATCGGCCCGAACCATGCGAACGATTTCGTCCGCCGGCACCGTCGCCACGACGCGGTCGAAGTGCTGGGTGACGGCTGCGGTTTCCACAATCAGTCCAGCCTCATTCCCCTCGCGGCGGACTTCCCTCACGGGCTCGGAGAGGCGTACGGACACCCCCGCAGCCTCGAGCGCCTTCCGCTCCTCATCCAAAATGCGCTGGTAGCCGCCGTGGACATGGCCCATACGCTCGACCTTGCTGTTTCCCTCCCGTGCCCCGTAGAGTCGCCGGATAGTTGCCCAGATGAACGCCGCCGATGTGTGCTCGCGGGCGGAGCCGAGCTTGCTGCGAAGCAGAGGATCCCAGATCTGCTCATACACCCTGCGCCCGAACATGCGGGTCAGCCACTCGCGCACGTATATGCGGTCCAGTTTATCGGCGTCGCCGATGCGCGTGCTTAGCAGTATGCCGACGCCCAGGCGAAACTTCTGCCACAGCGAAAGAAACGGAAACCGCAGGAAATCGGCGAGCCCGGACATCGAGACCAGCCGCCCGTCTCCGAAGAACCCGCTCTTGGTCTCGCGAAAGAAGAGCTCATTCTCGAGTCCGAGCGCGCGAACCTCCTCGAGCATCTCTGTGTCGGTGGAGAGGATCACGTGATAGAACCGGTCCCAGGTGACGCCGTTCCACGTGTAGGGGGAGCTCAGGCCCCCGAGATGGTCCTCGGCTTCGAAGAGCACCACCTCGGCCTTGTCGCGGCGTGCGATTTCCCGGGCGACGGTAATGCCCATCATGCCGCCGCCGATAACCGCTACTCGACCGCCATCTTCGCGTGTCATGTATCCTGCCTGCACTCTTTGTCTTCCGCGCCTTCTGTGACGCCCGATGTTGATTCAGAAGGATTTGGGCTGCCGGCGATCTCGCGCCTGAAACGCCCGAGGCGCACTATCATGCCAAGGTGCTTTTGAATGACCGGCAGTGTCTTCATCTTCGAGTATCCGAACAATCGGCTTTGAAGGGTTGTGGGGTATTCCACGATGCGCGAGCCCCGCATATCCAGCTTTACCAGAAGCTCGAGGATGCCCCGAAAATCACCAAACGTTGGTCGAACTGCGAGAGCACCCTCACGGCGGTAGACACGAAAACAGGCAGTGTAGGTCGCAAGCTTGTGGCGCAGAAATCGGCGATACATCGCAGAAAGGGACCTCGACAGGAACAGTCGCCACTCCGGCACGCCAAGAACGCTCCCGTCGCGATGATACGGCGATGCGGTAACCAACGAAACACCTTCGGACAGCAGCGGAATCATGTTGATGAGCTCGAGCGGGTCGTATGAACAGTCGGCATCAATCGAGCACACCGTGTCGGTGTCGCTTGCTTCAATGCCGGCCATGATGGCCCCGGAAACTCCGCTATTTGTGGACAGCGGAATCACCGTAAAGCGCGTGGAATCGGCGAAGGTCTCTCGCAGCCGCGGCAACGTATCATCGGTGCTCTTGTCGTCAACCAGTACGTAGTGGAAACTGTAGCGGTCAGCGGCGGCCTCGCTGAGCTCACAGAGCGCACGCTCGAGAAACGGTATGGTTTTTGACTCGTTGTGGCAGGGGATAACAACGCTAATTTCGCAGGCCGGTTCGTTCGGGCATTTCGCGGATAGGGGTTCTACCGCGGCAACGGAGGCAGCGGTCTGCCTCTCGGCAGGAGGTCTCTCCAGACCGAGGAAGCCTGCCGCCGTGCCGAACGCTGCGGCCTCGAAGTATCTCGGAAGCAGATCGCGGATCTTGCCGAGGTTGCGATACTGACGGATTCGGGTGAGCGTGTTGAAGGCACTCACCTCGGGCTGCTCCTCGTCCAGTTCCCACGGGTGAAAGTACAGGACAAATGGCCCCTCATTTCTGCGTGCCCAGTGTTCGAATGCACGACGCGTAAACCGTGATGGAAGCTGTCGAAGAAAGTTCCCACCACCGACGGGAATCGAAACGCCGGCAATTCTCGTCGTCGCATGTGGAAGCTCGGCAATGGTGCCGCGTCTCGTGTCTCGCGAAAAGGGCCGGGTTGCGACGCCGTTCCGCTTCCATGGCAAGGCGGCGGGCATGAGGCTCGAGTCGTACAGATATCCTTCTTCGGCGATCAGATCGAGATGCCAGAGCTCCTTCTCGGTGAGCGACCGCCGTATGCTTCTGTAGCCGACCACCTGGGTTCCCGTAGTTGCCTCCAGGATTTCCTTGCCCCGCCTTAGGTCCTCACGGAACTCCGTCTGGCTTACCGTCAGGCGGTCGACACCCCAGTAACCCGCGCTCGCTATTTCGTGGCCCTGAGAGTTAATCTCCCGCACCATGTTGGGGAAGTGGTCCGCGATCCACCCAAGCGTGAAGAAGGTGGCCGAAACATCGTATCGGCCAAGGAGCGTGAGAGTTTCGTCAACGTCATGTCTCAGTCGGCTCTCGAAACGGTTCCAATGTCGCTTGGAGACAAGGGACTCGAAGACCTTGTGTTGGTAGTAGTCCTGGAGCTGTACGGTGGCAATGTTCATCATACTACGCCGTCCTCGCAGCAATCTGTCTAGTGTCAGCCGTGCTGCCCGCAGCGCGAGCGTACTCGCTCATATTGCAGAGGGAGAAGTGGCGTCCCAGGAGACGCATGACCCGGACAAAGAGTGCGCGCTTCTCCGCGGCATTCACGTCCATTCCCGGAAAGAAGCGAAGTTGGGGTACCTGGTCTCCACCGAGTACGTCGAGCGGATGGAGGAGAAAGCTCGGCTGC
>CAZVXU010000069.1:0-12130 GCA_964631585.1 uncultured Spirochaetaceae bacterium | reverse complement strand
TCGTTTCACGTGACTGGAGTTCAGACGTGTGCTCTTCCGATCTAGCGCCGCCGTCAACGCCGCCGCCGACCGCGGGCCAACCCAGGTGATGCTCGAGCCGGAGCTCGTCGTGCGCGGAACGAGCATGAGAACCACGGAAGAACCCCGTCTACGCGCGGGTACAACACTCCCTGACTGACGGAGGATTAGGACATGGCAGACAAGATGAAGGCGGTACGATTGTACGCCGACTGGGAGCCGAAACCGGAGTTCCGGCTCGGACCGAAGGACATAGACAAGCGACAGACCTACCTCGGGAGCAAGGTGTGGCGGAACCCCCGGCTTGTTATCGAGGACGTGCCGGTGCCGAAGCCCGGCCCCGGCGAAGTAGTGCTCGAGGTGAAGCAGGTCGGCATCTGCGGCAGCGACGTCCACATGGCGCAGCCCGACGACGACGGCTACATCTGGTACCCCGGGCTCACCGGCTTTCCCTGCACGCTCGGGCACGAGCTTTCCGGTGTGGTTGCGGACGTGGGACCGAACACCTTCAACAAAGCGACGATGAAGCCCTACGAAGGCGGCGAGTGGGTCTGTGTCGAGGAGATGGTCTGGTGCGGCGAGTGTAAGCCATGCGCCGACGGATTCCCCAACCACTGCGAGCGTCTCGACGAGATCGGCTTCAACATTGACGGTGGATTCACGAAGTACGTGAAGGTTCCGGCCAAGCTTCTGTGGAGCCTCGATCCGCTGCGCGGGAAGTACTCCGACGAGGACGTCTTCCGTCTCGGAAGCATGGTCGAGCCCACCAGCGTCGCCTACAACGCCGTCATCGAGCGCGGCGGCGGCATCCGCCCCGGCGACAACGTGGTCATCCTCGGAAGCGGGCCGGTTGGTATGGCCGCCATCGCCGTCCTCAAGCGAGCCGGCGCGGCAAACGTCATCCTCTCAGAGCCTGAGCCTGCCCGGCGCGAGCTCGGCATGAAGATGGGCGCTGACCACACCATCGATCCTCTCAACGAGGACTTCGCGGCACGCGTGCTCGAGATCACCAACGGCATGGGCGCCGCCCTCTATCTCGAGGCCACCGGCCTGCCGACGCAGGTCTTTCCCGGCATCGAGCAGGCCATCTGGGACGGTCGGGAGCTCAACGCAACAGTCGTCATCGTCGCCCGTGCCGATGCGAAGATCCCCCTCACCGGCGAGGTCTTCCAGGTGCGCCGCGCGAAGGTCGTCGGCTCGCAGGGCCACTCCGGCCACGGTACATTCCCGCGGGTCATTCAGGCAATGGCTTCGGGGATGAATATGCTTCCCATGATGACAAAGGAGATCGGTCTCGAAGAGGTGCCGGACAACATCGTGTTGCTGCGCACCGATCGCACCGAATGCAAAATCAGCTGCCGCGCGCCCGGTGCGGCCACCAAATAGGACAGGAGGCTACCACATGGTAAAGGGAGATATGAAGTTTCTGACCACCGACCACCCGATGATCACTTTCGAGGACAACGAGGTCGGCCGATTGAAGAAGAAGGTATTCGACGCCCCGATGTCGGAGGTCGACAAGATCCTCGCCGAGTACGAGATTCCCTCCGAGTCCGAGCTCGGCAAGGGTGGCTGCTACATCCAGACCACCCCGCGCGCGCATCTCATCGAGAAGCGCCGCAAGAACGACATCGTGCTCGTGGGCGTCGGCACCACCGAAAACCACGGCGACCACGCAAACAGCGGACTCGATAACTTCATGGTTTCGCAGATCATCGAAGGGGTGCGCCGCTACACCGCGAAGAAGGGCTACGAGGTCGCGCTCGCCCATAACCCGCTGAACTACGGCGGCCATCCCTACCATCACCTCGGCATGCCCGGCACCATCATGATCCCGCAGGAAGTCGTCACCGAGACCCTCATCCACGTGATGCTCGGTCTGTGGAACGACGGGTTCCGGAAGATCATCATCATCAACAACCACGGCCAGCTGTGGATGCTCGAGACGGCGCTGCAGGAGTTCTGCAAGCGCTTCCAGCTCCCCGGCATCTTCCGCGTCATGGACTGGCACCGCGCGGTCCGCGAGTTCTTCATTCCGGTCGAGCGCGAGGGCGGCTTCGATACCACCTTCGTGCACGCCGATGAGTCGGAGACCGCGGTCGCCCAGCTGATGTTCCCCGATATGATCGACATGAAGTACGTGAAAGACGCCGAAGGCCCGTCCTTCCTGCCCGACGGCCACTTCGACAAGTCGGTCGATCCGTGGCGCCGGCCCCACAAGTGGTCGGAAGGTGAGGGGCACTTTGCCATCGAGCGAAAGGGTACCCCCGAGGGCGTGGTCGGCAAGCCCTCCGGTGCGACGCCGGAGAAGGCCAAGCGCCCGATTGCGGCGATCCTGAGCTATCTCACCCTCGTGGTCGAGCAGATTCTCGAAAACTACCCCGCAGGCAAGCTTCCGCCGGTGGACCAGATCACCCTGCGCGACCCGAAGGAGCTCGAGCCCTTCCTCAAGGAACCGGGCAGCCCCGGGTGGAAGTCAGTCTACGAGCTTCCGGCAATGGGACCGTTTACCAAGGGATAGTCCGACATCCGTGGCGGCCCGTGTTATCCGGGCCGCCGCAGCGGCCGCCGCGGCCCACAGACCACAGCGAGGAAGATGATGGCAGAATATCGTTACAAACTGACCGTACAGACCGTGCTTCCCGAGAACTACGAAAAGGACGTGGAGTTCCGCGGGCGGCTCGAGATGCTGCGGGATCTTGGTTTCTGGGGACTCGAGCTCAACGTGACGGACCCCGAGACCGCCGACTTCGAGCGCATCTCCCGCTACATCGGCGAGTTCGGGCTTTCGTTTTCGATGTTTGCCTCCGGGCTTACGGCGAAGACCTTCGGGCTCTCCCTCTCCGAGGCCGACGAAGGCACCCGGCAGAAGTCCGTTGAGAAAGCGAAGACGATGATCGACTTCGTCAGTCCGAACCCCGAGTGCGGGATCATCTTCGGGTTCCTCAAGGGCCCGAAGGTCGACGACATTGCCGGCGCGGCGGGGCAGTTTCGGAAGGCGATGGACGTGCTCGTTCCCTACGCCGCTGATCGCGGCGTGATGCTGGTCGTCGAGGCCACGAACCGCTACGAGGCGGCACTTGCGAACGGACTCGACGACACGGCGGCACTGGTGGACGGATATCCGGTGGATACGGTCAAGATCCTTCCGGATACCTTCCACATGAACATCGAGGAGTTGAGCATGGTGGCCTCGCTCGCCCGGTACCGGGGGCGCTACGTCTCGGTGCATTTCTCGGACAACAACCGGTACTTTCCGGGCTTCGGGGGCATAGACTTCGCGGCGGTGACGGCGTATCTCGACGCCGTCGGGTTCGACGGGCGCATCGGGCTCGAGGCCAACGTGAAAGACAGTTTCGAGTCGGACGTACGCGCGTCGGTGCGACGTCTCGCGCCGATCCTCGAATAGGGGCTCGAACAGGAGGTGGCCATGGCTGAACAGTTGCGATTCGGAGTGATAGGTGCCGGGCGCATTGGCAGGTTGCACATCGAGCACCTCATGCGACGGATCGAAGGCGCCACCGTAGTTGCGGTGACCGACGTTGTCCGCGACGCCGCGGAGGCTGCGGCCGCCCAGTTCGGCGTGCCGAGCGTGCTCTCCGACGCCGGCGAGCTCATCGGCTCAGCGGATGTGGACGCGGTAGTGATCTGCTCGAGCACCGACACCCACGCCCGCTTCATGATCGAGGCGGCGAGGGCCGGCAAGCACATCTTCTGCGAGAAGCCCATCGCCCTCGACCTCGACGCGATAGATGAAGCCCTCGCCGAGGTGAAGAAGGCCGGCGTCAAGCTCCAGATCGGCTTCAACCGACGCTTCGATGCGAACTATCGCCGGGTCCGCGAGCGCATCGCTGCCGGCGAGATCGGCGACCTGCACATGGTCCACATCGTAAGCCGCGACCCCGCACCCCCTCCCATCGAGTACGTGAAGGTCTCCGGCGGCATCTTCCTCGACATGGCCATCCACGACTTCGACATGGCACGATACCTCGTGGGCGACGAGCCGGAGACGGTCTACGCCGTGGGCGGTGTGCGCATCAGCTCCGAGATCGGCGATGCAGGTGATGTGGACACCGCACTGTGCACACTCAGCTTCCGAAACGGCGTGTACGTCACCATCGACAACAGCCGCCGGGCCGTCTACGGCTACGACCAACGCATGGAGGCATTCGGCTCCGGTGGTATGGTGCGCATCGACAACAACTACGAGAACAACGCCGTCCTCTGCACCGCCGGCGCGGTCGAGCGCGATCTGCCCCTGAACTTCTTCATGGAGCGCTACATCGAATCCTACATCGTCGAGCTCCACGCATTCGTGGACGCGGTGCAGCGGGACGAGCCGACGCCGGTCGACGGCAGGGACGGCCGCGTGCCCATCGTCATGGGCTACGCCGCGCGCAAGTCCCTCGCCGAGGGCCGGCCTGTTCGCATGGATGAGATCGGGGTGGTGTAGTGCGGGCTGGTTTCCCGTGAAGTCTTTAGTGCATACTGTTCACTGCAATGGGGATCCGCGAGATAGCCGATAAGGCATCCGTCTCAATAGCGACCGTTTCCAGAGTCCTCAATAACACTAAACCGGTGAGCGCCGAAATACGAAGCCGGGTCCTGAACGTTATCGAGCAGGAAGGATACAGCCCGAATCACGCGGCGCGCACGATGGTGTTGCGCAAAACCCAGACCGCCGGATTGATTATTCCTGAAATCTCCGAGCTCTTTCATCAACACATATTTCGGAGCGTCGAACAGGTGTTGGTTCACGCAGGGTATAGGCTCATCGTGTGCCATGTGCGTGATGAAAGCGATAGCGAGCTGTCTTATCTCGACCTTCTGGGAGAGCACAAGGTCGACGGCATCATTCTCATGCATGAGACCGAACACGAGGCGGTGAAGAAGCGACTGCAATCGTCGGAATTGCCGATCGTTCAGTGCGGTATTCGAATTGCGGGCCTGCCACGCCCAGTCGTGGGTATTGATGAGTTTCACGCGGCATTCGACGGTACGCGCTATCTTCTCGATCAGGGTCACGAGCACATCGGCTACATCGGTGGTCATGGCCCTTCGGTGGGAGAGAATCGGCTATCGGGGTTCCGGCAGGCGCTGGGAGAGCGAGGTCTCGAAATCGACGAAAAGATGATTGCTTACGGCGAGTACACGCTCGAGTCGGGCAGATCGGCGGCCGTTCAGCTTGCTGAGCGTACTCCGGAGATTACTGCCGTATTCGCTGCGAGCGACGAAATGGCTCTCGGTGCGATACGAGGACTCACCGAGCTCGGGCGACGAGTGCCACAGGATACAAGCGTCCTGGGTTTCGACGGCATAGAACTCGGTTCCTACGCGACCCCGGCACTTTCGACGGTGTATCAGCCCATCAGCGATATCGGCAGGGAGTCTTCGAGATTGCTGATAGAACTCATGGACGATCCCGAGCGGGATGTGCCTGACATATCCCTGCCACACAGGATTGTGGAACGGGAATCCTGTGCGCCGCCTTCCGCATAATTCGCCATTTCACGATATTTTTTGTTGACGGGAAAGCGTTTTCCTATGACAATTACCCACTACTACCATAAGGAGGTCAGTATGGCTGTCCGAAACACAGGAATTATCGTGATGCTCGCACTGCTGCTTGCACCGTGCGCCCTTGCAAGTGGTGGCCAGGAAGCTGCTGGTGACGATGAACGTGTGACCGTTACCTGGGGCTATTGGGGGAGTCCGAGTGAGGTAGAACAGAACAAGCGCGTCGCTGCAGCTTTCGAGGAGCAGAACCCGGACATTCGTGTTGAACACATGACCGCGCCGTGGGGCGATTACTTCACGCGGCTGCAGACGCAGTTCGCCTCGGAATCGGCTCCCGACGTCATGTTTTTGACCTTCATCTCGCGTTATGCCCCGAGCGATGTGCTTCACGAAATGGAGCCGCTATTCGAGCGCTACGATTTCGACAGATCTGCATACACCGAGGAAATGCTTCAGGCATTTACCGTCAACGGGAAGCTGTACGGAGTTCCGCGGGACAACGACACGAAAGTGATCTACTTCAATAAGACGCTCTTTGATGAAGCCGGCCTTTCGTATCCCTCGCCGGATTGGACAATCGACGAGTTCGTCGACACCGCCCAGGCGCTCACGTACGTGCGAGACGGCGGTGCACGTCAATTCGGTTTCGCCTTCGATCCGGGTAACTGGTATGTGGCGGTAAACATGAACCACGCACCGTTTTTCGACGATCCTCACGATCCTACCGAGGTGGCACTGGATGATCCGGACACCGTGGAGGCTCTCTCATTCTTCGGGGACCTCATAAACGAGTACGAGGTAACGCCAAGTTACGACCAGATGTCGGACACCACCATTCGGATCCAGCAGTTCATGGGTGGTCGTGTTGCCATGCTCATGGACAACCACGCTCGCATACCGGAGTTCCTCGAGTCCGACGACCTGGATTGGGACGTAGCGCATCTGCCGCAGTTCCCCGGCAAGCCGAAGGGCAACGTGATCGGCGGTGCCGGCTACACTATCTACAGCAAAACCGACAAGATCGATGCCGCGTGGCGTCTTTGGGAGTTTCTCAACACCGATGCTTTGGAGATGTTCATGGAGGGAGGCCGCGGAACGATCGTGCCGGCAAATCTGGACATCCTCGATTCAGACGAGTTCGTCGCCGATCAGCCGTTCAACCAACAGGTGTTTGTCGATGAAACGCGCGCGGGTATCGCACTTCCGCCGAACGTGCACTGGTGGAACGTCTATGGCAAGGCCAACCCGTTTCTGGAGAACATTTGGGTGGGGCGAATGTCGGCAGAAGAAGCCGTCAGCGAGGCTATCCCAGTGTTGAACCGGGAACTCGAAGACTAGAATTGACAAACGTGGTCCGCGGGGCGACACTCGCGGGCCACGCATGCGCAACGCAAACGGAACGCAAACGGAACGCTATGGGCGCGCGAACGAGTGAACTACGGACGGCACTGCTCTTTCTTGCACCTCACTTGCTGGGATTCCTGCTGTTCCAGATTTTCCCGGTATTCGGGGCAATCGCGTTCAGCCTGCTCGAGTGGAACCTGATAACCACGCCGACTTTCATAGGCCTCGAGAACTACGTCGAGCTGTTCTCCGGCGACTATTTCTTCCAGCGTGCGATGCTGAATACCGTCTACTATACGGTGGGTACGGTCACGATCATCGTTGTGGCCTCGCTTGCTGCCGCAGTCCTTCTCAATGAGAGAGTACGCTTTCGCTCGTTCTTCCGAACTATGTACTTCGTGCCGAATGTGTCGTCCCTGGTCGCAGTGTCCTTTGTGTGGATGTGGATCTACAACAGCGACTACGGATTGCTGAACAATGTGCTACGAATGCTTGGTGCAGCTGACCCTCCACAGTGGCTCTCCGACGTAACCCTGGCAATGCCCTCGGTGATGGTTATGAGCGCGTGGACACAGGTCGGATTCTTCACGGTTATCTTTCTCGCCGGGCTGCAGAATATCCCGAACCAGTACTATGAATCGGCGGTGATAGACGGCAGCTCGCGCGTCCAGTCCTTCTTCCGCATCACGTTGCCGCTATTGAGTCCGACGACCTTCTTTGTGCTCACTCTTGCCATCATCAATTCTTTCCAGGTCTTTGAGCAGACCTTCATCATGACCGGGGGCGGGCCGGCCTTCAGCACCACCACGGCGGTCATGTATATCTATGACCAGGCCTTTCAGTACCAGGAGATCGGCTATGCGAGCGCGGTCAGCGTCGTGCTTTTCGCTGCGATTCTCGCGGTCACGCTCGTGCAGGTAATTCTTCAGAAACGGTGGGTGCACTATGACCTATAGTTCGGCGCAGACGCGCGGCAGGCGGTACCGCCGTCTCCTGCCCAGGGTTGCAACGTACTTCCTGCTCGGTCTCGGTCTTCTGATCGTTCTGACGCCGTTCCTGTGGATGCTCTCGACTTCCCTGAAGAGCATGAGCGAGGCATTGTCGGTTGACTTCTCGTTTCTGCCTCGGGATATCCGCTGGGAGAACTATACCGAGGTCTGGCGACTGTTGCCGTTCGGGCGCTTTTTTGTTAACAGCTTCATTGTCTCTATGGCGGTGACAACACTGCAGGTCGGCCTCAGCTCGATGGCAGCTTACGCGTTTGCGCGCCTGCAGTGGCCGGGCCGCGACATTGTGTTTGTAGTCTATCTCTCGTCCCTGATGCTCCCGATGCAGATCGCCATGATTCCGAACTTCTTCCTTCTCCGAACCCTGGGTGCGGTAGACACCTACCTGAGCGTCATACTCCCGCAGTCTTTCGTGGTCTTCGGTACCTTCCTTCTGAGACAGTTCTTTCTCTCTATACCACGTTCGTTGCAGGATGCGGCACTCATCGATGGCGCCGGCCATTTGCGCATTTATGCGCTCATCGTGATGCCTCTCGCAAAACCGGGGCTGGCCACGTTGGGAGTCTTCTCGTTCATGTTTTCCTGGAACAATTTTCTCTGGCCACTGATCATGCTCAATTCGCAGCGGCTCTTCACCCTGCCTCTCGGGCTCGTCAGTTTCCAGGGACAGTTCTCAACAAACTGGCCGCTGATGATGGCTGCTGCCTGTCAGTCCATGATCCCGGTTCTGATGCTCTACGGCCTCGCCCAGCGTCACTTCATTGAAGGTGTCACGATAACCGGCTTGAAGGGCTAAGGGCCCATAACACTCGAGATTGATCAATTACAAGGAGAAACCGTATGGTCGACCAGCATAAGCCCAAAATCGTGATCGTCGGAGCCGGCAGTTCGAGCTTTGGTCCGATAACGCTGTATGATCTATTCAAAAACGTACTGCATGGCGGCGGTTCCCTGGTGCTTGTCGATACGAACCCTGCAGCTCTTGAACGGATGGGGGGTGTTGCCGGTCGGATGTGCGACTATTTTGGCGTCGACGTGTCGATAGCGCGTGCACATGCGGTTGACGAAACGGCCGCTACAGCGGACGTAGTTCTCGTAGCGGCTGAAGAGGACAGAATCGAACGCTGGCGTGTCGACTGGGATATTCTTCCACAATTCGGGATACGCCACACCCTGGGCGAGAACCGCGGGCCGGCGGGGCTCTCTCACACCCTGAGGACCGTCCCCCTGGTCCTCGACGTGTGTCGGAGGCTCGAGCAGCACGCGCCACGCGCGTTAGTTCTGGTGATGACCAATCCCGAAGATCGGATAGCGTACGCAGTAGGAAAGTACACCAATATGCAGTGTTTCGGTTTCTGCGACGGACTGTGGGACTTCAAAAACAACTACGTCCAGCCGTTGCTCGGAGTTCGGGGCGAAAACTTGTATGTGGAAGCCGCCGGCATAAACCATGCCGTCTGGATACGGCATCTATCTGATGCTGCTACCGGGGAAGACCTTTATGAACGCCTTGTCGGTGAGGCACGGAGGCAAGGCTGGCAACCGCTCGGGCTGCACTTGTACGACACGTTCGGGCTGTGGCCTCACGAGAACGATGAGCACTATGGAGAGTACTTCCCCTACGCGTGCGACTTCGTCGACTGTAAGGGCTACGATTTCGATGGTCACCTGGCGATGGACCGCGAATGGAAGGACGCGATCGATCGCCTGAATGCCGATCCCGCCGGCATGGAGGACTTCGTGAACGCAGCCGCCTCGGCGACGTGGAAGGTCTTTGGCGACGCGCCGCCCAGTTTGACTATCAGGGGTATGTTTCAGGGAGAACCGGTAATCGTACCCAATGCGAATCTGGCAAATAGAGGAAGCATCGACGGATTGCCTGATGATATGATCATCGAAGTACCGGCGATCGCGTCACGCAGTGGGCTGCATGGAATCCGCTGGGGGGCGCTCCCCGGACCGATACTGGCAATCCTGTCGCGTGAAGCGCAGATCCAGAAGCTGGCTGCTGAGGCAGCAGCCGAGGGCTCGAGACAGAAGGCTCTGTCAGCTCTGCTTCTGGATCCTCATATCGCATCGCCCGCAATGGCAAACGAGCTTCTGGACGCTTTCCTGGATGCCCACACTGGGTACATTCCCGATCATCTTTGGCGTGGATTGCGGGATCCCGGTTCTCAAGCGCCGTGTCCACCAACAAAGCAGGAGGAGAGAGTATGAGCTTCTACGTGCCGGCGCGGGCCGTAGCTATCGCCGCACACTGCGACGATCTTGATGTCGGAAGTAGTGGAACGGTTGCACGTTGGACGGAAGGGGGATCGGCTGTCACCTATGTGATTGCTACCGACAGTGGAGCCGGGAGCAACACGCCGGGAGAAGACCTCGAGGCTTTGAAAGCCACCAGGAGAGAGGAGCAAACCCGCTCGGCAGCCGAGGTGGGTGTACGCGACATTCGGTTTCTGGATCATACGGACGGTGTGCTGGAACCAACGCTGGAGCTGCGAAAACAGCTGACACGAATTATTCGCGAGGTCCGGCCCGACGTCGTGCTGACATTCGACCCCGAGATGGTTGTATCCGGTAGTCGGACCTACATTAATCATCCGGATCACAGAGCCGTAGGCGAAGCCGCAATGTACGCAACATTTCCCAGTGCCGGCAGCAGACCAATCTTCGCAGAGCTCCTCGACGAAGGATTCCAGCCGCACGACCCTGATTATCTGTATCTGCAGTTCTCCAACGTTCCGACATACCGGGTCGATATCAGCTCCACAATGGAGCTGAAGAAGCGCGCCCTGCGACATCATACGTCGCAATTCGATGAGGACTTTGTGAAACAGGTTCAAGAGTGGGCCTCACGTGATGCCGAGGGGTTGAGCGCTCAATTTGCGGAAGCGTTTCGAGTTGTGAATCTCACGGGCGAATGAGCGGTATCAAAGATCCGTGATCCGGCGGCGAGGGCACCCAAGCGCTGCTTCTCTTCCACCCCTGGTTCGAGGCCGTCGCAGCCGGTGTCTCCCACCCGAGCGAGGTCATCACCAGCGACCGGTCACCACTTCGCACGACGATCACCGTCGGCCCCCAGGGGCTTTCCATCAAGGAAAACGCGCGGATGTCACAGGTGACGGTGGTTTCGTAGGGGGCTTCGTTGCTGCGGCGTACCGGGGCGCACAACAATTCCGTGACACCGGTCACGTCCCGTTGACGCCCCGATCGAGACGGCCCATAATACGCCCACACGCCGATGCAGCACGACGAGCTTCACGATAACGTCGAGCGCCTGTCGTCCCGCGTGGACCAGGTGATGGATACCTTCTCCAGACTCAAGGCGGGGTACGAGGACAACGGAGGTTCCGGGGACGCGAGCCCCGCCGAGGTTCTCCCTCTCGAAGAGGCGCCCGAAGAATCGGCCGGCGCCGGGCCCGGTGCCTCCGTCAGTCTTCCCCTCACCGAATCGCTGTTCGAGGAGCTGCTCCAGCAGATCGTAAAGGGGCAGCATACCAGGCCCGACCTCGGGCTCGACAGCCGGGAAGTCCGGGAGCTTCTCGACACAACCCCCGATATTGCGGTTGAGCTCGACCACGATGGCCGCGTGCTGTATGCAAATGCCTCGTTTTCCGTTGCCTTCGGGTATTCGCACTCCGACGTCGTCGGGACCTCGTTTATTGATCTTGTTCAGGAAGGCTATCGCCGGCCCTTGCTCTCTCACATGAGGGAGGTCGCCGCCACGAGCACGGTAGCCCGCGTGGCGACACCGGACGACATCGTGCTGTTTCGTGCCCGCCATCAGGACGGCAGCTACCTCTCCGTGGAAGCCTTGTTGAGCACCTATCACGAGGACGAAGCGACCCGCATTGTCGTGGTGATGCGTGATCTGTCGGTGCATCGGAGCCTGCTCGAGGAGCTGCGGGAAAGCAAAGACAACTACGACGCGCTTTCGGAGACGATTACGGAGGCCATCGTCCGACTCGACGAGAGCTTCACCATCGTCTACGCCAACGCGGCCATCAAGTCGACGTTCGGCTACGAGCCGGAAGAGGTGCGTGGCCAGCCGTTTCGGATGCTCTTTCCGCCGGGCGAGTATCAGCGCAGCGAGAATGCCTTCCGCAAGTACTTCATCGTGGACGATCAGGATCGTAACAGACTGGGCCTCCACAATACGATCGAGCTCCTCGGCAAGCACAAGCACCGGGGAATTGCGCCCATGGAGGTCTCCTTCGGAAACTCGAAGGAGTACCGCGGGCGCA
>CAZVXU010000068.1:0-12214 GCA_964631585.1 uncultured Spirochaetaceae bacterium | reverse complement strand
AGACGGCGTCACCGTGGGAATCGGTACCGGAGAACAGGACCGCGTCGGCGCCGCCGAGATCGCACGCGACAAGGCCCTGCGGAAGGGGCTCGAGCGGGAGGCGTGGCGGCTGCACGGTTCGGCGTTTGCCGAGCTCGATGAGAGCGCTGCGGCGGAGGTCCGTCGAATGGTTGATGAAGATTGCGGCGGGCTCAAGGGCGCATCCATGGCTTCCGACGGGTTCTTTCCGTTTCGTGACGGGCTCGATGTCGGTGTTGCCTGCGGCGTAACGGCGGCCATACAACCCGGCGGATCCCTGCGGGACTGGGAAGTGATCGAAGCCTGTAACGAGCAGGACGTGGCGATGGTGTTCACCGGCCAGCGCGCGTTCAAGCATTGACGGGAGAGAATCTGTCATGAATGAGCTGGTACCACGAGAGAAACTCGAGCGACAGGGGATGACGGGGATCGTCAGCAGTGCCTCGGGCCTGGGGCTCTTGCTTCTGCGGGGCCTCACTCAGTTCGGCGCCGGGTTATCGTTACCGGGCCTCATTGTCGGCGGAGTGCTGACCGTGGCGGGGCTCGGCCTCTCTTCGGGTAAGAAGGCCGATCGCATCGGCGGAATGGTCATTGCCGGAGGGGGCCTGCTCACCGCCGTCGCGTCGCTTCCGCTGGTCGGCGGACTGGCATCGGGGCTCATGTGGCTCGGTGGTCTCGGTCTCCTCGGGACCGGGGTCGTAAACATCTTCCGCTTCGTTCGTGGGCTTAGAGCCCGGAGGTAAGTGCGGCATGCCGTGGAAACTGATCGTCTTTCTGGTCGTGGTGGGTCTCATTCTTGCCTTCGTGGGCTTCAACGCGGCTAATGTCTCCGACGTCTCATTCGGATTCTACCGCTTCGACGACGTGCCTATCTTTATAAGCCTGTTCGTCGCCTTCTTTCTGGGTGTTCTCGTGACGCTCCCGTTCACGTTTCGCCGCCGCTCAACGCGCGCTCCGAAACAGCCGAAAAAGGAAGTGGGAGGGGACGGCGCCCGGGATGAGAACCAAGCAGAGCACCCACAGATCTGACGGGCTGAGGCCCGCAACACGTGCCCGGCCGCGGTCTCTCGCGCTCGGCGTTGCGCTCCTGGCGCTACTCATCACAACCGTTGCGCAGGCTCAGGAGGCAAGTGACTCCGGTACGCGCGGACCCTCAGGCGCCGACTTCTCGGAGCTGCAGAATCGTCTGGCGGCCGACGACCTATCCGAGACGGAGCGCGTCAATCTGATAAATGCCGCAGTGGACCGGGCACCGACGGTTTCTGCTGCTCTCGATGTGGTAAGCACCCACCTCGATCGACTGAGCGGAGTGCGGCGGGCCGAAGCGGTGGCGGCAGCAGCCGAGCTACATGCGCTCAGAGGTGATCTCGAGAGTGCAGCTGACGCCTACGCGGAGGCCGCCCGTAACGCAAGAGCAGCCGCGAGCGATCCGGCGCAGGCAGCCTCGGCACGCTATCGGGTCGAGGAGGCGGCGATCCGCCTCGAGATGGGGGAGGTCGATTCCGCAGCGCGACTTGCCGGAGAGGCGGTAGGCGCTGCGCGGGATCCGGAAGTTCAGCGCCGTGCCGCGCTTTTGCAGGCCCGCGCCCACTCCGCCGCCGGAGACGCCGAGGCCGCGTTCGATCTCGCGCGCACACTGTCGGAGGCGGAGCACGCTCCGACTCTCCAAGCGGCGACGCTACTATTCCTCTATCATCTCTCGCGCCGGCTCGAGCGGGACGGCGAGGCGGAGCGCGCGCGGAGGCTTCTCTCTGAGCTCTATCCCGACAGCCCCGAGATGATGCTCGTCGCCGGGGGAAGCGCGGTGAGCGAGTTTCCTCGCCCCTCGGCATTCCTCGGTCCGGATGCGCTGACGCCACCCGCCGGCGCGGCCGGCACCGGGGACGCCGGGGACGCGGGCCCGGCCGGAACGGCCGCCGCTGATAACGCGTCGAGTTCGGAGGGAGAACCGAAGGGAGTACAGGTCGGCTCGTTCAAGAGCATGGAAAACGCGCGCGATATGCGCCGGGAAATGTCGTCGGCCGGCTTCACCGCAGAGATCGTTGACGCCCCCGACAGCGAGTTCCACCGCGTCATCATCGCCGTGCCCGAGGGCACCGATCCCCAGCGACTCCTCATCAGACTCAAGGAAGAGGGCTTCGAGGGTTTTCTCGTCTTCGATTAGGCCCCGCCGGCACCGTCTTCCGCGGCGGCCTGCGACGGACTCTGATCAGCTCCCTCTTCCTCGATCTCCTCGGTTTGCTCCAGCGTGATGGTGTCGTTGGTTGTGGGCTCGACTCCGTTCACGCGAACGCGCGCGGGTGTAAGCTCGAGACGTCGCACGATGCGCTGGTTGGTTCTATTCTCCGAGTAGGAGAAGGCGTACGTACGGTTTTCGATGACGAGCCCGTTGCTGTCGACGATCTTGAGCCGGAGCACATCCTGGTCAAGCCGGTATGCCACAAACCCGCCCTCGAGCTCTTCATCCTCGGTACGCATGGTAAACCGCGGTGAGGCAAAGAAGATCTCCATTCCACTGTCGTTACTGTAGAGACCCTGCAAATCCGCGTCGGTAGAGCGGGCAGGGTCGGGGCCGGATGCGAGTAGGGTGTCGCGAAGGCCTGGGGTGAGCTTGCGATAGGTGCCGTTCCAGTTCTCCGCATCTTCCATCCGAAGCGAGATACGGTCAATTGCGGAAACCGAAATGGAAATTTGCCGACGTATGTTCTCCAGAGACTCGTTGCGTACATTCACCCAGACACCGGGGCCGGCGCGGTAGATGGTCTTGTGGGAATCCATCCAGATGTAGGACTCGAGCGTTTCGCCCCCGTGAAATGTTATGCGCTCATCGGCCGAGTCGAAGAAGATGATCTCGCCTGCCGGCTCGGTAGCGTCCTCTCCCACCGACCGATACCAGGGGCCGGCGAGGAATTCCTCGAAGCCTTCGACGTCTCCCTGATAGAGCTCGCTCAACTGTTCTTCTTCGATACGGCTCCCCGGGATGGACTCGGTGCTCGTCTGAACGTAGGAGTTCTCCGCCTGTCGCCAGAAGTAGGTGTGTTTTACCAGATCGAGAATGTTCGCCGATTCGGAGTCACGGCGATAGACGACGATGGGGAAGCTCTGACCGCTGGTTTGTACGGCCTGATAGGCCTCCGAGCGCTCGGTTTCCTCGATCTCGATGCTGGCATCGCTGGTAAAAGATGCGATGCCACGGAAGCGTAACCCGAAGCCGCCGAAGGCCGAGGTTCGCTTGAAAACATCGAGGGTCTGATGCCCCTCGTTGTTCATGCCGAATGCGACGATCTCCAGATCGTGATCACCGGTGAGGTCTTTCGTGTAGAGTGCGAAGGTGCGAACGTTGGTGGCCTGTGTCGTGCCCTCCCACGCGGGAACGTAGGAGTTGCGGATGCTGTCAAAGTCTGCGACCAGCACGTGGATGCGGTCCTCGGAGTCGTCGCGGCGTTTGAAGACGATAATCTGCTCGTCCGCCTGATCTACATCCAGGTTAATATCAATGGCCTGGGAGGGAACCGCGTCCTCCGACATCCGAACTTTCACGTCGGTGGCGACGTCCCTGTTGCGAATTGAAAGCGAGGGCTGCCCCCGCGAGGCCAGCGCTATACCTTCTCCAGCCTCCGGAACGACGACCTGATTCGTCTCGACCCGTGGCGGGGGCTGACGCTCCTCCGCACAGCCGGCGAGCACGAGCACGGCCATTGTTGCGAAAACCGAAATACGGTAGAGTTTCATGGTCGCATTATCACCGTTTCGGGCACTTTTTTAAAGAGTCAATATTCGGGATCCCCCAGGGAGGCCGCGCGCATGGCGCTTGAGGAAACACTGAGTTACGACGATGTCCTGCTGTTGCCGGGGCATGCGGATTTTCTGCCGACCGAGGCGGACGTACGAACGGAACTGGCCCCTGGGGTTTCGTTGAACGTTCCGGTGCTGTCGGCGGCGATGGATACTGTGACCGAGGACGGCCTCGCCATTGCGCTCGCCCTTCAGGGCGGCTTGGGCGTGATCCACCGGAACATGTCGCCTCAGCTGCAGGCCAATCAGGTTCACAAGGTGAAGCGCTTCCTCAACTGGGTCATCGAGGCGCCAATGGTGGTGGAGCTCGAACAGACGCTCGGGGAAGTATGGCACGCGATGCAGCACAACGGTATTTCGGGACTACCCGTGGTGCAGCGCGGCGAGCTCAAGGGCATCATCACCAGCCGCGACATGCGCTTCTGCAGCGATTTCTCCCTCTCCGTTCGCGAGGTCATGACGGCGGATCCGGTGGTTATTCAGGGAAACCCGAGCATTTCCGCGGCGAAGGCAAAATTTGACGAGCACAAGATCGAGAAGCTTCCGGTGGTCGATGACGAGGGGCGCCTGACGGGGCTCATCACGGTGAAGGACATCGAGAAGCACGAGGCCTATCCTCATGCCGCGACGGACTCATCGGGCCGGCTCCTCGTTGGTGCAGCGGTGGGTCCGAACGATCTCGAAAAGCGCCTGCCTCTGCTCCTCGAGAGCAAGGTCGATGTTATCGTGATCGATACGGCGCACGGAGACTCGGCAAACGTCGTGCGCTCCATCGAGTACATCAAGTCGCACGCCCCTGTGACGGTCGTCGGCGGAAACGTCGCTACTGCCGAGGGAACACGTCGACTTATCGACGCCGGGGCGGATGCCGTCAAGGTAGGTGTCGGGCCTGGGTCCATCTGTACGACCCGGGTCGTCGCGGGCATCGGCGTGCCGCAGTTCTCGGCGGTGCGGTGGGCCTCGGAGGAGGCTGCAAAGCATGGAGTGCCCGTGATCGCGGACGGCGGCATCAAATACTCCGGTGACGTGACCAAGGCCCTCGCCGCGGGTGCGCATGCGGTGATGATCGGGAATCTCTTTGCCGGTCTCCGGGAGGCGCCGGGTCGCGAGGTCATCTACGAAGGGCGGATCTTCAAGACCTATCGCGGGATGGGATCGGTCGGAGCGATGAAGGAAGGCTCGGCCGACCGCTATGCCTCGGCCGAGGGCGAGGAGCCCGTACCGGAGGGTGTTGAAGGCCGTGTTCCCTACAAGGGTGAGCTTGCGCCGTTTCTCGCCCAGCTCGTCACCGGGTTGAAGAAGGGGATGGGCTACTGCGGAACGAGAACGCTCGACGAGCTTCGGGAATCCGCGAAGTTCATCCGTATTTCCGGGGCGGGCCTGAAGGAAGGGCACGTGCACGACGTCGCGATCGTGCAGGAGCCGCCAAACTACTCACGCTGATATTTCCGGCGGCCGACGCCTTCTCGGGGCCGACCGCCCGGCGGAAGGGACGTAGAGACCATGAAACTGGTAGTAATCGGAGCCCAGTGGGGCGATGAGGGGAAGGGGAAGATAGTCGATTTCCTCGCCAAAGATGCGGACACCGTGGTTCGCTTCTCGGGCGGCGCAAACGCCGGGCACACCATTGTTCACGGCTCGAAAACCTACAAGCTCCATCTGGTTCCCTCGGGCATCGTCTACGAAGACAAGCGCGTAATCCTCGGCACCGGTATGGTGATCGACCCTGAAGCGCTGGAGAAAGAGCTCGAGGAACTCTCGGACGCGGGCGTAGTGTGGGGCGGTCGTGTTCTCGTTTCAGACCGGGCGCATCTGGTGCTTCCGCGATACAAGCGGATGGACAAGGATCTCGACACCAAGCGTGCCCAGCCCATCGGGACGACCGGTCGCGGCATCGGGGTCACCTACTCGCTGAAATCCGCTCGCGACGGCGTGAGGGTGATCGACGCGTTCGATGACGCGCTGCTCGCCGCGCTCTCCAGGGAGGATCGTGATTTTCTCCTCGAGCACCGCGAGTTCTTCCGCGACATGATGGTAGACGTCAACTCCTATATGACCGACCACGGCGATGAGAACACTCTGCTCGAGGGCGCACAGGGAACGCTGCTGGACCTCGACCTCGGTACCTATCCCTTTGTCTCTTCAGGCTCCTCCTCTGCCAACGGCGCGGCCGTCGGGGCTGGACTCGGGCCCCGGGAGCTCGACCGCGTGGTCGGCGTGTGCAAGGCCTACTCCACCCGTGTCGGAAACGGGCCCTTTCCGACGGAGTTCGAGAGCGAGCGAGACGGGGACCTCGAGCATGTCATCCGCGAGCTCGGCCACGAGTACGGGGTCACCACCGGTCGACCGCGGCGCTGCGGCTATCTCGACCTCGTCGCCCTGCGCTACGCCTGCCGGTCGAACTCGATCGACACACTCGCGTTGACCCATCTCGATATATACGACTCCTTCGAGGAGATACAGGTGTGCGTCGGCTACAAGGTGGATGGGCGGGTTACCGAGCTCTTTCCTGCGTCCCGCACCGCGATCGCGAATGCGGAACCCGTACTGAAGACCCTGCCCGGGTGGAAGGCGCCGTCGGCGCAGGCCCGGGCTTTTTCGGAGCTCCCCTCCGGCGCCCAGGACTACGTGCGCTATATCGAGGAGTACACAGGAGTCCCCGTCGAGATTATCTCGGTGGGATCCGACCGTGAGCACACCATTGTCGAGAGGGACCCGTGGACACCATCCTGATCCTCGATTTTGGGAGCCAGACCACGCAGCTCATCGCGCGTCGCATTCGCGAGCTATCGGTCTACTCCCGTATCGTTCCGGGGGACGAGCGGCTCGCGGACATGGATCTGAGCGAGGTCCGGGGCATCATTCTGTCGGGGAGCCCGCACTCGGTACACGATGCCGATGCCCCCGTCCCCGATCCTTCGGTATACGAGAGCGGATTGCCGGTACTGGGTATATGCTACGGGCTCCAGCGGCTGGTCCATGACCACGGCGGACAGGTCGAGCGACAACAGCGGCGCGAATATGGTCGGGCGCGGCAACAGATCAGTGGCGAGCATCCCCTTTTCGAGGGCATCGAGGACGGATTCGTCTCCTGGATGAGCCACGGTGACAGCATTGAGCGCCTGCCGCAGGACGCGGAGCTGGTCTCGCAGTCCGAACACGGCCTTCCCGGCTGCATCGCGTTCCGCGACCGGAACTTCGTCGGCATACAGTTCCATCCCGAAGTAACGCACACCGAGACGGGCACTCAGGTGCTGGAGAACTTTGCGGTACGTATCGCCGGCGCACGGCGACAGTGGACAATGGATGCCTATGCCGAGCAGATGTCTGCCGAGCTCACAGCACGCGTCGGCTCAAAGCCCGTGCTGCTTCTCATCTCAGGTGGCGTGGACTCGACCGTGACCGCCGCCATGCTCCTCGCCGCGCTGCCGCCCGAGCAGGTGCACCTCATGTACGTCGACACCGGACTCATGCGCTACCGCGAGACCGAGGAGGTCCGCCGCGGGCTCGAGGCTCTCGGTGCAAAGCACCTCTACATCGTCGATGCCGAGGAGGCGTTTCTCGGCGCTCTCGCAGGCATCTCCGATCCCGAGGAGAAGCGCAGAGCTATCGGAGATACTTTTGTCCGGGTGCAGGAGGCCGAAATCCGCGCCCACATTCCCGGGGATTACGTCCTCGCTCAGGGCACCCTCTACACCGACTACGTGGAATCGGGACGGGGCGTGGGAAAGAAGGCACGGGTGATCAAATCCCACCACAACGTGCGCTCGCCCCTCATCGAAGCCAAGCGCGAAGCCGGCGAGGTGGTCGAGCCTCTCATTCACCTCTACAAGGACGAGGTTCGCGAGCTCGGCGCCCGTCTCGGCGTCCGCGAGGATATCATACGGCGACACCCATTCCCGGGGCCGGGCCTTGCCGTGCGCATCCTCGGTGAGGTCACCCGCGACCGCTGCGCCCTCCTCCGTGAGGTCGACCAAACCTACATCACCGAGCTCAAAGAACGCGGACTCTACGACGAGATCTGGCAGGCCTTTGCTGTGTTGCTGCCCATTCGATCCGTGGGCGTTACCGGTGACGAGCGCGGTTATGGCAGCGTCATTGCGCTGCGAGCGGTCGGCTCGCGCGACGGGATGACTGCCGACGTCTATCCCTTTCCGACCGACCACCTGCTCGAAATCTCGTCCACCATCACCAATCGCCACCCGGAGGTGGGGCGGGTGGTCTATGATGTGTCGAGTAAGCCGCCCGCCACCATCGAGTGGGAGTAGAGGTATATAGGAGCGTGTTGGCGCACAGCGGGCTAAGTTGTTGGCAGAGACGCTCGTAGCTGCCGTTGCAGTGCCCAAGCTTCGGCGGGCGGCTGTGAAGAAGCGTATGCCCCTGCATCGCACGGGGTTACGCGAGATCTACCAACACGGTTCTTGATACCTCAAGTGGAGGTGCCCGGAGTCGAACCGGGGTCCTCAAGAGCGCGCATACGCTTCTACAGGCATAGTCTCCCGTTTCAAATCCGGGAATGCGAGGCCGGGAAACGCGCCTTCATTCCCTTGTAGTCCGGCTATGAGTCCCCCGACGGTGCCGAACGGCCGCCGGAGCAAGTTCTGGTTTAGTGTCAAGCAGCCCGGCGCTCAGAACTGCGCCCCGGGTGCCCGTCGCTGCTATTTACGCAGCGAGTGCGTAATCTGCTTCGTCTGCAGTTACTTTTGTGCCTTTTAGGAGTGGGCGCTCCACCTGCGACGTATGCTGACGCAATTCCTGAGTCGAGACCATTTCACCCCCGAGAATTGCCTTGTTGAATATAACCGCTACACGTGTCCCCGTCAAACGTTTCGTACCCGCCGGCCGCGCAGATCGTCGGCGCCCGTTTGTACTACCGCAGGGCCGTGTGAACCGTCGGATGTGCGGCCAGGGCGCTATCGCCGAGGGGGTCTCGTCGGCCGGCGACATCAGTGATCCGTCCCCCCGCCTCTTCGACGATCGGATACAGTGGCGCAATGTCCCATATGGCCATCTTCGGGTCCATCATTGCGTCGATGCGGCCGGTTGCAAGGAGGAGATAACCGTAGGCATCTGCCCAGGTCCGTCCGAACGGGGCGTTGCGGGCGACCCGTTCGTAGAGCTCCGGGGTGTCGCGGGCGAGCGAGATGAAGTCGCTCGTGCACACCTCCGCCGCGGAGAGGGACTCGCAGGGTCTGATGCTGCAGGCGGTTCCGTTATAGGTGCACCCGGCGCCAACCGCAGCGGAGACTGTCTCCTCGAGCACAGGGTTATGTATCACGCCAAGCACCGGCTCGTCGTTGTGGAGCAGGGCGACCAGGACGGTGTAGAGGGGTATGCCGTGTATGAATGACTGTGTCCCGTCGATAGGATCAAGAACCCAGGTCCAGGTACCGCGATGCTCCGGTAGACCGAACTCTTCGCCGGCTATGCTATGGTCCGGGTAGCGTTCCGCTATGCGGCCGCGCAGCAGTTGCTCGGTCTCGCGATCGGCCCGGGTCACCGGGGAGTGGTCCTGCTTGTACTCGACCTCGATTCCGCGACGAAAATAGGAGCGGGTGAGCTCGCCACCCTCATGGGCGATCTTTTCGGCGAAACGACGGTATTCGCTCAGATCGGTCGACTCGGTGATGGCAGTCCTCCTCGTGGTTCTATCCGGGTTTCTACTCGCGGTCGCGCAGCGCCCGCTGCTCGTCCCGCTTCTGATCGCGCTTCTTTATCTGCTCGCGTTTGTCGTGCAGGCGTTTCCCGCGGCAGAGGCCGAGCTCCAACTTGATGAGGCCCCGTTTGAAGTAGAATCGAAGCGGTATCAGGGTGTAGCCCTTCTCCTGCGTGTTTCGCTTCAGGCGCTTGATTTCCTGCTTGTGTGCAAGGAGCTTGCGGGGGCGCACCGGCTCATGGTTATTGATATTCCCGTGGGTGTACTCGGCGATGTGCAGCCCTTCGAGCCAGATCTCGTCTTCCTTGATCCGTGCGTAGGAATCGGCAAACGAGAAGCGGTTTGCGCGCATCGATTTGACCTCGGTGCCGACCAGCTCGATACCGCATTCCACCGAATCCATGACTTCGTAGTTGAAGTACGCCTTCTTGTTTCTCGCGAGGACGGCAATGCCCTCGGTAGTCGTGCTCATTGTTGAATCTCCGCGATAACGGGGCGAAAGCCCAGAAAGGCAGTGCCCCAGTCGGGTGGTTGCGCGCCGCGCGTGGTGACCGCGATTGTTCGGCGGTCGTTCGCCCATGAGCCTCCCCGTACGACGCGCTGCGCGCCCGCATATCCCGGCTCCGTGTCGACGAGATAAGCGGCGGGGTGATACCAGTCGGCGGTCCACTCCCACACGTTACCGAGCAGGTCGTAAATTCCGAGCTTCCCGGGCTCGGAGGAGCCCACAGGCAGCGGCGTGGACATGGCCGAATCCCCGAATACCGCATCATAACCCTCTGAAGCGTTCAGGTGAGCGGCCCATTCCCACTCAGCCTCCGTGGGAAGTCGTGCTTCGAAGCCGGTAAGCGAGAGCGGAAACTGCTCCGTGAGCCAATCACAAAAAGCGACTGCCGCGTGATAAGAGACGAAGCGGACCGGCCGCGTGGATTGATCGGTGGAGAAACCGTCTTCCCAGTCCCGCAGATAGTCCATTGTCGCCTCGCCTGCTGCAGCGAGCTCCTCGCGTGCGGACGGTGCCCATCGGGGACGCTCACGCACAAAACGCTGGTACAGTCTGTGCGTAACCTCGGTCTCCATGATGAAGAAGCGGTCGACCTCGGCCAGATGGGGGCGCTCGAGCTCCTCGGCGTTTGTCACCCCGGCCTCCGCCTGGGGGCCCATGACGAAGGTCTGTGCAGGAATCTCCACGAAGGTATGACCGGCTACCGAAAAACCACTCGGCGGCGAGACCTCCGGCTCACCCTCGCGGCTGGCCGCAACAATCTGCGTTTCCAACTCTGCGGTTGCATCCGAATACCAGAAGCTCCCTTCGAACTCGTTGGCGCTGTCCTCGGGGAGAGCAACGCTCGCGAGGTAGGCAAGCCGTGGATTCGCCTCCATTTGGCGCGCCAGGCGACGGAGCACGCCGAGGGCCTGCAGACCGGAATAGCTCTGCCCCGATCCCTCGGTAAGAGCCGTGGCCCGGAGATAGTCGGCAAGCAGCGCCTCGCTGTGCACGTCTCGAATTGTGTGGTCGAGGAGAGAATCGATGTGGCCGGCGGTCGACACTTCGCTGCTATCGGATGTTGCGAGCCCTGCCGCCGTGAGGTCGAGCACGGCCTGCGAGAGAACGGGCTCGAACTGGTATTGCGCGTTGGCTTCGCCCACGAGGGCCCACCGGCTGAACTCCAGCGCTGCGGACTGCGCCATGCCGTGCGCACTCCGTGGCGTGAGTGTGCGTTCGACGGACGCTTTCCGCGGCAGGAGAAGCGAGCCGAACACACGTCCCGGAATGTCGACCTCGAATTGCTCCTCCTCGAAGTTCGGCCGCCGCAGTGTCACGGCGTGCGTTCCCCTCTCGACAAACACCTCCAGAGGTGCCGTCCCGCGGCGCACACCATCAACGTGAACCGAGCTACCCTCAGGAACGATCTCGAAGCTGACGAGTGCACCATTATTGCGTATGCCGGGAAACGCGAGCAGAAAAAACAGTGCGAGGAGGAAGGCAAGTGCGAGCAGAACGGGGACGTAGGTCGTCGGCGGGATGCCGAAAACCGGCCTCAGAGTAACGGTGTCGTTCTGCGCCGGTTCCGCGCCCCTGTTCTTCATCGCGCGATATTATAGGGATCTACGGGCGCGCTTGTCAACGCGTGAGGTTTCTGCTACCGTTCGCACACATGGCGGCATCCTGGCAACACGCGCTGGTCGGTTTTACCGAGCGCGTTCTGACACGACGCAGGCAACGGCGTATCAGAAAGCGCGAGCGGCAGAAGAACAAAAACCAGATCCTCGATTGGATCGAAGCCTTCGTGTGGGCGGCCTTCGTAGTCCTTCTGATCAACCAGTACCTCCTGCAGGCCTATCAGATCCCCTCCGGTTCCATGATCCCCACGCTGCGCCTGCAGGACCGCATATTTGTGAATAAGCTTGTGTACGGCCCGGAGCTGCTTCCCGGAATTGCAAAGCTGCCGGGATTTGCCGAGCCCGAGCGCGCCGAGGTCGTCATATTCGAGAATCCCTCCTACATATCGCGTGGACCTGCCTTCGATATCCTGCAGCGGGTGCTCTATATGATCACTCTGTCCCTCGTTGATATAGACCGGGACGAGTTCGGCCGCCCCCGCGCGCACTTTCTCATAAAGCGCGCCGCCGGGGTGGAGGGCGACCGCTTTCGCCTCGAAGAGGGCTTCATGAGAGTGAAGCCCGAAGGTGAGCCGGAGTGGATGAGTGAGGACGCATTCACCGAGCTTGCCGGAGTGGAGT
>CAZVXU010000067.1:11042-12715 GCA_964631585.1 uncultured Spirochaetaceae bacterium | reverse complement strand
GATTTCCCGCTACTCGCCCGGGTCTCTCCTTTGCGGGAACAGCAGGTGTAATTGCCGTGAGCGACTAACTTCCATGGAGGCTCCAGGGGTTCCTCCGGTGAACTCCGGGCGTTCGGCCGCGCATGCTCCCGTCACGTTGACCGCCCGCAGGGAAACGGCTGACCCCTGCACTCCCATTCCCGCCCCCATGAGGAACACCGAGGTCATGATTGCCGCAATCGTGGTACGCGGGCTCTCTGAGTCTGCCGATGACGTGACGTCACCGGATGTACGGCGAGGCGTTTGTTGACACGGTCCGGATCACGGTGAACAATCAGCCATGATTTTGGAGCAGTCGCCGGATGCCGCAGTGGCCGTTCGTGGCGTGACCAAACGGTATCGGGGTATGTCGGCACCGGCGCTGCGGGATTTTTCGCTATACGTTGAAAGCGGGGAAGTGGTCGGACTGCTGGGCGCAAACGGTGCGGGCAAGACCACCTTGCTGCGTATTCTGTCGGGGTTGCTGCGGCCAACCGGGGGAACCGCGGCGGTACTCGGGCTTGACAGCGTGCGTGACGCCACTGCCGTACACCGAGTGGTGGGCGCGTTGTTCGGCGGTGCGGTGGGGCTGTACGAGCGGCTCAGCGCGCGGGAGAACATCCGCTATTTCGCCTTGCTGAACGGCGTTGCCCGCGTGGAAATTCCCAAACGAATCGACGAGATGGTATCGCTATTCGGAATGCAGGGGTTCGCCGATCGGATCGTTGGCGGGTTTTCCAGCGGTATGAAACAGCGAACGGCCCTTGCCCGGGCTATGGTACATCGGCCCCGGGTGCTTGTTCTCGATGAACCGACCACCGGCCTGGATATCGCCGCCGCCCTGGTGGTGCAGGAGTTCGTGCTACGCTGTCGTGCCGAAGGACGCAGTGTGCTGATATCGAGCCACAATACCGGTGAACTCGAGCGGGTGTGCAGTCGGGTGTTAGTCGTCTCCAATGGGAGGATTGTGTGCGAGACCAGGCCCGGCGTCGACATCGCCCGAGGCGAGCTGCGCGACCTCTACCTACGAGTTACCCGGGGCAATTCGTGATCCGCGTTGATGCAGTACAGGTTGCTACCGTTCTTGCCAAGGAACTCATCGAGCTCTTTCGGGACTGGCGGACCATACTCGTGTCTGTGGGAATCCCGCTGGTGCTTTTCCCGTTGCTGGTCTCGCTGGCGCTCGCCGGAGGCGAGCGGAGCGGCGGGCAAGCCGAGGTCGCCGTTGTCGGGGAAGATTCACTGTCGGTAGTACGCTTTCTGAAGTCGCTGGACCGCTACACTCCGGTTCCGGTTTCCGACGTTATCGCCGCGGAGAGCGGTGTTTCCAACGGAGACTTTCCCGTAGCGTTGCACTTTCAGGCAGGCGGCACCCGTGTCGAGTTGATCTACAACAACTCTGAACCGAACTCCGCCGAGATTGCCGCGGCAATAGGCGGAGCCCTCGAGCGGTATTCGACCGGCCTCGCGGCGCAGCGATTGGAAGAGCAGGGCCTCGCGGCGGATGCGCTGACGCCACTGCAGGTTGAGCACAGCCCGCTGCATGACGGCGCCCGTGCCGCGGGAACTCTGGCGTTGTCACTGCTCGTGCCGGTACTTGCCCTCCTTTCAGCGGCTATCGGTCCTCTTGCCGCCGCCGGCGACCTGGGGGCCGG
>CAZVXU010000067.1:0-10942 GCA_964631585.1 uncultured Spirochaetaceae bacterium | reverse complement strand
ACTGTCAGTCTATGCGCCCGGTCGGCGAAGGCCGCCCAGACGCTCTTCCTGCCGGTTCTGATCCTGGCGTCGGCTGCCGGTTACGGAACGGTGACGCTGTCCGATGTTCACGGCTGGTACGCTCATGTACCGCTGCTCAACCTGGGCCTCGCCCTCAAAGCCTCGGTAATCGGCGGGACGTTCCACTCGGTAACGGTGGCCCTGTGGGCGCTGTTCTACGTCGCCGTAGCGATGGGCACGGCCGCGGCCGTGGTCCGCAGTGAAGCCGTGCTGCGATCCGGGTGATGCGGTAGCGCACAGACGCCGGCTCTTGTTTGCGTTCCACTTTCTATGTAATCTGGGTATGGGAGTAATCCCGTCCGAATACGTACAAGGAGGAACGATATGGGATGGCTCATTAGTGCTCTGGTAGTAGTGATCCTGGTGGTAGTCCTTGTGAATATTCTCTGATCACTATCTGCCCCGCTCTGGGAACGGTTCTGGGAACGGTCTCGCGGCGCACCGCAGCGTATATCCTGTGTGCGCCGCCGCACAGACGGTAGCGCCGGCGCGGGTGTAACCTTGATGTAGATTACATTGTGGGAAGGAGGAGGAAAAAATGTCGTTGATACAGCTAATCATCACTCTGGTTGTCGTAGGGGTGATCCTGTGGGCAATTAACACCTACATCCCGATGCAGGCGAACATCAAGAAGATCTTGAACGTGGTCGTCGTAATCGCAGTGATTCTGTTCCTCCTGAACGCCTTTGGAGTCTTGGGCTCAACGTCAGCCATTCGGATAGGCAGCTGGTAAGGTCCTCCCCGGGAGGCACCCGACGGTAGTACCGGTCGAACAGATCGCGGTGATCAACCAACTTGAACCCGATAGCCGCATCAGCGCCGGCACACGAGTGACGATGGTACGCTCTGATCACGCGGCTTTCGTTCTCTGTCGTGTTGGCTGCCGACGACGGCGATCTCGGCGGACGCTCCGTCTTCCACTACGTACAACAACGATACGATAGTATCTGTGGGGAAGTAGACCCAATCGAGCTTTCCTCCCGACTCGTACAGGACTTCACCAAGTGCCATCGGAACCAACTCCAGCGAGAAGACGGTTCTCACGCAGGTCGCGCTTTATATGCTGATTTGGAGTGGCCGAATGCATCTTCTTCCCTCAGGAGTTTGTCGGGCTTTTCGACACGGGGTTACCCGAGAGGGCGGTCTCCTCGACACAGTCACTGTACGACGTTTCGCCTAGCCGCTATGCACACGTTACCGGCGCAAGCGCAACGCACTTTTCAACGAACTGCAGACCATCGCAGAGTTCACTGCATCTCTTCCCGTATATGACGACCGTAATCGACACTTCCGCCGTTTCGGTAAAGGTCGGCATGCGGCAGGTCTCAACTACGGGGACTGTTTCTCCTATGCGCTCGCTGTTGCAAAGGAGGCGTTGCTTCTCTACAAGGGCGAAGACTTCTCGAAAACAGATATCCACACGATCGAGTATTGAGGCGCATTCGATTCTGATAGTACATTCCGAGGAATGGAACCAACGACCACCGACCAGACGGCCGTGACACCATCGGCCGGTTCGGACAGCTCGAGAACCACGATTGTGGCTATTCTTCTCTCGGTATTCCTCATGGGTGCAGGAATGGGGGTGCAGGGCTCGGCCGTTTCCCTGCGCGCCGGCCTCGAGGGCTTTGCCGACTCCACGGTGGGGTTAATCATGTCGGCCAATTACGTGGGGCTGATTATAGGTTCGCTGATCGCCCCGACTCTTGTCCGCAATGTCGGCTACGTGCGTTCCTTCGCCGCATCCGCTTCCCTGGGGTCGGCGGCGGCAATTTCCCATCTGCTCCTGATACATCCAATCGCCTGGGTAATATTTCGGGCGCTTACGGGACTCGCGTTGTCGGTCATGTTCGTCGTAGCCGAGAGCTGGCTAAACTCGTCGAGCACCAATTTCAACCGTGGGCGACTTCTCACCGCGTACAGCGTTGTCTACCTGGTGTCCATGGGTGCCGGCCAACCGTTATTGGCGATCTTTCCGCCACGGAGTTTCGAAATCTTCGGCGCAACTTCGGTACTGATGTCAGTCTGCCTGATGCCGGTCGCAGTCATGCAGGTCAGCGGGCAGCCGCACGCCGACCGTGAGCCGCCACGACTCGTGAAGACCTTCATGAAGTCCCCCCTTGCCGGCGTCGGTGTAATCGTTGCCGGTATCATGACGGGCGCCACCTGGAGCCTGACGCCCCTCTATGGCCAGCAGATGGGGATGGACGATGGCGCAATAGGCCTCCTCATGCTCCTCGTCTCCCTTGGAACCATCGTGCTGCAATGGCCCGTGGGGTGGCTGTCCGACAAGAAGAGTCGCAGCCTCGCTATCCTGTGGAGCGCCGCAAGTTCTGCCGTCGCGGCGGCGCTCATCGCGATGTTCCGATCCGCGGACACGACGCTCTACGTGCTGATATTCCTCTACGGAGGATTCGGCATGCCGCTCTACTCGCTTTCGGTGGCACTGGCCAACGATCATTTCGAACCTCACGAGATGGTCCGTGCCGCGGGCGCCATCGTTATCTACTACGGAATCGGGAGTGTGATCGGTCCCCTTCTGGGAAGCCAGTTCATGCGCTGGTTTGGTCCGACCGGCCTCTTCATCTCCGTGACACTCGTGGAGGCGCTCCTCGTCGCCTTCGCTCTCGTCCGCATGCCGGTTATCCGCACCCTGCCGAAGCGAGCCACCGGATTCCGGCTCTACCCGAGGACGAGCGCCTCGGCGTTTCAAATGCTTCGCAAGGTGCGCGTCAGACGCAATCCGCCGACCTCCTGATCAGGTCGTCTCGAGGGGGCGCCGAGAATGAGGGTATCGACTTTCGGCTACGGCAGGGAGGACGCATGCTGCGGCGAGTACTGGTACCGGTGGGGTTTCGCGAGAAACCGGAGCAGCTGAGGGCAATGTGCACGTTTCTCAAGAGCCTCGGGACCGCGGAGGTCGTGTTCGTTCACGTGGGACCGAACACACGCGGAGCGGGCAAGCAAAACCAGCGGCGCATCGAAGCCGTGGCCGATCAAATCAAATCGCTCGGCTTTTCGACTCGGACCGTGGTGAGAGCCGGCTCGCGACAGATGGTAATTGCGGGAGTCGCGGAGGAGCTCGAGACGGATTACATCGCCATGTCGTTTCGAAGACAGAGCGTCCTCCGTCGCGCCATCATGGGGAGCACGATCAAGGACGTCATTCGCCAGAGCGATATTCCGGTCTTCGTGTACAAGGAGCCGTCCCGCCGCCGGTCCCGCGATGACAGGTTCCGGGCAATGTACGCCACCTCCCTCCAGTGGGGCGACGACATCATTCTCTCCTACATTCGTGACAGACGCTTCCGGGCCGATGAGATCGTGCTCCTCCACGTGGGCAGTCGCGCCCCCGACCCCGTTGTCGAGCAGCGTCGCCGTGATCGTGTTGAGACACAGCTTCGGGAGCTGAGACAAAACTGCGGACTCAACGAGTCGGACAGCGAGCAGCTTGCCGTACTCGGCACAGCGCGCCGGCAGATCGTCAGAGTCGCACGTCGCCTGTCGATCGACCTCGTCCTACTCGGGAAGGCTGACAGCGTGATGGGTTTCGCGCCGGTGCTCGGCTCGACGACTGAGGAGGTCAGCTACAACGTCGGCTGCTCGGTCCTCATCATTCCACGAGACGTTGACGCATCTACGGAGGCACGAACATGAACACCGGTGCTGCTGTCTTTCTCGTTTCGCTCGCACTGGTCCTCGGCTTCATCCTGCTCGGGGTGTTCGTGCCGGAACAACTCGACGCGTTCAGCTCCGTTCTCCACGGCGGGATCATCGAGCACTTCGGGTGGGCCTATCTGCTTGCGGCCTTCGGTTTCGTCGTCTTCAGCCTCTACCTCGCGCTGAGCAAGTACGGCAGACTCAAGCTCGGGCGCCCGCACGATAAGCCGCAGTACAGCTATTTCGGATGGTTCAGCATGCTCTTTGCAGCGGGGATGGGCATCGGGCTGATTTTCTGGGGCGTCTCCGAGCCGCTGAGCCACTTCGCAAGCCCACCGCAGTATCTCGAATCCGCAAGCGGTGAGGCCGCCCGCTTCGCCATGTTGCGAAGCTACTTCCATTGGGGCATCCAACCATGGGCGATCTACATCGTCATGAGCCTGTCCATCGCCTACTTCTCGTTTCGGCGGGGGATGGCGCCCCTCATCTCCAACACGTTCTATCCGCTGATCGGAGACCGTGTGTTCGGCTGGCCCGGCAAGCTCATCGACATTCTCGCCGTGTTTGCAACCGTGTTCGGCATCGTCACCTCGCTCGGCCTCGGAGCCCTGCAGATAAACGGCGGCCTCGGCGCCGTATTCGGGCTGCCGATTAACAACACCGTCACCTTCATCATCATCGCCGTCGTGACGGTGCTCTACCTGACCTCGAGCATGACCGGGCTGGATACCGGGATACAGATACTCAGTAAGACCAACGTGCTCATCGCGATAACCCTCCTGCTCTTCGTGCTTGTTGTCGGGCCGACCTCCTACATTCTCAACGTGCTGACCACGGTCTTCGGGGATTACCTCACCCAGTTCGTGAGCCTGAGTCTCTCGACCAACCCTTTCGAAGGCTACCAGTGGACAAAGGACTGGACGCTCTTTTACTGGGCATGGTGGATTTCCTGGTCTCCCTTCGTGGGCCTCTTCGTTGCAAGCATATCGCGGGGCCGGACAATTCGGGAGTTCGTATCGGGGGCCCTGCTCGTCCCCACCCTCCTGACGTTCCTCTGGTTTGCCGTCTTCGGGGCAACGGGCCTCGACCTTCAATTGCACCAGGGGGTCGACCTCGCTGCCGTGGCGCAGTCCGACGTGACGCTCGTTCTCTTCGAGATGTTCTCCTACCTCCCCCTGGGCGCACTGTTGAGTCTGGTCGCTGTGGCACTTCTCAGCGTTTTCTTCGTTACCTCCGCCGACTCCGCCACCTACGTACTCGCCATGATGACGAGCAACGGCAACCCTACCCCGCCGGCGGCAAAGAAGCTGTCCTGGGGAATCCTGCAGTCGGTTGCCGCCGTCACCCTGCTCATGACGGGCGGGCTCGCAGCCCTGCAACGAATGGCCATCGTTGCGGCCCTGCCGTTCACGCTGGTCATGGTGCTCATGGTTTTCAGTCTCCTGCGGGCACTAAGATGGGAATGGCGTAATGAACTGAGCGGGCGGCGCGCGAGCGATCAGCGGGCCTGAGGCAAACGAAGTCACGGCGGAATGATAGCTTCTCGGTTGACACACATCCACGGGGTCCGTAGCGTCACAGACCATGGGAGAAACCTACCGGGAAGATCGTCTGCCGGTGTTTCGGCGGCAAGTCATTGACTTCTTCGCAGAGGCGTGGCGGAGTCACAGTATCCGCGCGCTCTTCGATGTGGAAATCGGCCCTGCGCGGCAGGCGATACGACGGTACCGTCGGGAAACCGGCCTCGAGCTGTCCCTCTCATCATATCTGCTCTACTGCTTTGTCCAGGCCCTCGACTGCTCTCGGGAGCTCCAGGCGCACGTGAAGGCCGGCCGCAGCCTCGTCGTCTTCGACGACATCGACGTGAGCACGATCGTCGAGCGCTCGGTAGGCGGGCGAACGATCCCGACGGTCTACGTCCTCCGTGAAGCGAACCGCAAGAGCCTCGCCGAGATTCATGCGGAGATAGAGGCGGCACGGACCGCGACCGGTGATTCGCTCTTTACGACTACCGCGTCGGCGAAGCGTTCCCGAGCGGCGTCCGCAGTCGCGCTGTTGCCCGGCTTCCTGCGACGACGGGTCCTTCGCTACATCTTGCGGCGCAATCCGCTTCTGAAGAAACGGCTGTTCGGCACCGTGTCGTTTTCCACCGTACACATGTACGGGCGGGGCAGGGCATACGGCATTCCTATCACCCCCCACCCCGTCCATCTCATGGTCGGCGGAATCTCCCGCCGGCCCGCGCTCGAGCGCGGAGAGCTCACCGAACACGAGGAGATCTCGATCACCCTCACCCTCGATCACGACGTTGCCGACGGCGCGCCGGCCGCCCGATTCGTCATGGACTTCAAGCGGCGGCTTCGCACAGCCGACGGATTATCGACCGGATAGAGCATGACAACCTACTCCTCGCGCGAGAGTCCCCCGGGAATCCGAACGGTAAAGACCGGATAGGGCCGTTTCTGCAGATCTATCGTTCCGCCGAGCTGCGTGGCGAGGCCGGTTATCAACTGCAGGCCGAGCGTTCCTGCGTTGTCGAGTCCGACGTCGTCGGGGAAGGGATTGCCGGTGTTGGAGAGGGTGAGGGTGTGCCCCTCCTGCCCCTGACTCCGCGTGAGGGTGACGGTGAAGCGCGCCTCTTCGTCCGAGCGGAACCCGTGTTTTATGGCGTTCGTTGCGACCTCGTTTACGATCAAACCGAGGGGAATCGTGGTGTCGGGATCCGTGTGCACGTCTTCGATGTTGTTCGCGATCTCTACGTGTTGTGAGGTCAGCGAGGAGAAGAGCGTCTCGAGGAGCTCCTGAAGATACTCCCGCACCGATATCAGTTGGCTCTCATCGTACTGGTGCAGCTTCTCGTGGACCAGGCCGATGGCGGCTATCCGGTGCGTGATGTCGGAGAGGTCGCTCTCGGTCTCGGCGTCCTTCAGGCTTATAAGCGACGACAGCATACTGAGGTTGTTCTTGACCCGGTGGTTGAGCTCTTTCATCAGGTGGTCTTTCTGGATGAGCGCGTCTCGAAGTCGCTCTTCGGCTCGCTTTTGTTCCGTGACATCGCGCACGGACTCGATGACGCCGGTCACGTTGCCGTCCTCGTCGTGCATCAGATATGCGGAGAGATGTGCCCACCAGGATCGGCCGTCGGAGGACTCCTCGATCTCTATCGTATGCTCGTGCGCGGTGCCGGTCTCCAGTGCCTTTACCACCGGACATCCCGGACAGACCGAGGTCCTGTGCCGGTAGGCTTCGTAGCACTTCTCGCCTTTAAGCGACCGGGCACCGGACACTCCGAACCGCTCGGCCATCCAGTGATTTGCGGAGGTAATCATCATTTCGGTGTCTACCACGCTGATGCCGTCCTGCATGGCATCAAAGACATCTTGAAGGAAGCGACGTGACTCGGAAAGCCGGCGGGTCTTCTCGTACTCCTCGGTGAAGTCGCGGAATACCATCACCACGCCGGTCATCTCTCTCCGACGGTCTCGGACGGGCGCGGCGGAGTCGGCAAGCTGATACTCGCGGCCGCTGCGGGAAATGAGCTTCGTGTGGTTCGCCATCTCAACGGCGGCCCCGGTTCGAATGGCCTTCAGGACGGGGTTGTCCGCAGGCTCGCCGGTAACCGCGTTCATGATACGGAGCACCTCGTGCAGGGCTCGCCCCGCGGCTTCCCGAAACGGGAACCCCGTAAGCAGCTCGGCCACCGGATTCATGCGGGTAATCCGCCCCTCGAGGTCGGTGACGATGACGCCGTCACCTATGGAGTGCAGGGTGGTATCGAGATGCTCCTCGCGCTCCGCCAGGGCCTGTTCCGCGAGTTTCCTCTGCGATACGTCTACCGCGAAACCGTCGATGAAGAACGTGCCGTCCGGGCGTGCCGAATGCAAGCGCGCGTTCAAGCGGAAGTAGCGGTGTTCGCCGCCGAGGGTGCGCGCCTCGAATTCGAAACCGTCCACGTGACCGTGCTCTTGCAACAGGCGCAACAACTCCGCGCGCCTGTTCTCGTCAACGTAGAGCTGGCGTGCGAGATCGGTAAAGTGTTCCACCGCTTCCTCCGGTGAAGCGGCGCCGAGCATGTGAGCCATAATGGGGTTTGCCGAGAGCGCGCGCCCGTGAGCGTCGGTCTGGAAGATTCCCACGGGGGCGTTATCGAAGAGATCGCGATAGCGAGCCTCGCTCTTTCGAAGCTCCTCCTCGCGGCGCGCGGCCGTCCGGTTCGCCTCGAAGAGCTCGAGCGCCATCCGGATGGACTCGAGCAGCACGAACTCACCCGAGGACTTGATGACGTAGCCGTAGTTCGTAATCTGCCTTACACGCTCAACGTAGTGTTTTTCGGTGTGGCTGGTAAGAAAAACGATCGGCACGGTACGCCGCTCAAGAATGCGCCCAGCCGCCTCAACGCCGTCGATTCCCGAACCCAAATCGATGTCCATGAGGACGAGGTCGACCGGCGTGTCGTTCTCCAGGTGCCGGATCGCCTCCTCTCCGGAGTGCGCACACGTCACCGCAAAACCATGCGTCTCGATCGTCGCACGTTCGCCGAGCGCGATGATTGCATCGTCCTCGACCAGGAGGATTTGTCTGGGTTCGGAAGTTTCACTGGACAACGAGGACCTCCTCGATCCGAGCTCCAACCTACGGAGAAACTACGGGCTGCCGACGGCGGGCGATAAACTGGAGCTTTTTAGCTTTTAAGAGTATCACAGCCGGACGATAAATACAATGGGAAAATCATACGATCACACGGCCGCGCCGAAGAGGAGCGCCGCAAGAACGAGAACCGGTGCCGGAATCCTCGTAAAGGAGAGCAACAGGGCCGTCACGAGCATAACGGCGATGTTGACCGGCGTGAGGCCAACGGAGAGGCCGAGCACGACGATGGAGACGGCGATGAGCCCGCCCGCCACCGCGTTGATGCCTTTGACGGCGAGGCGAACGCCGCGGAGCTGCTTGAGCTCTTCCCAGACGGGATATACAAAGTAGATCAGCAGGATGCCCGGGAGGAAGATCGCTACCCCGCCGATCGCCGCTCCGAGAATCTGCATCGCGGTGCCGGCGTCCCGACCGGCCATACCGGCTGCGTAGGCGGCAAAGCTGAACATGGGGCCCGGCAGCCCCTGCACGAGCCCGTAGCCGGTGAGAAACTCCTGATTCGTCAGGTATCCCCGGATGTCGACGAGCTCGCTCTGCATGATCGGCACGACAACCTGTCCGCCGCCGAAGACGAGATACCCGTAGCGATAGAAACTCTCGAACAGCTGGGCCGGTCTCGCCTCCGAAACGTTTGCCACGAGAATGGCTCCGACGGCGAATCCGACAAACAGAAACAGAAAGCGCCAGGGGGGATGGAGGCGCACCGGCGTAACGGTCGTATGGTCTGCGTTCGGGGAGAGGAACGCCGAAACTAAACCACCGGCGAGCAGAACCACGGGAAACACCCAGGGAGCGCGGAAGAAAAAGGTGACCACGGCGCTCATCACGAACAGAGCGGCCGTCGTCAGATCGGTCACGACCTTCCGGGCGATTCTCGTCGCGGCATAGATGATGAACCCCACCGCCATCGGCGCCACGAACCGCAGTACGTCGGTCGCGAGTCCCCGCTGCTCCAGAAGACCGTATGCAAAGGAAGCCGCCGTCATGAGCGTGAGCGCCGGCAGGGCCCAGACCAGCAGCGTGAGAAACGCCAGCGGCCGCCCCTCAACCTTGTATCCGATCGACACGATGGTCTGCGTGCTCGTGGGCCCCGGAAGGATGCCGTTGAGCGCGAGAAGCTCGATGAGCTCTTCCTCGGAGAGATAGCCGCGCTTGTGCACCATTTGATTGAGAAAGACGCTTATGTGGCTCTCGGGCCCGCCGTAGGCGCCGAGCGAGCAAATGAGCACGTCCTTGAGGAACCTCCCCCGGGACACCCCCTGCACACCGCCCGTCTCGGCCGGTGTCATCTTCGCGGCTGCCATCGCGTTCCTCCTGAGCGGCATGATAGTACTTCGCGAGGAAGGCGTCGACAGTGGCGGAGCTCTGCTTCCTGATCGACCGCGCCGGCGATAGCAAACTGTGAGGCATCGCGCCGAGGCACGTGCTATAATGCAGGCATGAATCCGACAGCGCATTCGAAAACCTCCTCCGCTTCGGGCACCGGCCAAGGTCGGGACCGGGGCCGCGACCTGGTCCTCATCATTTTCTCCATTGTCTTCCTGGTGTCGGGAGCCGCGCCGGGTTTTGCAGTGGAGGAACCGCTCGAGGGAGAGTGGGTTCGATTCTCCCTCACCGGCAGAGCCTATGCCGTCGCCGAATGGGGTGCGTCGTCGGTGCTCGAATCGGAGCGTTTTTGGGAGATGTCGCGCTACGACCCGGAGAAAGCTCTGGATGTGGATCCCGGGACCGCCTGGGTGGAAGGCGGTCCGGGGCCGGGTATCGGAGAGAGCATCGTGCTGGCCTTCACCCACTACCCGGAAGCGCTCGGGTTTATCAACGGCTTCGCGAGAAACCAAAATCTGTTCCTCCGCAACCACCGGGTGAAGTCACTGAATCTGCGGGTGTTCACGGCGCTTAACGTTGAGGGGTACGCCACCGAGACACTGACGTTTTATGACGCCCTGCCGGTCGGCCCCGCGCGGACGGTGCGCCTCTCCGACACGCTCGAGGCACAACGGGTGCGGCTCCCCGTCGCTCCCGGCTCCGCCGAAGCGGCGATGGCACGGTTCCGTTCCGCCGATGCCGTTCGCGACTGGGAGTTCCCCCAGGCCGTCGAGATGGGCATTGACGGTGATATGGGCGTGCCGCTGCAGTTTCGCTACATCGTAAGCCTCGAGATCGCCGAGGTGTACCGCGGGACCACGTGGGAAGATACCTGCATCGCCGAGATCTGGCCCGATCACGGAGAAATCGAGGATGTAACGGTCGACGAAAACAGTCGGCGGCTGATTCTCACCACGGCCGACGGCAGGCAGGTCCCCGGATATGCGGACTTCGAATCCGTGCTCACCCTGGTCGCACAAAGCGACGACGCCGATTGGGTGATCGTGATAAAGGAGCCGGCCTACCCCGGCGAAGAGCGGGTGACGAGCGAGTACGCCCTCATCCACACCCCTACCGGACGGGATATGACCGCGGAGATTCTTTCCCGACCCGCCGGCGACGGTGCTCTGCCCTTCGACTTCGTGGAGGAGGACGGGACCACCTTCGTGCTCTACGACGACCCCGCCGATGAAGAGGTACGCCGGGC
>CAZVXU010000066.1:0-12933 GCA_964631585.1 uncultured Spirochaetaceae bacterium | reverse complement strand
GAATACGATCACTACAGCGATATGTGGTACTGGGCGGCGGAGGATGCGGCGGCGGAGGATGCGGCGGCGGCCGACCGTCTTCTCAATTCCGACCTCCTTCTTGAGATGGCACGGCGGGGCGCCGCACCGGGAGGCGGCGCGCTTCGCGCCGGAGCTGACCGTTGCGGTGCACTACGGGACCGACCGTGCCGCTTCCGGGGAGGCCTTCCAGAGCGCCGGCCTGGTGGTGACGAGCTACGCAACCGCCGTCCGCGACGCCTCGCTCCTCGCTGACGTATCCTGGCGGCTCATCTGCCTCGATGAGGCGCAATTCATAAAGAACCCCCACGCAAAAACGACGAAGGCCCTCAAAGTGCTTCCCGCCGATCTCAGGCTCTGCCTGACCGGGACGGAAAACACGGGTGGCGCCGGGCGGGCCGCCATCCTCCCGTGGAGGGCAAACGCCTCGAAGCAGGCGGCGAGCTCGACGCCATGCTCGAAGAAATGATTACCACCGTGGGTCGGGCCGCGGAGAAAAAGCGCGATCTGATCCACTCGAGTTTCGTCCGATATTTCGTGCTGGCGCTGCTTGCCGACTGAATCGGCCTCGGTTTCCGACATCCTGTATCTCTCCCGCGACCGTGTGAGAATCGTTGCCGGTCGGTACAAACAGCGGCATGACCGCTTCACCAACTGGGAACCCTTCCCGCCGATCACTCCGGGGGAGTATCGGTGTGCATGGCACTGGCCGCTCCCCGCCGGCATGCGTATCTTCTGCCCCCGGAGGTACGAAGAAGATGACGAGTAAGGCTGCAACCTACGCCCTGGGAAACACCGATATGGCCGTTACTCCGGTGGGGCTCCGCTGCTGGCAGTTTTCGAGGAGCCGCAGCCTCGCCGGCGGCTACTGGGATGCGCTCCCGCAGGAGACGGTGCGGGATATCGTCGAGGCCTCGCTCGAGGGCGGCATCAACTGGTTCGACACGGCGGAGGTCTACGGAAACGGCGCTTCCGAGGAGTCGCTTGCCGAGGCCCTTCGCGCCCTCGGCGTGGAGCGAGACAGGTTCGTCCTTGCGGACAAGTGGTTCCCGGCGTTCCGGTTTGCCCCGTCCATTGAGAAGACCTTTTCCGCCCGCGAGAAAGCCCTCGGCGGCATCTCCATCGACCTCCATCAGATCCACCAGCCGTTCAGCTTTTCCAGCGTGGAGAAGCAGGTGACCCACATGGCGGCGCTCGTCGGTCAGGGGCGGATTCGCGCGGTGGGGGTGAGTAACTTCAACGCGGAGCGCATGCGACGCGCCCACGTCCGTCTTGCCGCGGAAGGCTTCCCGCTTGCAAGCAACCAGATGCGCTACAGCCTCATAGACCGCGAAATCGAGCGAGACGGTGTGCTCGATGCCGCAGAGGAGCTCGACATTTCCATTATTGGCTACTCACCCCTTGCCCAAGGCATCCTCACCGGAAAATTCCACGGAGGCGAGGACATCCGCGCCCGGCGGGGACCTCGGAAATGGCTCAAGCGGTTCAAACCCGAAGGCCTCGAGGCCACGCGGCCGGTCATCGAGGAGCTCGAGGCGGTGGCAGCGGCACATAGTGCCTCCGCCGCGTAAGTGGCGCTTGCCTGGGCGACGCAGCGCCACGGGCGGAGAATCGTCGCTATCCCGGGGGCAAGCTCCGTATCCCAGGCGCGCTCGAACGCACAGGCGCTGTCGGTCACGCTTACCGGCGAGGAGCTCGACCGCCTCGGCGATGCCGGCCGGGGGGCGGAGCGAAAGCTCAAGGGGAAGTAGAGGGGCCGTCTGAGCCGCCTCTTCCGAGTGTCTCGGCATGGGCTTCGGCGGGGGCGCGCCTACCGGTTGAACAGAAGCACCGTAAGAAGGTGCCACCGGCTCGTCACGCCGGTTTTGGAGAAGATGCTCGAGAGGTGGTTCTCGACCGTTTTCGGCGATATGAAAAGCGCCTCCGCGATCTCACGGTTCGAAAGACCGCCGCGAGCTTCCTGAGCACCTCGCCTTCGCGCTCGGAGAGGCCGATCAACACGATGCCGTAGAGCACGAGGGCAAACAGGATGAGGTTGAGCGCGTTTAGCGCAAGATCGCGGACGGGTGCAATGAACAGGAGTCCCACGAACACCACCGTGGCCGCCACGCGCGGCGTCTTCTCCGACGGCCTTCCGGTTTGACAGCACAAAATGCCGGTGGTACCGTGGGTAAATTGGAGTTGCAACAATCCGTGCCGTATCAGAACCGGCTACGCAGAGATAATCTGAGTCGCGTTATCGAAGCCCTCTGGCGTGTGCCGGGCCTCAGCCGCGCGGAGCTTGCGAGGAGCTTGAGGCTCGACCGTTCTACGACGGGGCAGTTGGCGGACACATTGGTCGGGGCCGGAGCCCTCGATCAGCTGCAGGATGATTCAAGCGGTCCCCGCGGTGGTCGGCCGCCGGTGCGGCTGTATCTGCGGTCGGGGCTCGGATACGCCATCGGGCTCGAGCTGACTATTCCGCACATTAGGTTGGTGGCAATTGACCTCAGCGGCACGGTGCTCGAATACCGAGAGGTGCAGGTCCAGCACGCCGGGGCGGACAGCTTGGAGACGATGCTCAGCGCGATTCGGCAGGTGAAGCAATCCGTGGAGTCGATGGGCGCCGCCTCGAGACAGTTGCTTGCCGTCGGCGTGGGCGTCAGCGCGGTGGTGGATTCCGACACTGCAACGATCGTGCGTTCCGACGCGCTGAAGCTCGAGGCCCCGGTAGCCATGGAGCCGCTGGTCAATCGACATCTCGATGCACCGGTCGCGGTCTTCAACGACGCACAGGCATCCGCACTCGGAGAGCTCTACGAGGACGAAGATGACGACTTGCTGCTGGCCTTGGTCGAGTTTCGACCGGGTGATCAGCCGGACGACATCGGCGTGGGGGTCGGCCTCGTCGTCGGCGGGAGGTTGCGACACGGTCGAGCAATCACTCATATGTTGAGACCGGAGCGACACTTGGACAGTCAGGTATGGGGCCGGGAGCACTTCATTGACGAAGTAGCTCGGGGTCTTGCGCTCATAGCAAATGCAGCGGCGGTCCGCCGAATCGTGCTTGGTGGAGACATCGAGAGTCTCTACGAAGAGTTGAGTGAGACGGTGCGCCGCCATGCGATTGGCCCCGAGCAGCGAGCAACAGACATCCGGATGGCCCGCGCCAAGCATGGTCCACGCTCGGTGGCAATTGGAGCATGCCGGGCGGCTATCGAGCGGCTGTTTCGAACCCATCGATTTCCCATTTCCGCTGTCACGAAACTGTCGTTGGAGGAGTAGACAGCACGCGCACTACTCGTGTAGGATGCTGCCGTTGGATAGTTAGTTGGTATTACAACATACCTTCGCGGGCTTCGGTGCGCTCAGGCCACGCCGTCGGAGCCATGCGCGGTGACGAACCGGCGGCGCTGTAGGAAGCGAAAGAGAGGACCAGTGCATGAATGATAATCGGGCCTTCTACGAGAACTACGATGATCCGGAAATCCGCCGGCGGGCACGCTCCTCTGCTCGCAACTTTGTCCAACACGAGAGTCAATTTCACCTCGGCATGCTGCCGACCGAACAGTCTCATCCCTACACCACGGCGTTCAGCTCGACCGTGCAGTCCGACCCGGCTGCGGGCATCAACCTACTTCTGGCCGTAGACCAAGACATACCGCCTGTGGCACGCCGCGTCTTCACCAGCGGAGAGTATGCCGATCTCGTCGATGCCATTGCGGCCACTGCCGCCGGCACCGGCGGCATCTGTTTTTCGGGCTGCGGGAGCACCGGCCGTCTGAGCGTCATGCTCGAGGAGATGTGGCGCCAATTCTGGGAAGATAGGGCGGGGGTGGCTCCCGGAGAGGCCGCGCGCCAGCGCTTGCACACGGATTCGGAGGCGGGCCCGGAGACCGGCCCGGAGGCGGGCGCGGCCGAGGACGATGAGAACCTCGAGCGGGCGAACCGAGCGGTGAGCATAATGACGGGAGGGGATCGAGCGCTCATTCGCGCAGTGGAGAACTTCGAGGATTACCCGGAGTTCGGGGCACGGCAAGTGGCCGACCTCGGTCTGGGATCAGGCGATCTCTTCATTGCGATCACCGAAGGTGGGGAAACGCCGTCGGTTCTCGGCAGCGCTCAAGAGGCGCTTCGTCGCGGTGCAACAGTCTTTGTGCTCTACAACAATCCCACCGCCCTCTTGCGAGCACACATTACCCGAAGCCGCGAGCTCATCGATAATCCGTCCGTCACGGTTCTCGATCTCTTTACCGGACAGATGGCGCTTTCGGGTTCTACGCGGATGCAGGCGACGACCATGGAGATGCTCGTCGTGGGAGCGGCAATGGAAGAAGGGCTCAGCCGGGCGGCATCGCATGTGGACGGAGCGACCCGTGAGGTTTCCGACGCGGAGGAGAAGGCGAATCGTCTTCTACAGGCAGACCGCTTCGCGGAGTTGGTTCAGAGGCTCGAGTCCGAGCACAACAGTCGTGTCATGGCCGATCTGGCATCGGCCGAGGCGTCTCTGTACGAGAAGGGTGGGCTTGTCACCTACCTCGCCGATCGATTCCTCCTCGACATCTTCAGTGACACGACCGAGCGGACGCCCACGTTCGCCCTGCCTCCGTTCAGACCGACTGATGAGAAGACCAGCCCCGTCTCCTGGGCCTACGCCAAGGACCCCAAACGCCACAGTAAAGCTGCGTGGCACGCCATGCTCAGGCGCTCGCCCCGGGGGTTGTCATGGGAAGCCGAGGACTACAAACGCATGGAGGCGCCCGAGGCGCTGGTACGGAATCCTCCGATTCTGGATGACAGGGACATAGATCGCTACCTCATCGGCAATGAAGAGGATGCCGGCCGTATCGCCGCCGGCGGGAGTATGTATCTCACGGTCGAAGTGGGTGGGGTGCGGGGTGCCGAAGACGTAAAGCCGGCGGGCGACGGGCGGGAAGGAGAGGATCAAGACGGTGCCGACCACGCGCACCGGGCACGACTGGTCCTTCACGATTTCGGCGCAGAGGAAAGCGGTGGCGGCGCGTACGACGAGGGCACAGGCGGGCGCATAGCGCCCGGCGATTCTAAAGCGCCCGGGGAGAGCTCCTCCCATGAGCGTGTATTCGAGCTGAGCCTCGATCTGCCGCCGAGCCCGATTTACCTGTGGCACCATCTCGCCGTCAAGTTGGTGTTCAACACGATAAGCACGGCCTCCATGGGTATGCTCGGACGGATTCGCGGGAACTGGATGATTCAAGTAGACCCGACGAACAAAAAACTCATCGACCGGGGCTCTCGGATCGTCTCTCAGCTCGCCGCCATCCCCTACGAGACGGCGTGTGAGCACCTATACCGAGCGCTGGAGGCGCGACGGCGTACTGAGGAGGCCGGTGGGCACGTCGCCCAGTCGCCGGTCAAAATTTTACTGGACGAACTGGGAAATTCACTTTGACAACTTGCGCAGCTGCATGTAGGCTATTTGTAGGATTTTCAACTAACTACCGCGGCGATAATTCTCAGCGCTGCGGCAGAAATAAGGAGGCTTGAATGAAACGGTCGACACTATTGATTGTGCTCGCCCTGGCACTGGTACCGGCGCTTGCGTTTGCCGGTGGCCAAGAGGAGGCCGCCGAAGAAGGTGGCGGTGAGCAGATGGAAGAGCAGGCGGAGACCGTCACTCTTGACGTCTGGAGTTGGCGACAGGAGGACGCGGAAGAGTACGCAGAGATGTTCGACGTGTTCAAGGAAGACCACCCGAACGTCGAGATCAACTTCCGCACCATCAAGAACACCGAGTACAACACCGTGCTCGCCACCGCACTCGAGGGCGGACAGGGCCCGGACGTGATGCAGCTTCGCGCCTACGGCGGCCTGCAGCGCTACACCGACTTTCTCTTGCCGCTCGGTGACGAGGTAGATGCGCTTTCTGACTTCTCCGATTCCTCGATTGCAAGCGCCACCGGCAGAGAGGACGGGAATATCTACGGCGTACCCTTTGCCAACCAGGCCCTCGGTGTCTACTACAACAAGGGCATCTTTGAGGAAAACGGGGTCAGTGAGCCGGAGAACTGGAGCGAGTTCATGGAGGTCATGGACACCCTTCAGTCGAACGGCGTAACTCCGCTTGCCAACGGCGGTCAGGCTGCGTGGATGCTCGAGATCATGTTCGGTACCGTCGGCCCCGGCTTCTACGGTGCCAACGAGTTCTATAAGGAAGTTGTCGCCGGGGATACAACCTTTACCGATGAGCGCTTCGTTCGTGCGCTCTCGCAAATGGAGCAGCTCGGCCAGTACATGCCCAGCGGTTTTATGGGCATCGACTACGCAAGTATGCAGGCAAACTTCTTCACCGAGCAGGCTGCAATGTATGTCGGCGGCTCCTTCGAGGCGGCATTCTTCCAGGAGCAGAATCCGGACTTGGATATTGGCGTGTTTGCTGCGCCCGTTCCGGAAAGCGCCGACACCCGCTACGTCGGAACCTGGGCCGATGGGTCCTACGGTGTGAACAAGGACACCGAGCACCAGGAAGCCGCGGTCGAGCTCGTTCGCTTCATGGCCACCAAGGAGTTCGGCAACATGTTCACCAACATGCTCGGACAGATTTCTCCCGTTCCGGGCGTGGAAGCCGACCCGAACCAGGTGCCGGTGTTGTCTCAGTTCATCTCGATGGTGGAGGAATACGAGACCACACCGTACATCATGCTCGTTGGGTTCCGCTGGGACCAGCCAACCGGATCGGTTGCGCTTCAGAACTCGCTTCAGGGTATGATGCAGGGAGATCTCAGCCCCCAGGAAGTGGCCGAGGAAGTACAGAGCCAGGTCGAATCTTGGTACGAGCCCTTCCAGAACTGAGATTCACGCACGCATAGGCTCTTTCGGCGCGCCTCGCTCGGGGCGCGCCGTCCTTTGACACACCCTCTTTAGGAGTATGGCGTGAACCTACAACAAGGTTGGGAGCGAGTAGCAACCTCGAGGCGACTGGCTTTCGTGGTGTTTCTCCTTCCCGGAACCATCCTCTTTTTAGGATTGGTAATCTATCCGGTGTTCAGCTCGTTCAGCTACAGCCTCTACGCATGGGACGGATTGGAACGTGAAGCCTTCATCGGATTCGAGAACTTTCGCACCGTCTTTGCCTCCGACCAGCCGATCTCCGACCGCTTTTGGAATGCGGTCGGGCATAACGCCTACGCACTCATCTTTGTGGTCGGCGTACAAACGGCGCTCGGATTCATTATCGGGTTGATGCTGTTTCAAGGGCTGCCGGGCACCCCCTTCTTTCGAGTGGTAGTGTTCCTCCCGGTCACCCTGTCCATCGTCGTAGTGGGGTTCCTGTTCAATCTATTGCTCCACCCGAGCTGGGGCGCCATAAACGCGATAGTCCGCCTGGTGGGGGACCCTGATTTTAGCTTCCCGTGGCTCGGAGCCCCCCGCACGGCGTTCACGACGATTCTCTTGATAAACGTCTGGCGATGGGCGGGATTCCCGGCGCTCATCTTTCTCTCCGGGCTCAACAACATCCCGCAGTCGGTCCTCGACGCGGCGGAGCTCGACGGGGTTATGGGAATCCGTCGAGTCATGTGGATTTATCTGCCGCTCATCGTGCCGCAGCTTCTCACTGTGCTGATTCTCACCATCACGGGGAACCTCAGGATGTTCGACATCGTCTACGCACTTACCGGTCCCACTGGGGGGCCGAACTACGCAACCGACGTGCTCGGCACGCTCTTCTACCGGACGGCCTTCGGCGGTATTACCGGCCTGGCAGACAAGGGCCTCGGCGCCACGATCGGTATCGTAATCGTGGTCATCTCCGCGGCGCTGTCGCTTGTGATCACGAAGGCGCTTCAGAACAAGCGTGTGACGCTGGAGGGCTGAGAAATGAAGAGTCGTGCTGCTCTAAAGATTCAACACGTTGGAATAAGCAAAAGTGTTGTGGTGTACGTGCTCCTCGGGCTCTACGCCCTGGCCATCATCGTCCCGCTTCTCATCATGTACAACTCCTCGCTTCGTACCACGAGTGAGTTGTTCTCTGCACCGCTCGGCCTGGCAACCACACCCAACTTCGAAAACTACACTCAGGTGCTGGTGGGAAACAACTTCTTCTTGTTCCTCGGTAACAGCGTCATTGTCACCGGCGGTGCTATGCTCCTCAATATCGGGTTTAGCACCACTGCGGCTTACGCGCTGGCACGCTACCGGTTCAAGACGATCGGGCTCATCTACTCGCTCTTCCTCCTCGGGCTCATGGTGCCGCTGCGGCTTGCATCGCTTCCGTTGTTTTTGTTCATGCGCGACGTCGGCCTCCTCGACACCAGAATATCGCTGATTCTGGTATATGCGGCGTGGCGCTTCGGCTTTTCGATCCTGATCCTATACGGATTCTTCTATACGCTTCCAGAGAACCTCGAGGACGCCGGGCGTATCGACGGGGCGAACGAGTTCCAGCTCTTCCGGCGCGTGATGTTGCCGCTTGCCAAGCCGGGTTTGGTGATAGCAATCATCTACAATGCGGTTCCGGTGTGGAACGACTTTTTCTTTCCACTGATCTTTTTGCGAACTCCGGAGCTGAGCCCGCTGCCGCTGGCCGTCGCGAACTTCTTCGGAGAGCATTCGGTGCAGTGGGGGCCGCTCTTTGCCTTTCTCGGCCTTTCGATCCTGCCGATCGTGCTTCTGTATCTGGTAATGTCGCGCTACTTCATTGCCGGTATGCTTGCCGGCACGTTCCGATGAGCGAGCGAACGGGCGGAGCCGCAGACAGCGCCCGCCGGGCGTCCGCCGCCGGCGGGGGACATGGCGCTCGCCCTGAGCGTACCGTGCTCGGCGTCGAGCGTCTCCTTGCCGCCGGACCGGGGGATCGCAGGCGCGTGGGTCTGCTTTCCAATCAATCTGCCATCGTTCCGGACGGTCGGTCGGTGCACCGGGCGCTCGTTGAGGCCGGGTTCCCGCTCGTGCGCATCTTTGGTCCCGAGCACGGGTTTCGAGCTGAGGCCCAGGACACGGCTTCGGTGGCGGACGGCTTGCTCGACGGCGTCGAGGTGGTCTCTCTCTACGGGCCGCGCACCCGTCCCGAACCCCGGCATGTGGACGATCTCGACGCTGTCATCATCGACATCCAAGACGTCGGTTGTCGCTACTATACCTACCTCTACACAGCCGCCGAGGTAATGGATGCCTGCGCCCGCGCCGGCACTGAGGCGGTGGTGTGCGACAGACCGAATCCCGCCGGCGCGCGGTGGGTGGAAGGTGGCGCGATTGCCCCGGATGCGGAAAGTGAAGTGGGACAATACGGCCTTGCCCAGCGCCACGGAATGACGGTTGCAGAGTTCGCGCGGTACGTCTACCTGTGGTATCTTTCGGGGCCCGAACCAACCCTCTTCACTATGGAGCACTACGCTCGAGACTACTCGTGGCGGGAGACGGGCCTGCCGTGGAAGCAGCCCTCTCCCAACTTCCCACATCCGGAGACCGCGCTCATCTATCCGGGAACCTGCCTCTTCGAAGGCACCAACATCTCGGAGGGCCGGGGGACGACCCGGCCGTTCGAGACGATCGGTGCGCCGTGGATTGACCCCGAAGCACTGAGAGACGATCTCTCGGCTCGAGACCTCGGCGGGGTGATCTTCTCCGTTTCCGACTTCACTCCGGCGTTCTCGGCTTTCGCTGGGGAGGCCTGTCGCGGGGTGCAGCTCCACCTGACCGATCCGGGGCGCTTTCGCCCGCTTTATGTCGCCGTACACGTGCTGGATGCGGTCCGCCGCCACTCGGCGGAGAGGTTTGCCTGGCGCCCGTTGTGGCAGGATGCTTCTCGGTCGTTCATGGACTGGTTGGCAGGAGGGCCGGAGTTGCGAAAGCTGCTCGATGCCGGCGGCTCACCGGAGGACGCCTACGCGCTTTTGAGCCGGGATGGAGAGCGGTTTCGAGAGGCGCGGGAAGCAGCCTTGCTATATTCGACCGCGGGGCCGGGAGCCGAGAGGCCGACGGCGCGAGAGACATAGCGATGGCGGGCTCTACCTTTGCCGGCTCGACCTTCCCGGGTGCGGCCCTCCTCGTCTCGCGAGCCGGACGCGTTGTCTTCCGGCGGTTCGTGGGACGCTACCGCGGTGGTGATCCTCTCGATGAAGCCTCCTATACCGAGGACAACTACGCGCTGCAGCCGTCTCCGAATACCCTCTTCGATCTTGCCTCGCTTACGAAGCCCCTTGCCACCGCCGTGGCGGTGTTGCGCCTCGTCGACGAAGGCCGCCTGTCGCTCGAGGAGGAGCTACGCGAGTTGCTGGGTGGGGACGGAGGCGGGAGCGCCGGAAGCCGCGGAAGCCGGCGCGACGGCGGGAGCCGCCGAGGCGGCCGAGGTGCCCCTGGGGCCCTTCCTGCTGCAACAGGCTCGTTGACACTTCGCCGGCTTCTCACCCACACCGGTGGATTGCCGGCGGTGCCGGGCCTCACTGCGGTGGTAACGCCGCGCGGCGGGGACTACACCCGAGCCGGCGGATTGCCGGACCGCGAAGAGATCGAGCGGGCCTGGGCCGCACTCTACCGGACGGATGCGTTGGCCGCGCGTGACGAGCAGGTGCTCTACAGCTGCACGGGGTTCGTCTTTCTCGGGGAGGTTGTTGCGGCCACCACGGGGCTGCCTTTCCCCGAGGCGTTTCGACGGCTCGTGGTAGCGGGTAACCGTTCGAGCGCCGGCGGTGACGGCCGGGCTGCGCGCGACGGTGCTGGCGACAGCAGAGGCGGCGGCGCAGGCGGCGCCGCCGGGCCCGGGTTCGAACTAGGCTTCCTGCCGCCTGCCGCAGAGCGCCGGCGATGTGCCCCGACCGAGAACGATCCGTGGCGGGGCCGTCGGATCCAGGGTGAGGTTCACGACGAGAACGCCTATGCCCTCGGAGGCGCGGCGGGAAACGCGGGGCTGTTCGCAACCGTGGATGCGCTGCATGAGCACATCCTGCGTATCTGGGGCGGCGTGGTGGGAGCCGGCCGCCTGAGCCCACTTCTATCGGAGGAGACTGCAACCGAGGCCGCACGGGAGCAAGTTGCCCTCCCGCTTGCAGCGCCACTTGCGGGCCGGGAGGCGGGCGAGGTCGAGCGCCGTGGTCTCGGGGTGCAGCTGGTCACCCCCGAGATCGCGGCGGAGACGGGACTCAGCTGCCGGGCGTTCGGACATACCGGCTTTACCGGAACGAGCTTCGAGATCGACCCCGAGCGATCTCTTTTGATGGTCGCCCTGACCAACCGCGTGTACTATGGGCGGGAGAAGACCGACGAGGCCATCCGCCGTTTTCGGCTCGAGTTCTACCGGCGCGCCGTCGAGGAGTTCGGCTAGGTATGTCACAACTAGCCAACAGAAGGAGGCATTTCGATGCATGTAGCAGTAATAGGTGGAACAGGACACGTCGGTACCTACCTGGTACCCCGCCTGGTCGCAAGCGGGCACGAGGTTTCCGTTGTTACCCGCGGAAAGCGCAATCCCTACACCGGGCATAGCGCCTGGAAGAAGGTGCGCTACGTCGTTATCGACCGTGAGGTGGCGGAAGAGCGAGGGGAGTTCGCCTCGGCGCTTTCCGAGCTCGCCGCTGATGTTGTCATCGACTTGATCTGTTTCTCCAAAGAGAGCGCCCAGCAGCTTGTGGAAGCGCTCGACGGGAGCATCCAGCACTATCTGGCCTGTGGCACGATCTGGGTGCACGGCCACTCCGAGCGGGTCCCCACCACAGAGGACGCGGCGAAGCGGCCCTTTGGAGAGTACGGAACAAAGAAGGCGGAAATGGAGGTCTATCTTCTCGAGAAGGCTCGTCGCGAGCGGTTTCCGGCCACGGTGATTCACCCCGGGCACATCGTGGGAGAAGGTTGGGCCCCTTTGAATCCGGAGGGGCATTTCGACACGCGGGTGTGGAGCGACGTCCGGGCCGGACGGCCGATTACCGTGCCAAATCTTGGACTGGAGACCGTCCACCACGTTCATGCCGACGACGTGGCCAGACTCTTCATGGCTGCGATGGCGAGCTGGTCGACCTCCGTCGGTGAGAGCTTTCACGCCGTGTCCCCGCAGGCTCTGACCCTTCGCGGGTATGCGGAGGCGGCCTACCGCTGGTTCGATCATGAGCCCGCCGTCGAGCTCGTTCCGTGGCAGACGCTCGAGGCCCAGGTCTCAGAGCGCGATGGCGCATACATATGGGACCATATTGCCCACAGCCCAAGCTGCTCGACGGCAAAGGCAGAGAGACTCCTCGCCTTCACACCGAGGTACTCTTCCCTCGATGCAGTGTATGAGTCGGTTGTGTGGCTTATCGAGCGGGGCCGGCTGGAGTAGGCGGCGCGCATAGGCGGCGATCGGCGGACTCGAATAGGGCGCCGGAATCGGCCCGACGGGGTGGCCGGCCGGAAGCTCCTTCCCGTACCTACACCACCTTCCCCGGGTTCAAAATTCCGTCGGGGTCGAAGAGCCGCTTGAGCCCACGCTGGTAGCAGAGCTCCGCCTCGCCGAAGACCAAGGGCATGTAGTCCCGCCGTTTGTGGCCGATGCCGTGCTCGCCGCTTATCGTTCCGCCGAGGGCAAACACCTCGCGGTAAAGCCACTTCAGTAGCTTCGGCACCCTTTCGTGCCAGCGCTCGACCGTCTCATTCTCCGGCTTCACCGGGGTGCAGTGGGTGTTTCCGTCGCCGAGGTGTCCGAAATTGGCGATCTCTATGCCGGTTTCCGCGCTTAGCTCCCGCGTTCGGGCAATGAGCGGCCAGGCATTTGAGACCGGGACCGTGACGTCTTCCAAGGTCTGGTGGGGGCTCATTCGCATGAGTGCCCAGGGGACCTATTTGCGGATGCGCCATAGCTCTTCCAGCTCCTCCTCGCTCTCAGAACGATGGATGTCGAGGCCACCGTGCTTCTCCAGTAGGCTCTCAGCCTCCTGCGTCATATCCGCCTACCGACTGTACGCGAAGCTTCGCATGGAAATGCTGCCCTAT
>CAZVXU010000065.1:0-13502 GCA_964631585.1 uncultured Spirochaetaceae bacterium | reverse complement strand
CCGCGTGCTTCTCGAGATTCGGGTTGTAGGGAATCGGGGCGTCGGCGCCGCCGATGCGCTTGATGGGTGCATCGAGGTAGTAGAACGCCTCGCTATCTGCAATCTGCGCGACGAGCTCACCCCCGAAACCGCCGAACTGAACCGCCTCGTGGACAACCATTGCCTTGCCCGTCTTGGCGACCGACTTGATGATCGGCTCCGCATCGAGCGGGCGAATGGTGCGCGGGTCGACAACCTCGATCTCGATACCCTGAGAGTTGGAGAGCTCCTCGGCAACCTCCATCACCATGGGAAGCATACGCCCGTAGGTCACGATGGTAAGATCACTTCCCTCCCGCTTCACATCAGTCTCCGAGAGCGGGATGTAGTACTCTTCCTCGGGCACGGGCCCTTTGCGCCGGTAGAGGACCTTTTGCTCCATGAAAACGACAGGATTGTCGTCGTAGATGGAGGACAGGAGCAGGCCCTTGGCGTCCTGCGGGGTGGAAGGAATGACCACCTTGAGCCCGGGCACGTGGGCGTACCAGGCCTCCATGCTCTGCGAGTGCTGGGCTGCGGCGCCGGTTCCCGAGCCGGCGGGCGTCCGGATGGTCATGGGCACCGTCGCCCGGCCGCCGAACATGTAGCGGATCTTCGCCGCCTGGTTGGCAAGCTGGTCCATGCCGACCGCGATGAAGTCGCTGAACTGTATCTCCACGATCGGGCGCATGCCGGTCACCGCTGCGCCTGCGCCGGCGCCGATGAGTGCACCTTCGGATATGGGCGTATCGCGTACGCGCTCGTCTCCGAACTCTTCGACCATTCCGACGGAAACGCCGAAGGCGCCGCCGTAGACACCGATATCCTCACCCATGAAAAAGACGTCCTCGTCTTTCCTCATGGCCGTGCTCATCGCATCTCTTACTGCTTCTGCATATGTAATCTCTCGCATTTTGCTTAGCCTCCGTTACGCGTATACGTCGGTAGTGAGAAGATCCAGCGACGGCTCCTCGGCGTTCTGGGCGAACTCGACGGCCTGCTCGATGTTATCGGCAGCCTGCTTCTCCATCTCGTCGAGCTCCTTTTTGGTAAAGAGCTTCTCGTCCTCGAGCACCTTCCGCATGCGGGGAATGGGATCAAGCTTCTTCCACTCGTCGATCTCCTCCTTGGTGCGATAGCGGTTCGCGTCGCTCTTGGAGTGACCCTTATAGCGGTAGGTGTTGGAAATGATGAGCACCGGCCCCGTCTCCCGTGCGTGCTCGCGGGCCCACTGCGCGGTCTTGTAGACCTCGAAGACGTCGTTTCCGTCCACGTTCACGCCGGGGATGCCGTAGGCCTCCGCCCGCTTGGAGAGGTCCTCGATGTTGAACGCCTTCTTGCGGCTGAAAGACATCGCATACTGGTTGTTCTCGCATACGAACACGACCGGCAGATCCCAGATCGAGGCCAGGTTGAGGGACTCGTGGAATACGCCCTCGTTCAGTGCGCCGTCGCCAAAGAAGGAGACGACCACGCGGTCGATACCCTTCATGCGGGTCGTGATGCCCGCGCCCGTTGCGATGGGGATACCACCGCCGACTATGCCGTTCGCCCCGAGATTTCCGACCTCCACATCGGCGATATGCATGGAGCCGCCCTTGCCCTTGCAGTAGCCCGACTCTTTGCCGAGGAGCTCAGCCATCATCCGGTTGAGCTCGGCGCCCTTGGAAATGAGGTGGCCGTGTCCGCGGTGGGTACTGGTCATGAGGTCCTCATCTTTCATGGGGCCCATAATCCCGGTGGCGGTGGCTTCCTCACCGGCGTAGAGGTGGGTCGTGCCGTGCACCATACCGCGTGAGAAGAAGTAGGCAACTTTCTCCTCGAAATTGCGTGTATGGAGCATCTTCATATACATGTCCTGCAGCTTCTCTTTTCCCAACGACTTAGCAAGCGTCGTGGTCTGCGCCATCTCATCCTCCCGAATATGCATCACATGCGAAATTGCAATATCTTTCGCAAAGTGAAAGTTCTTGCATATAAGCTACCGCGCGGACGCCGGGCATGTCAAGCACACGCTGCCTGCAATCACGGCTGTTCGACGGCGTCCGAATCGGGGTCGGGCCCAGCGGATCGGTGCAGGAAGTCATCAGGAACACGCCGTCCCTCGAGCGCCCGACACCCGGAGATCAACTCCTCGGGGCTCACCCGCATGCTCGCCGAACGGCTCAACGCGGAGAGCCGCCACGTGCCCCCCCGCGATCGTAAATACGCGGGATACCGTAACGCCCTCGCGGGCCGCTACTTCGATGTCCTCGTTACGGATGCAGACGCGGCGGACGCCCTGATGAACGCAGGATCACTGGATGAGACGAGCTCCGGCCCGCACTGCGCTCGGGCTTGCCACCGCGCAGCAAGTAAGAGAGTATCTGTCCCGGTTCACAGAGGCCGGGGAGGAGGCGTAAGATGAGCGCGGAGGCAACACCCATGCCCGAGGACAACTCGCCCGAACGCGCAGTCGACATTCTGCTCGTGCTCAAGCGGGACTATCTGACATCCCTGTTTCTTCTCTCGCCGCTCGCCCTCTGGGCCGCGGTGTTCATCCGTAACATCGGAGGTCACGACATCCGCGCCTACCTGATTGCGGCGATAGCCGGCAGTGTGCTTCTGGTCGGCATCGGCCTGCTTCGGCTCGGAACCATCATGTCCCTGGCCGAGAGCGGCGTCGAGGTGACCGCCTCGATAAACCAGATCATCATGCGGCGGAACAAGGGGCGCATTGAGTTCACCTATGTCTACAACGGCGAGCGCGAGGAGGCCTCGATGGCGTTTCGCAGCCGCGATCCCGTAAAAGATGTACAACGGGGAACGAACCTCAACGCCCTCGTAGATCCCAACAAACCCCGCCGCGCGATTCTCCCGGCGGTGTTCCAGGACGAGAACCCCATTTTCGACAGAAAGAATAGTTGACTAGCTGGATAATGTGGACATTCTGGCGTTATCGTGGCATAGTTTTGGGATATGCACACTATCGGGGCCTCATCTGCCTCCGACTTCTCACATAAATCCAACCTCCTCGATCCCGTACTCGAATCTCACGCCCGTCTGTTCAGCTCAACCGACGTCGCCATAGACATCTCTCAGGCGCTCGCGCGCGTCGGTTCCGCCTCGGATGTGGACCGCGCATATGTCTTCGAAGTAACCGCGCTGCCCGACGGGAGCCATGTTGCCAGCCATCGCTTCGAGTGGGTGCGCGAAGGCATCGAGCCACAGCTCGACAATCCCGAGCTCCAGGACCTTCCACTGCAGCAGGCAGGCTACGGGCGATGGATTCGACTTCTCAGTGACTATCAACCGGTGTTCGGGCTCGTGGAGGAGTTTCCCGTCGAAGAGCAATCGCTGCTCAGCATGCAGGGCATCCTCTCACTGCTCGTCATACCCATCTTCTCCGATGGTGAGCTCTGGGGCTTTGTGGGCTTCGACGACTGTCGACGACGAAAGGTGTGGACACGCTCCGATGTCGATCTCTTGCTTTCGCTCTCGATAGCTATTGGTGCCCGGCTCGGCTCGCGGGATGTTGCATCATACGAAGTAGACGCTGGTGCGGTGAACTACATGGAGATCGTACGGAGCCTTGTCGGCCTCAGCGACCTCACCGGATCCCGGCAGCCGCTTTCCGGTCTGCTTCAGCAGATCAGGGCGCGCATTCGAGCCCTCGTAGCCATACACCGATTTCTCGTTCGCAGCAGGTATCGGCCGACGATCGACATTGCGGCGCTTCTCTCGTTCTGGGAGGGGGAGATTCGCGATGCGCTCGATGATTGCGGGCAGCGCGATCTAAGGCTGCGAGCGATGGCGGAATCCTTCGACTTTCCGCGAGGGCTCGTACTCGAGACAGCACTCGTCATCCATGAGCTCGTTCTCGCGTACTCCTGCACGAACGCCCGCTCTGAACGACGTGGAACCCTATCACTTGGTGTACACGAAGACCACGGCACTGCCGTTGTGCAACTACGCCTCGAGGGCGAGGAGGCAGAAGATGAGACTGCTCACGGAGCCCCGGACGCGCTCGGGTTCGTGCTCGTACGGCGCATTGTCCAGGCCCTTGCCGGCCACGTCGAGATTCCGGCAGCAGACGCCGCGGCCCGCATTGTCATACCACTGCAGGGGAATACGACAGGCAGTAAAATGGAGAACTGAACCATGAGGATGGAGCTTGCTGCGTCTCTCCGGCGTCGACGCGAATACCGACCAGCTGCACGGGAGAGCCGCTCACATCTCCTTGCGCCCTATTTTGTTCTGCTGATTGTACCCACACGCTGCTGTATACTTTAGTTTGCTTTCCGATACACTCATCTTTACCTTTCTGATGGGAGGTACAACAGATGAGTTACTATTTCTCGAAAACGCTCAGCATGCCGTTCGAAGCAGCAATAAATCGAGTGACCGAGGAGCTCAAGAAAGAGGGCTTCGGCGTTCTCACCCAGATCGATGTAAAGCAGACCATGAAGGAGAAACTCGGCGAGGACTTCCGCGAGTATCGCATCCTCGGTGCGTGCAACCCGCAGTTCGCGCACAAGGCGCTTTCCACCGAGGACAAGATCGGCACGATGCTTCCGTGCAACGTCATCGTCCAGGATCTCGGCGGCGGAGAAGTCGAAGCGGCCGCTGTCGACCCTCGCGCGTCCATGGCATCAGTGGACAATCCCGGCCTCGAGTCAGTCGCCGGAGAGGTCCGCACCCGCATCAGCAGGGTGATCGAGTCTCTCTGAGCGCCGCAGCCGGGACTTGCAATTTACTACATTTCCATGCAGTTTTATGAATCATCATGCGATCCGGCCGAAAGACCGGCACGAGCGGTAGTGCATCCGACATCGTGCCGATCGCAACCTTCAGTATTGCCGCCACAGACCGCGTCACCGGTGACATCGGTGTAGCGACCGCCTCACGATACGTTGCCGTCGGCGCGCTCGTGCCGCATGTGCGCGCCGGGGTCGCGGCGGTCGCTACCCAGTCGGTTGCTCACCCCGCTCTGGCAGAGGCCCTGCTCGATTCTCTCGCCGCCGGCGGAGCCGCGCCCGACACGGGCCTGGACCGGCTTCTCGCCGGCGACGCATCCCGCGACATCCGTCAGTTTGCAGTTGTTACCGCCGACGGCCGGACGGCCGCGTACACCGGCTCGCAGTGCGTTCCATTCGCCGGCGAACGCACGGGCACGGACGCGGTGTGCGCGGGGAACACTCTCGCCGGCCCCGAGGTGCTCGAGGCGATGCTCGAGGGATTTGCGGGGACGGAGGGGCGGCTGTGGGATCGGCTTCTTGCCGCGCTCGACAGGGGTGACGCCGCGGGGGGAGATGCGCGCGGAAAGCAGGCCGCCGCGATGAGGGTCCATCGCACCGGGGGCGGATATCGGGGCAGCGGGGAGGTCGTGGTCGATCTGCGGGTCGACGATCACGCGGATCCGGTGGCTGAGCTCGCGCGCCTGCTCGCGATTCTGAAAGAAACAAGGAAACCGGAGCCCGATACCGGGCTCGAAGACTAACGAGACCCCGTTTGAGGGCCTCGATTTTATCCGGGTAGCATAAGGAGGAATCATGCTACAAAGAACTTTGATACTCTCGCTCGTTCTGATCCTGGCGGCAAGCGCCGTCTTCGCCGGTGGACAGGGCGAGTCGGAAGAGGTGGACACACTGGTTGTCGGCCAGGTGGCGGAGCCCAAGGCGCTCGATCCCCATACGGTGACGGCGGTCAACGACTTCCGCATACTGGTCAACATCTACGACGGACTGGTTCGGTTCCGTGACGGATCCCTCGAGGTCGAGCCCGCGCTCGCGGAATCCTGGGAGATCTCCGGGGACGGCACGGTCTATACTTTCAACCTCCGCGAGGATGTGAGCTTTCACGATGGCACGCCCTTCAACGCCGAGGCGGTGAAGTTCAACTTCGATCGCATGCTCAACGAGGACCACCCCTACTACAACACCGGCCCCTTCCCGCTGGCGTTCTTCTTCAGCTCCATTCAGGAAACCCGGGTCGTCGACGAGTACACCGTGGAGCTCGTGCTCAACGAACCGTTCGCGCCCCTGCTGTCGAACCTGGCCTATCCGACGGGCCTGCTTGTCTCCCCGGAGGCGGTGCGGGAGCACGGCGAGGACTACGGCCGGAATCCGGTCGGCACAGGTCCCTATAGCTTCGTGGAATGGCAGAGCAACACGCAGGTAACGGTAGCAAAGAACGAGAACTACTGGGACGGCGAGCCCGGCATGGACCAGATCGTGTTCCGGCCTATCACCGAGGGTAACACCCGGGTAAACGAGATGCTTTCCGGTGGCCTCGACCTGATGGTAGAAGTTCCTCCCGACTCGGTTGCGACCTTCGAGAACAACGATGAGTTCACCGTCTACGAGCAGGCCGGCCCCCACGTCTGGTTCCTGATTCTGAATCTCCGTGAAGGCCCCTTCACCGACGAGCGGGTACGGCGCGCAGCAAACTACGCCATCAACAAGGAAGCGCTCGTGGAGAACGTGCTGCAGGGCACCGCGACGGTCGCAGACAGCCCGATCCCGCCGGCCTTTGACTGGGCGTACAACGAGAGCCTCGATCCCTACCCCTACGATCCCGAGCGCGCACGCGAGCTGATCCGGGAGGCGGGCGCCGAGGGCGCAGAGGTTACCTTCTACGTGACAGAGGGCGGCTCCGGCATGCTCGATCCGGTGCCGATGGGCACCGCAATCCAGGCGGACCTCGAGGCGGTCGGGCTCGACGTCAGTATCGAGACCTACGAGTGGAACACCTTCCTCGGCGAGGTCAATCCGGGGCTCGAGGGCAAGGCCGACATGGCTCAGATGGCATGGATGACCAACGACCCGGACACGCTGCCGTTCCTGACGCTGCGCACCGCCGCATTCCCCGAAGAAGGCGGTTTCAATTCCGGTTACTACTCGAACCCCGAGGTCGACAAGCTGCTGAACCAGGCCCGTGTATCCACGAGCCAGGAAGAGCGCGCCCGACTCTATGCCGAGGTGCAGGAGATCGTCTATGAGGACGCCCCGTGGGTCTTCGTGGCGAACTGGAAGCAGAACGCGGTGGCACGAGACGCTGTACAGAACTTCAGTCTCCAGCCTTCGTTCCTCCTCGAGCTCGCGGACGTCAGCTACTGACCCTCAGAAGACACGAACAATTCCGCAACCCTGGCGGGCGGCTTCGGGCCGTCCGCCAGATGCGGTTGCGGTTGCGGGAATCAAGCTATGTGGCGATACATCCTGAAACGACTTCTGCTGCTGGTGCCCGTCTTGCTCGGAATCTCCATCATCGTGTTTCTGATTATGGAGCTCATTCCCGGCGATGCGGCGCAGGCCATCCTCGGCTCATTCGCGACACCGGAAAACCTCGAGCGCGTCCGCAGTGAGCTTGGTCTCGACAAGCCGCTGGTGCAGCGCTACTTCATCTGGCTCGGAAACATTCTCCAGGGTGATTTCGGACGCTCATACTCGCTGGATCGACCAGTGATCGACGAGGTGCTCGACAGGCTTGGCCCGACACTTCTTCTCGCCGGCTCCTCGCTTATCCTCGCTGCCGTGATGGGCATGCTTGCCGGCATCATCGCGGCGGTAAAACAGTTCGGCTGGCAGGATGTGTTCTTCACCGTCATCGTGCTCGTAGGCATCTCCACGCCGTCGTTCTGGCTGGGGCTCATCTTCGTGCTGCTTTTCAGCGTGCAGCTCGGTTGGTTTCCGGTTAGCGGCATGATGCAGGTGGTCGGCGGCGGCGGGGTGATAGACATCCTCCATCACCTGGTGCTTCCTGCTGTCACGCTCGGCGTGGTGGCGACGGGTGTCATAGCGAGGCTCACGCGCTCCACGATGCTCGAGGTGCTTCGCAAGGACTTCATCCGCTCGGCCCGGGCAAAAGGACTGTCCGAGCGCCGGGTGATCATGCGCCACGCCTACAAGAACGCGCTCGTGAGCATCGTGCCGGTACTTGGAATCCAGACCGGTTTCGTCATCGGCGGTGCCATCTATATCGAAACCGTCTTCCAGTGGCCGGGCATCGGGCGCATGCTCGTCACCGCCATTCAAACCCGCGACATCCTGCTCGTGCAGGGCGGCGTTGTGGTCGTCGCGGCACTCTACGTTTTGATCAACCTCGTCGCCGACGTCGCTCAGCATGCTCTCGACCCGAGGATACAGACATGAGCCTGCGACCCACGCGACTTCGCCGCTTCCTCTACAACCCGGCAGCAACCGCCGGCCTTTTCATCGTGATCGCGGTCGTGGCGCTGTCGGCGGTTGCTCCAATTCTCGGCCTGCCCGACCCCGACGCTACCTCACTCGCCGACCGCCTTCTTCCGCCCGGGAGCGATGGGCACTTCCTCGGCACCGACGAGCTCGGACGGGATATGCTCTCGCGGCTCATCTGGGGAACCCGGGTAAGCCTTGCGGTGGGAATCTCCGCCACCGCCATCGCCGCGGTCATCGGCTCGCTCATCGGCATCATCGCCGCCTTTTACGGGAAATTCCTCGATAATTTCCTCATGCGGGGGGTAGATATGCTCATGGCCTTTCCATATCTCCTGCTCGCCCTCGCCATCGTTGCCGTGCTCGGGCCGGGCCTGTTCAATGCGTTGATCGCGATTTCTATCGTGAATATCCCCTTTTTCGCCAGGAATGTCCGCGGGGCCACGGTGAGCCTCGTGCGGCTGGAGTATGTGGATGCCGCCCGCCTCAGTGGCCTCGGCGACGCGAAGATCCTCTTCGGAGAGCTCCTGCCGAACGTGCTGCCGGTGATCTTCATAACCATCTCGACCACCGTGGGCTGGATGATCCTCGAGACCGCGGGCTTGAGCTTTCTCGGCCTCGGCGCCCAGCCGCCGCAGGCGGACCTCGGGAGCATGCTCGGAAACGGCCGGCGTCTCATCCTCCAGGCCCCGCACGTTGCCACGCTTCCGGGCCTGGTGATTCTCGTACTGGTGATCGGCATAAATCTCGTTGGTGACGGGCTGCGCGACGTGCTCGACCCCTACCTGAGCTCCGGCGCCCTGGTGAGCCCGCGTGCTGCAACCGAGGTCGACACCAGACTGGCGAAGCGCATCCGCGGGGCCGCCAAACGCGACGCCGGGAAGCGCGGCGGGGCCGCCGTCGGCACGGGAAGCACAGCCGCCCTCGGCGCCACCGCCCCCCCAGGGGAGGCCGCCCACCCCGACGGAGCCGCGCCAATCCTCGCCATCAGCGAGCTCAAAACGTGGTTCTGGACCGGCGGAGATCCCGTGCACGCAACCGACGGGGTGTCCATCGACATCCCACGCGGCACTGCTGTGGGTGTGATGGGCGAGTCGGGTTCCGGAAAATCGGTTACCGCTCTCTCGGTCCTCGGCCTGGTTCCGACACCGCCGGGACGCATCATGGAGGGAAGCATCAGCTACAACGAGGAAGAGCTCGTCGGCTCCTCCCTCGAGCACCTGCAGCACTTCCGCGGGAACCGCATCTCCTACGTGTTCCAGAACCCGATGACGGCACTCAACCCGTTGATGCCCGTGGGTGAGCAGATTGCCGAATCCATCCGAAGGCATCAGGACGCAACAAACGCCTCCGCGCGAGCCCGCTCCGTCGAGCTCATGACCGCAGTGCACATCCCGGACGCCGGCCGCCGCATCGATGCCTATCCCCATGAGCTCTCCGGCGGCATGCGCCAGCGGGTAGTCATCGCCATGGCGCTGGCCAATGACCCCGATCTCATCATCGCCGATGAGCCGACCACCGCCCTCGATGTGACCATACAGGCGCAGATCCTCCAGCTCTTCGACGAGCTCCGGATCACGCGCGGGGTGTCGCTACTGTTTATCTCTCACGACTTCGGGGTGATTTCGCAGATCTGCGAGCGCGTGGTCGTCATGTATGCCGGACAGGTCGTAGAGGTCGGCACCGTCGATCAGATCTACCGCGAGCCCCTGCATCCCTACACGCGCCGACTCATGGCCTGTGTGCCGCGCGTCGGCGAGCGGGGCCGCGAAATGGACGCCATTCCGGGCCTCCCACCGGCGCTCGATGCGCTCCCCGGAGGATGCCGCTTTGCCGATCGCTGTGATATGGCCATCGATGCCTGCCGGCAGGGCCCGGTTGATCTGCGCAAAGTGGCGGGACGTGATGTCAGGTGCATTCGCGCCGAGGAGCAGCATGCCTCACACCAGGCTCGCCTGACAAAGCCCGAGCCGCAGAAGGACAGCGCGTCATGAACTCAGAATCGCTTCTCCATGTCCGAGCAACAAGCAAACGTTTCGGCGGCGAGCGGCGGCTCCTCGGCGCGCCGACGCCCTCCATTCGCGCAGTACACGAGGTCGACCTCGACCTCTACCCCGGGGACTCCCTCGGAGTCGTCGGGGAGTCGGGGTGCGGCAAGTCCACCCTCGCCCGCATGATCATGGGCATCATCCCTCCGAGCGAGGGAGAGATCTACTTCCGCGGCGAGGACATCACCGGGATTCGCGGTGAGCGACGCCGCGATCTCTACCGACGCATTCAGTTTGTCTTTCAGGACCCGCAGAGCTCCCTGAACCCCAGAAAGACCGTTCGCCAGATCCTCGAGGCGCCCATGGTCGAGCTGCTCGGACTCGAGCGAGCTGCGCGCGAAGAGCGGATGCACGAGCTCATGGACCTCGTGAACATGCGCCCGGAGTTTCTCGACCGCCACCCCCATGAGTTCTCCGGCGGCCAGGCCCAGCGCATCGGGATCGCGCGGGCTCTCGCGCCGAAGCCGGAGCTGTTGATTCTCGACGAGCCGGTGAGCGCCCTCGACGTGTCGATTCAGGCCCAAATCCTCAAGCTGCTTCTGTCTCTGAAGCACAATCTCAACCTGACCTATCTCTTCATCAGCCACGACCTCGCCGTCGTCGACTACCTCTGCGACCGCGTCGTGGTGATGTATCTCGGAAGCGTCATCGAGCACGGCACCGCAACGCAGATCTTCGACTCCCCGCGCCACCCTTACACCCACGTGCTCCTCGGGAGCGTGCCGGAGCCGGGGGATTACCGGTCGACCAGGCTGAAGCTCGAGGGCGAGCTTCCCGACCCCTCCAACCCGCCCGCAGGCTGTCCCTTCGCGCCGCGCTGCTACCGCGTCCGGCCCCGCTGCTGGGAGGCGCCGCCGCCAATCGAGGACTACGGTGACGGCCACGAGGCGGCGTGCTACTACGCGGACGAGCCCCAGCCACCGCCGCAGAAACACTCCGATAACGCCGATACCGCTGCAGCCGCGCCACGCGGCCGACGCGCGAGAACCGATCTCTAAGGCAAAACGTGATGGAAAGCCGCGTGAGCGAGAAACACATTCGCACACTATTCGAGACCATCGGCGCTCATGGCCGCCGGGAGAATGGCGGCTGTGAGCGCCTCGCTTTCTCACCCGAGGAGCGCGCCGCCCGCACCGCCCTCGCCGACGCCGCCTCCCACCTCGGTTTCCACGTCTTTCGCGACGCCATCGGTTCGGTCTTCGCCCTTCGCCCGGGCACCGACCCCGAAGCAGAGGCCGTCTACACCGGCAGCCACCTCGACACGGTTCCCGCCGGCGGCTGCTTCGACGGCGCCGCCGGCGTACTGTGCGGCCTTGCCGCCCTCGAGCTTCTCGAGACGGAGCAGATCTCGACCCGACGCCCCATCGTCCTCGTGAGCTGGGCCAACGAGGAAGGCGCGCGCTTTGCTCCCGCCATGATGGGCTCAGCCGTGTTCGCCGGCGCGATCCCGTTCGAGACCGCCGCCGCGAGAACCGACGCCGACGGCGTCAGCGTTCGTGAGGAGCTCGCGAAGGAGGCGGGGGGCGCGGAGCCGGGCGGCGGCGGGTCTGCCGAGAACCCCGGCGTTGCGGCGATCCCCGGGACCGGCGCAGGCTCCGGCGGCGCAGGCTCCGGCGGCGCAGCCCCGCCCCGCCTCCCCCGGCCCGCCGCCTACCTGGAGCTGCACCCGGAGCAGGGGCGCGTCCTCGAGGGAGCCGGCGTACCGATCGGAATCGTCGAAGGTGTGCAGGGACAGGCGGCCGGGGACTGGACGATGGCGGGCCGCGCCGACCACGCGGGCTCCACGCCCATGAACGATCGCGCCGACGCCCTCGTCGCGGCAGCGCGGCTCGTCGCAGCGGTACCGCAGATCGCCGCGGGCGCGGCTCCCGGTGTAGCCACCGTGGGCGGGCTTCGCGTTACCCCCGGCGCGCGGAATGTCGTCCCCGGACGGGTCGAGAGCACGCTCGATATTCGCCACCCGGATGATGCTGCGGTGGGGCGGATGCTGAAGGCCGTTCTCGAGAGCGGGAGGCGGTTCGCTACGGAGGAGGGCTGCAGCTTCGAGTGGCGTGAGGCGTGGCGCGCCGGGGCAGTGCAGTTCTCGCAAATCGTCATGGGGGCCGTCGAAGAGGCCGCAGCGGCGCAGGGAATCGACTGCAGGCGGCTCACATCGGGTGCCGGGCATGACGCAGTGCATATGGCTCCGCTCTGCCCCACCGGGATGATATTCGTTCCGAGCAGGGACGGAATCAGCCATTCACCGGATGAGCTCACCAGCTACGAGGACCTTGCAGCCGGGGCGACCGTGCTGGCCGAGGCGCTCGTGCGGCTCGCGTGAGGTATATAGCAGCTTGTTGGTGAAAGCACAGACAAGTTCAAGCGGCACAGGCTTTTGAAGTGAATCCGTGATGCACGATATCACCCGGCGACCGGATTTGCGCAGAGCTCCGTGTTTTGCAACAACTTACGCGAGCTTTACCAACACGGTTCTTGATACTTCAGAGCTCATGTCAGCGCAAAGCCCACCGCTGCCTCGGCATGCAGGGCCGTGGTGTCGAGGGCGGGGACGGGAACGTCCTCTTCCTTGAGGAGCATACCGATTTCGGTGCAGCCGAGAATGACGGCCTGGGCTCCCTGATCGACGAGGCGTCCGGCCACGCGGGTGTAGGCGCGCCGTGATTCCGGCCGTATCACGCCCCTGACGAGCTCGTCGAAGATCACCTCGTGCACGAGGGCCCGATCATCCTCGTCGGGAATCACAACCTTCAGGCCGAATCGCTTCTCGAGCCGCTCGCGGTAGAATGACTGCTCCATGGTAAATGCGGTTCCGAGCAGACCCACGACGTGGGTGCCGTGCGCCTTCGCCGCCCGTGCGGTGGGGTCGGCGATGTGGATCCAGGGCGCGTCCGTGGCGGCCTCGAGCTCATCGAAGACGAGGTGCATCGTATTGGTCGCAAGCAACAGGCACTCGGCGCCCGCCCGCTCACAGGAGCGGGCCGCATCGATGAGCACTGAGGCCGCGTCGCCCCAGCGTGCCTCGCGCTGCATCCGTTCGATGGGATCGAAATCCACCGACACCATGACGATGTCCGCGGAATGATAGCCTCCCAGCCGCTCGGCGACCAGCTCGTTGATAATGCGATAATACTCCGCCGAGGATTCCCAGCTCATGCCGCCGAGGATTCCTATCCGCTTCATGCCACTTCCTACCCCGGACTTCTCTCGCTGTCAACTGCACCATATACTGGGGGTATGGAACGCATTTCAGAGCTAGAGCTTC
>CAZVXU010000064.1:0-13532 GCA_964631585.1 uncultured Spirochaetaceae bacterium | reverse complement strand
CTCCGTCCAGAATATCCTGCACGTTCGGGATGTTGTCGTAAACGTTGCCGGGTACGTCGTAGTTCGGGAGCGGCATTGACCAGGTAAGCGCGAGGGTTGTCCCGGGCTGGAATACGAAACTCAAGTACTCGTAGGCGTCCGGAGCTATGGGATCAACGACGATCTTCTCACCGTCCGGCTCCGCGGAGGCCCAGTCACCTTGCCAATCACTGAACACGTGAACGATGGCGGGAGCTCGGTCCATCTTCGCGGAGTGGGTATAGTAGTCATCCCCTCCGAGGAGGAAGATCCCGGATACACCTGCGCCGTCCCCGCCGACGTCTCCGTCGCCGGCCTCCGGAGCAGAAGGGCTTGTCTTGTGGCCGGTCTCGCATGCCCCAAGAAGTGTCAACAGAGCTGCGACAAGAAGGAGCAGACTCGCTCGGCTGTTACCGGATTTGGGGGCTGCTACCCGACTTGATAGTGCCCCCTTTGGGACCGACAGTCTCCGCACGAGCTCTTCCTGAGACGGTCCTCGCTCATTGACCATTTCGAAGGCTTCACTCTTCAGCCCACCAGTGTACGAATGTTTGTTCTGCGGCATGGTTCCCTATTCCTCAGTCGTGTTTTCAGGTATACCTGTCTACGGAAGGCATTATACACCACGAATTCCGCTGTGAAAGACATTCACCGGTTCTCGAGCCTCCGACGAATGATCCGGCGGCCGCGAGTCTACGACTCCCGCCAGTCGATGCACACGCCGAGATGCTTGTCGGGGTGATCCCGGAGTCCCTCGTATGCGGCCTGGACATCCTTCGGCGAAACCACCTCCTGAACGAGCGGTCTCGTGCAGATCATACCCGCCGACACGGCTGCGACCAGCTCACTGAGTGCCTGTTGCTGGGATCCGACCGACAGCAACCCTCGGAAGCCATGCATATCGGCGGAGCTATCACCCGCACCCCGGCGGGGGAGGAGGCTCTCGTGGCTGCCGATAAGCGCGACGAGCTTCCGGTGAATGTGCTTGTAGACGTTGAGCTCCACGGTGCTGCGGGTCGAGCCGAGCAGTACGACCTGGCCTCCCCGGGCGACTTGCTCGAGGGCTTCTCCCACAACCGCCGGCGCTCCGGTGGCCTCGACCACGGTATCGGGACCGGCACCGCCTGTCACTTCATCGATCCAGCGGGGAATGTCGTCGGGCTGCAGCGCGTCGGCCGTGCCGCACGCCCGCGCTATGGCCAGGCGCGCCGGTGAGAGGTCGGCCACAGCTCGTCGCTCGACACCGGGCACGTGTTGGAACAGCTGTGTACAGAGGTTCCCGACGATCCCCGCGCCGTAGGTGAGGACGTAGCGGCTCTCCCGTGCGCGAGCGATCACAGCGGTGAGGGCGATCTGGGCAAACCGCAGCGGGAGATAGGACAATCCATCGTCGTCCTGAAGGCTGCTTGACGGCAGCGTGGTCCATACCATCGCGTGGGGCTCGAGCACGCCGTACCGTGCGTGTGCTCCGTAGTACAGTACCCGCGTACCCTCCGCGGGCGCCGAAACGGAACGACAATCGACGACTTCCCCGATGGCGGCATAGCCGGGCTCGACGGGATAGCGCGCCCAGCTGATCTCCGGATCGGAAAACCCTATGTGGGTTCCGGTGAAAAGGGCAAGCTCCGTGCCGGGACTGATCATCGTATGGGTGTTTCGAACGAGGCATTCGCCGGGTTGGAGCTCCGGTATCGAACGATCCTCGAACGCTGTCTTTCCGGCAGAGGGGAAAATGAGAGTTAATTGATCCATCCAATCCTCGCTACACCACTGTACGGCGAGGAATTCGCCTCCGTCAACGGCAAATCCGGCTGAAACGGTACAAAATTATTCGTTGACAGAGCGAATTTCCAGTGGTAGCGTGAATAGAACGATCGAACGACATTGTTCGATCGATACCCGCGGTGTGCGGAGCATTCAAGGAGGTTACGCATGCGAAATCTCACAGTGATGATGATGGTGGCGATGCTGTTGATACCGACGGCCGTCATGGCAAGCGGTCAGGCGGAAGGAGAGGAGGCCGAGACGACGATCCGCTTCGTATGGTTCACCGATGGCCCCGATAAGGCGGCTATCGAAGGCCTCGTCGCCGACTATGAGGAGGAGAATCCGAACGTCGACGTCGACTTCTCGATCGTCCCGTACGGAGAGCTCAACCAGCTGCTGCAGACCCAGGCAACGGCGGGGGAGGCGCCCGATCTGGCCCGCGTCACGGAGCCATACCGTTTCTACGAGTTCGGACTCGATCTTCGACCTTACGTATCCAGCGGATTCGCGGACGAGTTTCTTGCCGATCCTATGGAGCTCATCACCGGGCCGAACGGCGAAGTCTACGGGTTTCCCCATGACATGACCATGAACGGACCCTTCATCAACGTTTCGCTCTTCGAAGAAGCAGGAGTGGAGATCCCCGAAGGTGACGTGCCGTGGGAAACCTGGTTTGAGCTGGCATACGAGGTGCAGCAGGAAACCGGCGTCCCGTACGCGGTTGCAGCCGATCGCAGCGGACATCGTCTGGACGGCATCATTCAGTCCTACGGCGGAAGCTACTTCACCGAAGACGGATCAGAGCTGAATCTCGACGCCCCCGAGACGCAGGAGGCGCTTCGAACCTTCATCGAGCTGCACGACCGTGGCGTGATGCCGCTCGATATCTGGGCCGGTGGCAGCGGCTACGTCGGCGCCAACCAGCAGTTCGTGAACGGGCAGCTGGTAATGTATATCAGCGGAAACTGGCAGGTTGCGCAATTCGCCGAAACGATCGGTGATTCCTTCGAATGGAGGGCCATACCCAACGGTGTCAACGAGCAGAGTGGCGGCATGCCGGGGGGCAAGTACGTCATGGCGTTCAAGGGTACCGAGCATCCCGAGGCGGTTGCGGACCTGGTAGAGTTCCTCGGCAGTCCCGAGAGCGTGGAGCGATACGTCTCGGAGGCGATGTTCCTCCCTGCCCGCAAGGACCTGCTCGAAGAAGGCGTGGGCTATCCCGTTCGAAGCGATGTTATGAACACGTTTCTCGAGGGGCTGGGTCGAGTACCGTCCACGGCGTACACCGACAACTATCACCAGAGTTTCGGCCCCGTGGCTAACGTTGTCCGAGACCGCGTGACCCAGGCGATCAGCGGCGAGATCGGTGTCGATGAGGCGATGCGGCTGATGCAGCGGGAGGCCGAAGACGTGATGCAATAGTCGAACCGGTCCGGGAACATCGACTATCACAGAGGCGGGGCGCCGTCACGGCGTCCCGCCTTCTCGAAAGCAGGCCGCGGAGGCAATTGAGTGAGCGCAGGACGCAAAAGAAAGACGCCGATCGCACCATACATGTTTCTTCTCCCCAACCTGGTGGTCTTCACCGTCTTCATCGTCATTCCGGCGTTTTCCAACTTCTACCTGAGCGTATTCCGCACGTCCCCGTTTCGCGAGCCGGAGTTCGTGGGGCTTGCGAACTTCATCCATATCCTGACCGTGGACGACCTCTTCCCGCGTGCTCTTCGGAATCTCGCATCATTCGTGGTGGCCGACGTCGGGCTGATAGTCGTGCTGTCGGTTCTCCTCGGTGTGCTTCTGAACCAGGGAGTTCGTGGCAAGGGGTTCTTCCGAAGCGCGTTCTTCTTTCCGGTGCTCCTGTCGCCGGTGGTTGTCGCGCTCGTGTGGCAGTGGATTCTGCACAACCAGTTCGGTGTGCTGAATGCAGTGCTTGTCGCCCTCGGCGGAGAGGGGCGCCCGTGGTTGCTGCGTCCCAACCTTGCCCGTACATGGGCGGTGCTGGTCCACGTGTGGGCTACGGTCGGTTTCTTCACGTTGATCATCCTCGCCGGGCTGCAATCCATTCCCGCAAGTCTGTATGAGGCGGCACGGGTGGACGGGTCATCCCGGTTTCAGGATTTTCGGTTCATTACCCTGCCCATGCTTTCCTCCTCCATCGCGACGGTGACGATTCTGGCGATGATTCGAGCCTTTGAGATTTTTGATCATGTCTACATCCTGACCGGCGGAGGGCCCGGCACCTCGACGATGATGGTCGTCCAGTACGTCTATCGTGCCGCTTTTGAGCTCGATCAGTTCGGCCGCGCCGCGGCCGCGTCTCTCGTTCTCTTCGTCATCATTCTCACCCTCACGATCGTCCAGTACATCCTCGGTCGGCGAAAGGAGGCGATCTGACGATGGCACGAAACGAATCGACCGCCTGGAACGTGCTCGTGTACATCCTTCTCATTGTCGGATCGGTACTCATGTTCACCCCGGTGCTGTGGATTATCCTCTCCTCCTTCAAGGGGCTCTCGGAGATCTATCGGTCGCCGCCGACATTCCTGCCGGAAGTATGGGTCTTCTCCAATTACGGGGGGGCGATCGTAGAGTTTCCCTTCCTCCGGTATCTGTGGAACAGCGTTGTCGTGACGGCGAGCGCCACGCTGCTCACCCTGTTCATCAACTCAATGGCGGCGTTTGCGCTGAGCAAGTATCAGTTTCCCGGCCGAAACGTCATCTTTCTGCTCATGCTCGCTACGTTGATGGTTCCGATTCGGGTCATCATGCTGCCGGTATACCTCATGATCGCACGCCTCGGCATGGCGAACACGCTGTGGGGCATTATCATACCGCCGTCGGCCACGCCCACGGGAGTGTTCATCCTCCGACAGTACATGCTGACTATCTCGGACGAGCTGCTGGACGCAGCCAAGATTGACGGAGCGGGGCATTTTCACATCTACGCTCGGATCATGTTGCCCCTTTCCGCGCCGGCACTGGCGGTGCTGACGGTCTTCTCGGTGATGTGGCGGTGGAACGATTTTCTCTGGCCGCTCATCGTCATCAGCCGAGAGCGTCTGTTTACGCTGCAGCTTGCGCTGGCACGGTTTCGCGGCGAGCTGGTCACCGACTGGAACTACGTACTCTCGATGACGGTCCTGAGCATCGTACCGATTGTGCTGGTTTTCGTCTTCATGCAGCGGTATCTCGTGCGGGGCATAGCATCCACCGGGTTGAAGGGATAGCGCGCAATGGCCCAATACGATACTGCCGGGCTGGGAGCTGACGGCGTCCTCCGCGCATGGACGGCCGCCGGGCCGACGGCAACGCCTCTGAGAAATCTCGACCGTGTTCTCGACGCCGACGGCTGGGCCTATGGGCCGCTCGGGCGAGCTTTCCTCTCGAACGTCGTGCAGTCATTGGATCACAAGAGAGTGATCTACTCGCGGCTTCCCGCCGTTGTGCCGGGGTCGCTCGGAACGATTGAGTCCGCAGAACAGCCCGCCGACGGGTGGTACTCCGTCGCGGCCGACGAGCAGGGGGTGGTGGACTTCGGGCTGTTTGCGTTCGAGCCGCTGCTGCTCCGCGCCTGGATGGCCACTGAGCTCGAGGTCGACCGCGAGGTGAGGCTGACGGTATGCATACCGGCGGTCGGTCCGACGGCGCTGCACGTGGACGAAGAGCTCGTCGGCGTTGACCTGCACTTCGGCTATGTGGAGCCGTTTGCGGTTGTTCATCGGATCCGTCTCGCAGCGGGACGACACCGCATCGCCCTGTGCGGTGACATGCTGGTGTGGCGGGAGGCCCGGCTGACCCTCGGTGTGCGGGTGACGGGTTTGGCTACCGACGCCGGCGGCGAAGCCCGCATTACCCCGGCCGGCGTCGCCGACCTCGACCAGGATGCGGCCACCGGGCGGGCTGGGTACGAGCGCACGATGTATGAGCGCGTGATGGCATCGCTTGCGCCCGAAGACCGAGGGCTGATCGCTACCCCGGGCGCGATCATTGGTGCTCACGACACCGAGGGAGCCACGGACTTCCGTACGGAGCCCTACGGTACCACATCGGAACGGGCCCGCGAGGCACTCGAGGCGCTCGCCGCCAGGCAGGATTCGCCTGCTGCGGCCCTGGCGCGGGTGGTTCTCGGCTATGACGAGCGCCTTGCGCCGGCGGCGATGGAAGCCGCATGCACTCACCTGGAGCGACGGTTCGACTGCGCCGACTTCTTCGCGGTATGGCTGCACATAGTGCTCCATCGCGACGATGAACGCCCCTGTCTGCCTCGGAGCGACCGCACGCGCGTCGAAGAGGCGCTGAGAGGACTGAAGTACTGGATCGACGAGCCGGGGATCGACGCGATGTGTTTCTTCACGGAGAACCATCAGCTCATCTTTCACACCGCGGCGTATCTCTCCGGATACCGCTTCCCCGACGCTCTGTTTGCCGGCGGAACCCGCTCGGGCCGACGGCTCGCGGCGGAGGCCCGGGGTCGGCTCCTCTGCTGGATCGGGGCGCGACAGGCAGGTGGATTCTCGGAGTGGGATTCGAGTGCCTACCTGGCGATGGACGCCTATGCCCTCCTGGCACTGGTTGAGTTTTCTCCGGAGGCTGAGGTTGTCGAGGTGGCCCGAGGGCTTCTCGACAAGCTCCTGCATTACGTGGCGGTTCACTCCTGGCGCGGTGTGCACGGCTCGAGCCACGGGCGTTGCTACGTCAACTCGCTCAAGTCGGCACGATTTGACGGTACATCCGGCCTGCAACGCATTGCCTGGGGGACGGGGGGCTTCGAGGGAGAGCACTGGGCAACGCTGCTGTTTGCGCTCTCGCGCAGATACCGGGTTCCGGACCGGATAGTTGATGCGGCAACCGATCTCTCGGGTATCACCGAGACGCAGGTGCACTCCTTTGGGCGCTACCGCTATGAAGCCGATCTGCGGGATGACCCCTGGAGCGTACATACGATGACGCGCCGAACCCCCCACTACATGCTATCCGCGGCCCTCGATCAGCGCCCGGGAGACCCGGGAATTCAGGAGCACATCTGGCAGGCCACGCTCGGACGCGACGCGCTTGTGTTCACCACCTATCCCGCGAACACTGCCGAGAGCGGGCATGCCCGTCCCAACTTCTGGGCCGGCTCGGCACGGCTGCCGCGGGTGCGCATGTACGGGCGCACCGTCATTGTTCTCTACGACGTCGTCGCGACGGTCGGTCTGGGACGGACACACGCGCACTTTCCCACGACGGCCTTCGACGAGTGGAGAATAGGAGGTCACCGGGCATTCGCCCGGGTGGGAGCCGGATACGTTTCGCTGTGGAGCGACGGTGAGCTGACGCTTGCCGGCCGGGGCCCGGGAGCCGGACGAGAGCTTCAAACGACCGGCGGGCGCGCGTGGGTCTGCTGGACCGGCAGCGAGGAGGAAGACGGATCATTCGAGTCCTTTGTTCGGGAGCTCATGCGGGTCGCGCCCGAGCCCGTGGATACGGGCGTGCGATGCGCCGATCCGAGCGGTGCGGACCTGGAGCTTCGGCGACTCGGTCCGTTCTTCGTCGACGGTATCCCCCGGTCATTGCCGGAGACCCATTTCGGCGTGACGGTCCACGCCCGCGGCGGCGATGCAACGAAGGAGAGCTCACAGTGAGGTGGACGCAGGCAGGGCCGTTCGTTTCGACTACCAAGACCGAACAGGGAGCCCGACTCGAGGACGAGCGGGGCGCACGCCTGGAGTTCGCCATACTCGAGCCCTGGCTCTGCAGGGTCACCTTCCGTCCCGACGGCGTGGCGAGACTCGACCGCACCTGGATGGTCGGCGGCGGAACCGCCGACGTGGCCGCTTGCATCCCGCGCGAGGGGCGCTTGCGGGACGACCTCTCGGTATTCTCCCGTCCTGCCGTTGAGACCCGGGTGGACGAAGAGGCGGTGACGGTATCCAACGATCAGCTCCGCGCGCGCATCTCCCGTGCCGACGGTGCCTTCGAGTGGCGCGATGGGACGGGGAGCACCTTCGCCGCGGACCTTCCCGGTCGGGCCTACGGCTTCGACCGAAGCGGCACCTCGGTTTTTCACTATATGCGTAGAGAGGGTGGCGAAGCCTACTACGGATTCGGCGAGCGTGCCGGCCCCCTGAACAAGCGCGGAATGCGTATGCGAATGCACAATCTCGATGCGCTCGGCTACTCCGCGGTAGATGGGGACCCGCTGTACAAGCACTGGCCGATCTATATCACCTTCGACCCGAAATCCGGAGTTGCCTACGGGTTGCTCTACGACAATCTCTCCGACACCGTCTTCGATATGGGCAAAGAGATCGACGCCTACCACGGGGATTACCGCTACTACCATGCAGCCGACGGCGACATCGACTACTACCTCATCTATGGACCGGCTCTCAAAGACGTGGTGCAGCGTATCTCTGTTATCATCGGGCGCATTCAACGCCCGCCGCGGTGGGCTCTCGGATATCTGGGATCGGGCATGGGATATACCGACAGTCCCGATGCCGCCGTTCGACTGGATGATTTCATCGACGAGTGTCGGCGCCACGCCATACCCTGTGACATGTTTCACCTGTCATCGGGGTATTCCATGGGCAACAACGGCAAACGCTATGTGTTCGTCTGGAACCGCGACCGTGTACCGGATCCCTACTCGGTGGCCGGCACTTTTCACGACGGCGGTATGAAGGTCGCGGCCAACATCAAGCCATGCCTGCTCACAACGCACCCTGAGTACGGGGAGGCCGCCTCCGAAGGGGTGTTTCTCCGGGAGGCGGATGGGCCGCACGTTGCAGACTTCTGGGGTGGAAAGGGCAGTTACATCGATTTTACCTCGCCGGTCGGCTACCAGTGGTGGAAAGATCGCGTGCGCTCGAGAATACTCGAATACGGAATCGATGCCACCTGGAACGACAACAACGAGTACGAAATCTGGGACGATGAGGTGCAGTGTGAAGGGTTCGGGCGGCCGATTCGCATCTCGCAGCTTCGCCCGCTCCAGGCGCTTCTCATGACGCGTGCTTCCTATGAAAGCCAGCTGGAATACAATCCGGCCGACCGGCCCTTCGTGCTCGCGCGTTCCGGTTGTCCCGGTATCCAGCGTTACGCGCAGACCTGGAGCGGAGACAACTCGAGCGGCTGGGACACCCTGAAGTATAACATCCCCATGGGCCTCGGGTTCAGTATGAGCGGGCAGCCGAACACCGGCCACGACGTCGGCGGCTTCTGGGGCGATGTTCCGTCGCCGGAGCTTCTCGTGCGGTGGGTGCAGAACGGGATCTTTCATCCGCGCTTCTCCATCCACTCCTGGCGCCTGGACGGGTCGGCGACCGAACCGTGGACCCATCCGGAGGTTATCGACATCATCCGCGAGATGATTCGGCTCCGCTACCGCCTCGTTCCATATCTCTACTCCCTCTTCGCCCACGCAGAGAATACCGGAGAGCCGATTATTCGACCGCTGGTCTACGAGTTTCCCGGGGACCCGAACGTTGTCGATGAATCATTCGACTTTCTTCTCGGGGACGGACTGCTCGTGGCGTCGGTATTCGTCGAAGGGGCGCGGGAGCGGGAGGTCTATCTGCCCGCCGGGACGCGCTGGTGTGACGTCTACCGCGGTGACTGGCTGGAGGGGGGACAGTGTGTGACCCTGCCCGCGCCGCTGGAGCGGCCGACAGTGCTCGCACGGGAGGGCGCCATCATACCGCTGGGCCCGCCGATGGAGCGCGTACGGGAGTCCGCTGACGACCGCCGCGAGCTGTGGCTGTTTCCTGGGACCTCCGAGCGCGAGGATCACTTCGATATCACCGAAGACGACGGAACCTCCATGCGCTATATCGAGGGTGCGGAAACCGTGATTCGCATCTCGATGTCGACGACGGAGCGGCGCATCAACGTATCCGTCTCCCGAAGCGGTGACGCGTATGAACTCCCCTATGGAGAGGTGACGCTCGTGCTGCCGGCGGGGGAGGATCGCCCGGTCGACGGCGTCGGTGTAGAAGCCCTCGCTTCGGATGAGAACGGGTGTCAGCGTTACTCTCTGCGCATCGGGTGAGTCGCCGGGGAGCCACCGAGGAACATCGGGCGAGCGCCCGCGAGAGAAAGACGAGGGAGAGGAATTCGTGAAAAGCGGCATGAACTACGCACCTTCGAGTAAGCCCATGCCCGTATGTTCGCCCGGGGAGTTCCCGTTTGCGGTTGTCGGTCTCGACCACGGACATGTCTACGGTATGACCGCGGGTCTCATAGAGGCCGGGGGACACCCCGCGCTTGTGTTCGAGCCCGACGATACCCGGGCGGGGGAGTACCTCGCTCGCTACCCGCAGGCACGGCGAGCGGCGTCAATGGAGGAGGTGCTCTCCGACACGGACATCCGGCTCGTGTGTTGCGCCTCCGTTCCGAGCGATCGGACAGGAGTCGGCGTTGCGGTTCTGGAAGCAGGCAAGCACTTCCTCAGCGACAAGCCGCCGTTCACCTCGCGGGAGCAGCTCGAAACCGCGAGACGGGTGACGGCGGATACGGGTCTGATGTGGGCGGTGTATTTCAGCGAGCGTCTGCACAATGAGGCGGCGGTGTATGCCGGAGAGCTCGTGGCCTCCGGTGCCATCGGGAGCGTCCTGAACGTCGTCGGACTCGGCCCGCATCGGTTGAGCGCCGCGACACGGCCCCAGTGGTTCTTCGAGAAGGAGCGCTACGGGGGGATTCTGGTGGATCTCGCCAGTCACCAGATCGAGCAGTTTCTCGCCTTCGCCGGTGCCACCGATGCGCGCATCCTCCACAGCGTTGCCGGTAATCGGGCGCATCCCGAGTACCCGGAGCTCGAGGACTTCGGCGAGGTCAGCCTCCTCACCGATGCGGGTGTCACCGGCTACTCGCGCGTCGACTGGTTCACTCCCGACGGGCTCGGCACATGGGGAGACGGACGCCTCCTCGTCATCGGGACGGAGGGCTACCTGGAGTTGCGCAAGTACATCGATGTGGCTCGCACCCCGGAGGGGGACCACCTCTACCTGGTAGACGGGAGCGGCGAGAGACACATCCCGGTGCATGGAGAGGTGGGGTTTCCGTTCTTCGGAGACCTGATCCTCGATTGCCTCAACGGAACGCGCGCGGCCATGGATCAGGCATACGCGTTTCGCGTGGCAGAGCTTTCCCTCGAGGCCGAGGAGAGCGCCGTGCGGGTGGACCGGTGAGCGCAGCCGGTCCCGTTGGCGGGGCGATAATTGTCGGCGCCGGTGCTGTTGCCGAGGCCCACGCGGCATATTATGCGGGGAGAGCGGCCCCGCCCGAGGGTGGCGGCGAGGAGACGGTGCCGCGGTTGGCCGCCGTTGTTGATACCGACGAGGAGCGTGCGAGGGGTTTCGCCGGACGCCACGATGTCCGCCTCGTGTTTACCGACATGGAGGAGGCGCTGGCGGAGGTTCGCCCTGAGGTGGTGCATATCTGCACCCCGCCCTGGCTTCATGCCGAGCAGTCCATCGCGGCGATGAAAGCGGGCGCGTGGGTGTTGTGCGAGAAGCCCGCCTGCGGCTCGCTCGCCGAGCTCGACCGCATCGAGGCGGTGGAGCGGTCTACGGGATGCTACGCGGCCACCGTGTTCCAGTGGCGTTTCGGTAGCGGAATGCGTCACCTGAAAGACCGGATAGAGGCCGGCGCGTTGGGCAGACCGCTGGTCGCGGTATGCAACACACTGTGGTACCGCGATGCAGCCTACTATGCGGTTCCATGGCGGGGACGATGGGCAACCGAGCTGGGCGGGCCGACAATAATACACGGAATCCACCTGATGGACGCACTCCTGTGGCTTCTCGGTGACTGGGAAGAGGTTTACGCCCGGGCGCCGACGCTGGCACGGGACCTGGAGACGGAGGACGCCTCGGCCGCGCTCGTGCGTTTTGCCGGCGGGGCGGTTGCCACCGTACTGAACAGTGTTCTTTCCCCGCGGCAGGAGACCTATCTCCGCGTCGACTTCGAGCAGGCCACCGTCGAGGCGTCCGGGCTCTACGAGGTCACGAACGCGCAGTGGCGTGGCACGCCCCGCCCCGCCGATGAGCCTGAGGAGACCAGCCGGCTCGAGGCTGCATGGGGGACGATCGAGGAGGATGTTGCGGCGACACAAGCCACGCAGATTGCGGAGTTCTACCGTGACCTCTACGCCGATCGTCCGCCCCTGACCACGGGAAGCGAGCGGCGGCGGACCGTGGAGTTCATCACGGGGCTGTACAAATCCGCCTTCACCGGCACCGCCGTAACCCCGGCGAGCATCACAGCGGATGATCCGTACTACCGGCGGCTGTCACCCGAGGCGCAGTGATTGTCTCGATAGGGGAGGCTCTCCCTACACCCGTAACCTCACCGCCGTCTTTCGGTAGTGGATCTCCTCCCGGTCAAAATCGAGCTTGATGCTCCACTTCTGCATGGTCGTTGCGCCGATGATGACCTCCTCGGAGCACTCGTCGAAGACGATGAACTCGTCGGAGAAACGCGCCTCCGAGTCGTCAAAGCGAAACTCCAGCCGCACGCTCTGTGTGGCCTGCACGGTGTCACCCGGGCGGGCGGTCTCGAAAATGTAGTTCTCCGGATCGGGGATGGGCTCGAGCCCGGAAATCGCTTCGGCGAGCTCACGCCGGATGATGGAATAACTCGCCCCCGAGTCGAACAGCGCCCGGCGACGCGCGGTGCCCTTGGATCCCACAAGCAGGATGTCTTTCTCGAGTATACTCACGGTGGCCTCCTGCCTGGGGATACTGGGTACTTTGAGATGATGCTTCACGAAAGACCTCCGGGATCAGAAGATATTTGCAGAAAGGCTCGCGGTGGGGCCCATTTCTATGGTACCACGGCGGCGCCCCGAGCGACGAGGTCGTGCGAACCCCGGACCGCCGGCACCGCCCGCCCGCGAGGACGCGAGGGACACGGAGGGCCGCGCCGGCCGGCGCGGGTCCGAAGGACCGAAGCGAAGCGGAGCCCGCAGTGGCCCGACCCCGCCCGCCGCGCGAAACCCAGAACCGACGCACTGCAGGTGAACGACCGGCCTGGCCTCCCCGTTCGGTCCGACCACTCTGAAGTGGCCGGACACTCTCGAGGTCGGCGGCCGGTCGTCCCCCTGCGTGCGTCGGCCGCGATTCGCGGGTCCCGGCCAAGCAGGTCGCTACCAGACAGCCCGGCGGTTCGGTGCGCCGCCCTAACTCCCCGTGCTGCAACGTCACGCGCGCCGCCGGCTCGAGTGTTGGCCGCCCCGCGCCCGGGGCGCGCCCGCCTGCCGACCTCGTGAGCGCCACCGCAGGTGGCCGAACGGGGAGGCCAAGGCGGGTGTGCCCCGAGGCAGGGGGCGGAGGATGAACGTGTGCGCGGCGTGCGTGACGGGGACTTCCGCCGGCGGGGACGCGCCCTAATCGGACATTACCCCTACTATAATTCGTTCCCATGGAGAAAAATATTGACTCCGGCGGTAGGAATGGTAAATTCTCCTTAGCCACAACTCGGGGCATACAACACGAGAAGGCGGCGAGGAGGGAAATGTATGGCTAAACAGCTTATGTTCAGGGAGCAGGTGCGTGGACGCCTGCTCGATGGTGTGGAGACGATGGCCCGTGCCGTTCGCGTGACGCTCGGGCCACGTGGGCGCTACGTGGTACTGGGGAAGAAATGGGGTGCGCCGACGATCACCAACGACGGGGTGACGATTGCCAAGGAGATCGAGCTCTCGGACTCTTACGAGAACATGGGCGCGAAGCTTCTGAAGGAAGTGGCGACGAAGACGAACGATG
>CAZVXU010000063.1:0-13673 GCA_964631585.1 uncultured Spirochaetaceae bacterium | reverse complement strand
GATCTCATCGAGCGAGTACCCCGGAGACTGCGAGGGGTGATGCGGGGCCGCCATGCGCGGCACCATAGCGGAATCTGCGGAGCGCTGCAAGCGGGCGGCGCTGCAAGCGGGCTTCGAGGACGCTATCCGAAGAACTGCGCCTCGACCGCCGCACACAGGCAGTGGTAGATCGGCAGATGATACTCCTGCACGTCGGCGGTGGTGTCGGAAGGGACGCGAATGGCGACGTCGGCGAGCTCCGCGAGGCGTCCGCCGCGTGAGCCGGTCAGAGAAATCACGCCGACGCCGATCGACCGGGCAAGTGCGGCGGTTGCAACTATGTTTTGCGAGTTTCCCGAGGTCGAGAGGGCGATGAGGACGTCCCCCTCGGCACCGAAGCCGAGAAGTGCCTGGGCATAGACGAGCGCCGGATCGGCATCGTTTGAGAACGCGGTGTTGAGGGCGGTGTGCGAGGCAAGATTGACGGCCGGAAGCGGCTGCTCGAGCCCGTCGGTCAGGCGCCTCCTGAGGTCGTCGTCTATCGGGGCTGCGGCTATGCGTTCAGAGACCTCAGCGGAGAGGGGGCGCGGAAGTGCGAAGCTCTTCATCAACTCACCGACGATGTGGTCGGCGTCGGCGGAGCTCCCGCCGTTTCCGACGGTGAGCACCTTGCGGTTGCTCTCGTAGGCGGCGACCATCAGCCGAATCGCCTCCTCGATGTCGCTTCTGCAGGGCTCGAGGGCCGTGTGACGGGAAAGCATGTGATCGAGCGCCCCGCGGGCGCCGTTATTGAGTTCCATCTTCGTTTCCTCCGTTTGCGCGGTCGAGTTCGTAGAGCGCTACCGACAGCGCCGCGTAATCGCCGACATTGGTGCCCAGCGCGGCCGGGACGATCTCGCATCGCTCGACTGCTCCGGGCAGGGCTTCGGCGCCGAGGAGGCGGTGCATGGCATCCGAGAACATCTCGGGCGCGCGGGCGTAGATCCCCCCGATGATGATGAGCTCGGGATTGAGCACGTCGACGAGGATCGCAAGCCCCCGTCCCAGATACTCTCCGCTGGTCTCGAGAAGGGCGATGGCGTCCGCATCACCGGCGCGGGCCTCCACCACCACCTCTCGTGCCTCCGTTCCGGCCATCCGGGCAATGCCCGCGCCGCTGCAGTAGCCTTCGAAGGAGCCGGGCTTGCCGTAGCCGAGGGGGCCGTCGGCGGTCATGCGCACGTGACCGATCTCCCCGGCGAGATCGTTCGTCCCCGCGTATAGTCGACCGTTGAGGATGAGCCCGGCTCCCATGCCGGTTCCGAAGGTCAGGAAGATGATATTGGAGTACCCGCGACCGGCGCCGAAGAGCCACTCCGCGAGGGCGCCGGCGTTGGCGTCGTTGTGCAGGAACGCCGGCACGCCGAGGGCCTCTTCCAGGATGGACACCACCGGCACGCGGTCCCATCCCGGAAGATTGGGCGGGGAGAGCACCAGGCCGGCGCGACTGTCGAGGGGGCCGCCGCAGCTTATGCCCGCCGCCAGAAGCGTGCCGTCGGCGCCGTGCGTGGTCAGCAGCTCCCGTGCGAGGCGACTGAGCGCGGCAAGGACGTCGTGCGGACCGCTGTACTGCTTCGTCGGGAAGCTCTCCTTCGCGATCACCGTGGCCTCGGTGTCGGCGAGGCTGACCGCGCACTTCGTGCCGCCGATGTCGAAACCGAGAATGTGTCCGTTACCCACGGGCGGCCTCCTCGGTGTCGGTGCTGTGCCGGGCGTTGAGGCCGCGGGTGCTGCCCCCGGTGCCGGGCGCCGGCAGGGTGGAGCTGCGCTGCACGAGCCGCGGAAGCAGCTCGTACTGCCTGGGGCCGGCGTCCGGCGCCTTCAGTCTGTCGAGAAGCGCTCGTGCGGCGAGCTCTCCCATGCGGCGCTGTGGTTGTGCGATGGTGGTCAGTGGAACCTGGTTTCGTTTGGCCGAGGGGATGTCGTCGTAGCCCACGACCGAGACCTGCTGAGGTACCGGAATGCCGTGCTCGAGCAGCGATGCGATAACGCCGAGTGCAACATCGTCGTTGAGGGCGAAAATGCCGGTCGGCACCTCGTGTATGCGCTCTGCGGCGATGAGGTCGGCGACGCATTCGTAGCCGCCGTCGAAGTTGTAGACTTTCTCGAGGGGGCGGTAGGTGAGACTGCGGCCGCGGCCGAGCTCGATGACGCCCCCCGCAAAGCCGTCCCTCCGGTTCATCGAGGTCTGGTGCGGGAACCCGAGAAGCGAGATGAGCGTCTTGGACGCGGTGTTCACGAGTGCCTGTGCCGCAAGATAGCCACCGTGGTAGTTATTGGCGCTCACCCAGCTCATCTCCGGATCGGATGACTCGGCATTTACGAGCACGACGGGTATCTCGCGGCGCTTCAATAGCCGGACGGTCTCACCCTCCGGCTCGATGGGCGCGAAGATCAGTCCGTCGACCCGGTTGCGCAGGAGCTTACGCACGAGCTCTTCCTCTTTGTTCGGATCCCAGGATGAGCTCGTGAGGAACATGCTGTAGTCCGCCTCACGCAGCACGGTTTCGATGCCGAGAGCCACTTCCACGAAAAAGGGATTCGCGATGTCTTCGAGTACTACGCCGATGTTGAGGGTCCGAGCGGTGGAGAGGCTGCGTGCGAGATGGTTGGGCTCGTAGTCGAGATCGGAAATGATGCGCGTGACCCGCTCCCGTGTCTCGCTGGTGACCTTCGGTGAATCCGCGAGAACGCGGGACACCGTGGCCGTGGACACACCCGCGATGCTCGCAATGTCGGCAATGGTGACTGCGCCGCGCCTTTTCTCCACCAATATGCTCCGTCAGGTAGTGTAATCGGTTGCATCGCTTTCAGTCAATTCCGCGGATTCCGGAGAGCGGTCCGTGCGAAGAAGCTATCAGGCGGAGAAATGCGTTGACATATCGCGAAATTGGAGCGTAGAATCTCAATGTATGCGCTTACATTTCGATACCAGAGCGGAGGACTCGTGACCGGTCCGGCCCAACTCGTTGAACATGTCCTCTCGAAGCTCTCCGGTGCGCGCGTTGCCGTTGTCGGCGATTTTTGCGTGGACCACTATCTCTTCGTGACCGAGGGTGCCGCGGATACCTCGGTGGAAACCGGACTGCTCACCAGGCGGGTCGGGGAGGTGCGTGTTGCACCCGGCGGTGCCGGAAATGTTGTAAACAATCTCGGCGCACTCGGTGTCGGCGCGGTCGAGGCCTTCGGCGTCATCGGCGACGATATGTACGGCAGGGAGCTCACGCGTCTGCTTCAGAACGCCGGCGCGGCTACATCGGGGCTGGTCGTGCAGGAGACGGGCTGGTCGACCAGCGTCTATACCAAGGTCTACGAGGACGGTGAGGAAGACCCGCGGCTCGATATCGGCGCGCGGAATCACCTCTCAGAGGATACGGCGCAGGCGATATACGCCGCGCTTCGAGAGGCACTCCCCCGCGTCGATGTGATAATCGTCAATCAGCAGATACGAGAAGCGCTGTTCGAGGACTCATTTCGTCGGGAGCTCGTGCAGCTGCTCGCCGCGGCCCCCGAGGTGGAGAGAATCGTCGACAGCCGCGACTACGCCGACGCCTTTCACGAAACCGTCCGCAAGATCAACCTCGCAGAGGCACGCTACTTCGGGGGCACCCGCGAGGTGGATGAGCCCGACTGTGGCGCGAGCGCCGCCGAGATCGAAGACCTCTGCAGGAGTCTGAGCCTGCGGTGGGGAACGCCCATCGTCGTGACCCGCGGCGAGGACGGATGCGTGGTGGCCGATGCCGAGCGCATCGATACGATCCCGGGAGTGGCGATGCCGAGGCCCGTCGACCCCGTCGGTGCAGGGGATGCGCTGCTCGCCGGCATGGCCGCCGCCCGCGCCGCCGGCATCGGGCGCGCGGATGCAGCCGCGTTCGGTAACCTCTGCGCGGCGGTGTCGGTCAAAAAGCTCTACCAGACCGGCACAGCGAGCCCCGATGAGCTCAGAGGCGTCGCGCGCAGACCCGCCTACCGCATGCGTCCCGACCTCGCCCGTGCCCTCGAGCGGGCACAGAAACTCGGCACGAGCCGTATCGAGGTCGTCACCTCACCGCCTGACGGGCGCTCGCTCCGCTACGCAATCTTCGATCACGACGGCACCATCTCGGTCCTTCGAGAGGGCTGGGAGCCGGTCATGCAGGACGTCATGGTGCGCGCCGTTCTCGGCGACTCGATGTCGCGCGCGGAGGCCGGGGCCTCCGGAACCGGGCCCGGGGCCGAGATAGAGCGGGCCGTCTCGGAGCTCATCAGCGACACGACCGGCGTGCAGACCATCGAACAGATGCACGCCCTCCGCGAGCTGGTGCGAAGCTACGGGTACGTGGCGGAGGAGGCCATTCTCAGCGCCGAGGAGTACAAGCGGGTCTACCTCGAGGCCCTCCACCGCATGATCGACCGCCGATTGCAGCTCGTGCGCGACGGCGTGCTGCAGGCTGAGGACGTGACGGTGAAAAGTGCGGTGGCTGCGCTCGAGGCACTGCGCGGGCGCAACGTCACCCTCTTTCTCGCAAGCGGCAGCGATCATGACGCTGTGGTGGAGGAGGCGGAGCTTCTCGGATACGCGGAGCTCTTTGACGGCGGCATCTTCGGCTCGGTCGGCGACGCGGATCGGGATCCGAAAACCGTTGTTCTCGAGCAGATTCTCAATACCATTGGAGATGAGTCGGCCGAGGCCGTCGTGACCTTCGGCGACGGCCCCGTAGAGATTCGTGAGACCGTTCGTCGGGGAGGCACTGCCGTCGGAGTTGCCTCGGACGAGGTCCGTCGCCACGGGCTGAACCCGGCGAAACGCACGCGACTCATCCTCGCCGGTGCCGACCTCGTCATTCCGGATTTCGCCGAGCTCGACGAGTTGCTCGCCGCTTTGTTCGGAGGCCGCTGATATGCACCCCTATCTCGATCGTCGCATGTTGAAGCTTCATCCCCTTTCGGAGCGGGAGAACAGGGTGCGCATCTCCGAGGCGGCAGTCTTCGCCGGGGATCCTCCTCGCGAGGACAACCCTCGCCTCGACGAGGCCGCGGCACAGGTCGTGCGGGATATCCGCCGCGCACGCGCCGCCGGTGCACCGGTGCTCCTGGCATTCGGTGCGCACACCATAAAGAACGGCATGGGTCCCCTGCTCGGCGCGCTCATCGCGGCCGGCTGGGTGACCCACCTCGCGACGAACGGCGCGGGAATCATCCACGACTGGGAGTTCGCCTACGGGGGTGAGAGCAGCGAGCACGTCGGCCCCAACGTCTCCGCCGGGCGCTTCGGCCTGTGGCAGGAGACCGGACTCTACCTGAACCTCGCCATTGCGGTGGGTGCGTACGAGGGTCTGGGCTACGGAGAATCCGTCGGCGCCTTCGTGGAGAACGAGGGCCTCAGGGTGCCGGAGCGCAGTGAGCTCGAGGCGGAGCTTCGAGCCGCCGGCGGCGGGCCGGAGTTGGAGCAGGCTGCCGCCGCGGCAGATCTACTCGTGCTCCTCGACCGCATTGGCGTCGAGCCCGGTCGGCTCGCGGTCCCGCACCCGTATCGCAGCTACGGATTGCAGGCTGCGGCGTATCGACTCGGGATACCCTTTACGAGTCACCCTATGTTTGGTCATGATATAATATACTGTCATCCCGCAAATCACGGCGCCGCTATCGGGCGCACAGCGGAGCGGGATTTCCTGAGTTTCGCCGAGTCAATCAGCCGGATCGACGGAGGTGTATACATATCGGTGGGATCGGCGGTCATGTCTCCGATGATCTTCGAGAAGTCATTCTCCATGGCGCAGAACCTCGCACTGCAGGCCGGACAGCGGATCGAGAACCACCGGATCTACGTGGTCGATCTTGCCCGCGTGCACTGGGACTGGCGGTCGCAGGGTGAGCCACCGGAGGATGATCCGGCGTACTACATGCGATTCCTGAAAAGCTTCAGCCGCATGGGCGGGTACATGGACTACGTTGCCGCCGACAATCGCGAGTTTCTGCTGCGGATCGCGAGGGACCTCGATCTCGGCGCCGACGAAACGCCGCAGCACGAAGGCCGCGCGGAGGGAGTCGATGGACAGAGCAGCTAGGTGGCGCGAAGAGCTTGCATCTCACGCCGAGCACGAGCTCCTGCCGTTCTGGCTCGACCGCTGTGTCGACACTACCTACGGTGGTTTCATCACCCACTTCGACCGCGACGGGAACGACACCGGCGAGGACGAGAAGTCCCTGATATCTCAAGCTCGAAGCGTCTTTTCATTCTCCCTCGCCGCTCGCCACGGCTGGTTCCCCGACCGCAGCCTCGAGGCGGCCCGGCAGGGGGTTCGCTTTCTCACCGAACGCATGTGGGACCCAAAGCACGAGGGCTTCTACTGGACGGTCAGGCGAAACGGCGAGCCGACAGAGACGCGAAAGATCCTCTACGGACAGAGCTTCGCAATCTATGCTCTCAGCGAGTACTACAGGGTGACGGGCGACGATGACGCAATCCGGCCCGCCGAGCGGGTATTCGAGCTCATACAGACACATGCGACAGACCTCTATCTCGGTGGGTACTTCGAGATGTTCGAGCCCGACTGGGCGCTTTCGGGCCCCGCTGCGGCCGGTGGAGACCGAAAGACGCTTGATGCGCACATGCATCTCATGGAGGCCTACACGGCGCTGTATCGCGCGCGCGGCGGCGACGCCGAGGGGCGGAAACTGCGGGAGATCATAGAGATACTCTCCACGCGGATGTTCCGCGCCGACACCGGAACCGGCGTGCCACAGTTTACCCGCGAGTGGGAGCAGGCGCCGCAGATCAAGTTCGACATCGTCTGGGGCTGGGACCGCTTCTCGGAGTCGGGTACCAAGTCCAATCCGATGGACAACACCTCCTACGGGCACAACGTGGAGTTTGCCTGGCTGCTGCTGGACGCGCTGGACGCGCTCGGCGAGGATCCGCACAGCTTCGATACTCTCATACGGCGATCCTACGAGCATGCGCTGCGCTACGGAATCGATTACGAGCACGGTGGCGTATACGTGGAAGGATCCCATGATGGGCCGGCGACGGACCTCGAGAAAGAGTTCTGGCAGCAGGCCGAGATCATGAACGGCATGCTCGCGGCCTACATCCACTGGGGCGAGGCGCGGTTCCTCGAGGCGTATGAGAACGTGCATGACTTCGTCATGAAGAAGATGGTGCACCGCCCCGTGGGAGAGTGGTGGCCGCTTCTGCGCCCGGACGGCGAGCCGATCTGGACTCACATGAGCCATTCCTGGAAGGTGAACTATCACACGATTCGTGCGGTCATCCGGTGTATCGAATGGCTGGACGTTATTGGTGAGAAGAAAACAACAGCGTCGCTGTTGCATTAGATTTTCGAAAAGGAGAGTGCTATGCGGAAACAGAATATTCGCATTGCAGTGGTGCTTATCGCAGCCCTTCTCGTCCCCGCGCTCGCGTTTGCCGGCGGACAGGGAGAAGAGGAAGAGGCCGCCGATGAGCTCGAGATTTTCAGCTGGTGGACAGCCGGCGGAGAGGCGGAAGGCCTCGAAGCCATTTATGAGGTGTATCGGGAGAGATACCCCGACGTGGAGATCATAAACGCGACCGTCGCAGGCGGCGCGGGCACGAATGCAAAGGCCGTGCTGGCGACACGCATGCAGGGCGGCAATCCGCCGGACAGCTTCCAGGTCCATGCCGGCCGTGAGCTCATCGACACGTGGGTGGTATCCGACTTCATGGAACCGGTCACCTACATTCTCGAGGACAACGGCTGGATGGATGCCTTCCCCGAAGAGGTGATCGACATCATCTCCTACGAGGGCGAGGTCTACAGCATTCCGGTGAACATCCATCGCTCCAATGTCATGTGGTACAACAAGGCAATCTTCGATGAGCACGATCTCGAGGTGCCGACGAACGCCGCCGAATTCTTCGAGGTTGCCGAGGAACTGCAGGACGCCGGTGTGACCCCCCTGGCGCTCGGCGACACGAACGTGTGGCCCTCGACGCATCTGATGGAAAGTGTCCTTGTCGGCGCGCTCGGTCCCGAGGGGTATAGCGGACTGTGGACCGGCGAGACGAGCTGGGACAGTGACGGCGTGGAAGCCGCACTTGAAACCTTCGCCCGGATGCTCGACTACGTCAACGACGATCACTCGGCGATCACCAATATTGACGCGGCAGCCTACGTCGCCGAGGGTGATGCAGCGATGACCGTCATGGGTGACTGGGTGCACGGCTACTATCTGTCCCGTGACCTGGAGCCGGATGTGGACTACGGCTGGGCTCCAACGCCGGGAACCGACGGTGTGTTCATCATGCTTTCGGACTCTTTTGGTATGCCGAAGGGAGCGCCGCACCCGCAAAACGTCAACCGGTGGCTGGAAGTTCTCGCGTCGGTTGAAGGGCAGGACGCCTTTAATCCCGTGAAGGGATCCATCCCCGCCCGCACCGACACCGACCGCAGTCTCTATGACGTGTACCTGCTGTCGGCCATGGACGACTTCGAAAGCGACACAATCGTGCCGAGTCTCGCGCACGGTTCGGCCGCCTCCGAGGCGTGGCTGACGGACTTCAACGACGTCATCAACGTATTCGTGACCAACCAAGATGTGGATCAGGCCATGAGCCAGTTCCAGCAGGCCGCAGAGAGATATACCAAGTAGTACGGTCTTTCAGGTATGATACAGGCGGTCGCCGATTGCGGGCGGCCGCCTTTCCGATTTCTATGGAGCGAAGATGACACGAACCAAATCGGATTTGTGGAAAGCGTTGGCTCTCGTCTCGCCCTCGATCATCCTTGTCGGAGTGTTTGTGTACGGCTTTATCGGATGGTCGCTACGCGTATCGCTGAGCGCCTGGTCGGGTATTCGTCCCGACTTCACGTTTGTAGGCCTGCAGAACTATGCGGATCTCTTCCGTTCCCCGCGGTTCATAATCGATCTGCAGAACACCTTCTATTTTACTCTCTTCTTCATCGCCCTCACCGTTGTGTCGGGTTTTGTGCTGGCGTTCCTGGTCAACCGCCGGATTCGTGGCGAGGGGATCTTCCGCACCCTGTACCTCTTCCCGATGGCATTGTCATTCATTGTTACCGGTGTCATCTGGAGGTGGCTCCTGAGTCCGAGATTCGGCATAAACGTCATCCTTTCCCATTTCTCAGAGCAGCTCGGCTCCTTCGGGTGGTACACGGTTACCACCGACGTGTTCGGTTTTCATCTTGCCCTCATCGGGCTCGTTTTCGCCGCCTCATGGCAGTTCACCGGCTATACTATGGCCATGTACCTTGCCGGCCTCCGGGGAGTTCCGAATGAGCTCGTTGAATCGGCACGCATGGACGGGGCGAGCGAGCTCTACGTGGTGCGAAAAATCATCCTGCCGTTGTTGCGGCCCATCACGCTATCGGCGATGATCGTGCTGGGTCACATCTCGCTGAAGATTTTCGATCTCGTCTATGCAATGTCCGGAAGCGGACCGGCATTCGTCACCGACTTTCCGGCCATCTTCATGTTCGAAACTACGTTCCGGGGAAACAGATACGCGCAGGGCGCCTCGATATCGATCATCATGCTCTTGATGGTAGCCCTCGTGGTTATCCCGTATCTCGTCAACACGTTCCGACGAGAATACCAGTAGGAGGCACTCGTGGCGGTAAGTACTTCCCATAGAAACGCCATTCAGGCAAAACGAGTCCTTCTCTACGTAATCCTCGTGATCTTCGCGTTCTACTTCCTGATCCCGATTTACATGGTCGTTCTCACCGGCCTCAAGCCGTTTGCCGAGGTGAGTATTTCGCGGATGTGGGCCATGCCGCAGCGTCCCAGTTTCGAGGCCTTCGGCGGCGCCTTGCAGCGGCTTGCACCGAACCTCATAAACAGCTTCATTCTGGTCATTCCCGCGACGATTCTCTCGGCGCTGTTCGGCTCGGTGAACGGCTATGTATTCTCGAAGTGGCGTTTCAAGTACGCTAACCTCGTTTTTGCGCTGATCCTCTTCGGGATGTTCATCCCCTACCAGAGCATTCTCATCCCGCTCGTGGAGTTCCTGCGCCGCATCGGCATCTACGGTCAGCTCAGCGGTCTGATCGTCACGCACGTCATCTACGGCATACCCATCACCACGCTGATGTTCCGAAACTTTTATTCCGAGGTTCCCGACCAGTTGCTCGATGCGGGGTTCATCGACGGTCTCGGGATCTACACGACCTACCTGCGGGTGATGCTCCCGCTCTCGAAGCCCGCTCTGACCGTGGTGGCCATCTGGCAGTTCACCTCGGTGTGGAACGATTTTCTCTTTGCCGTGACGATTACTCAACGTCCGGCGGTGCAGCCGATCACCGTCGCCCTGCAGAATCTCGCCGGTAGTCAGGTGGTAGAGTGGAATGTGCAGATGGCAGGTGCCCTTCTCGCCGCGCTCCCCACCCTCGTCATGTACATCATCCTCGGCAGGTACTTCATCCGCGGCATGATGTCGGGCTCGATCAAGGGCTGATTCGCGACTTTCGGCGGCGAAGTCCGTCCGGACACAAAAGGGCCCCCGCCGGTGGTGATCCCGTCGACGGGGGCGTCTGTCTGTGTAGTGGCCCGGTGTTACGTCTGCGCCACCTTCGCGCCTGAGTCCACGGCCTCGAGCTCATCGGCTGCAAAGACCTGGTCGAGATTGAGGATGATGATGAACTTCTCGTCCACCTTCCCGATGCCCTGGATGAAGTCCGCGCTGATACGCGTGCCCACCCGCGGCGGCGGCTCGATGTTCTCCGGCGGGATGTCGATAACCTGATCCACCGCGTCGGCGCGGCAGCCGATGGTCACCGAGTCCTCGCCGGCCGCCACATCGGTGACGATGATGGCGGTGTCGACGGTCTCCTCGGCCTCCTGCATCTCGAACTTCAGCCGCAGGTCCACCACGGGCAGCACCTTGCTGCGGACGTTTATCACGCCCTTCATGTAGTCGGGCATGCGGGGAATCCTGGTGATATCGGTGAGCTCGAGCACCTCACGCACCCGGCCGACGTTCAACGCATAGTTCTCGTTATCGAGGACGAACGTCAAATACTGGTTTGCCGTCTCGTCGGAGACGAACTGATTCTTTTCCTGTTCCGCCATGATTAGCCCCTAGTACTCCTCGAACTCGTCGTCCTGCATGTCGCCGGCGCCGTGGCCTTCACCCCCCATGGGAATGGTGATACCGGTTGCCTCGCCCTTCGACGCGGAGGCGCCGGATGTGCCGGCGGTGGCGCCCTTCTGGGCTGCGGCTGTGGAACCCGTCTTTACGGTCTGCTGAGCCGCGCCGCCTGTGTGCTGGGCGTGCTGGGTAGCGGTCGCTCCTTTGTGGCCGCCGCCGTTGCTGCCGTTGCTCTCGATGAGCCGCCGCTGTCCGACTTCGCTCTGGTCGACGGTAAAGAAGGAGATGGTGTTCTGCAGCGAGTCCGCCTGTCCGGAGAGCTCCTCGGCCATGCTCGACATTTCCTCCGCCTGGGAGGCATTCTGCTGCACGACCTGATCGAGCTGTGCCAGTGCCTTGTTGACCTGCTGGCTGCCGGAGCGTTGCTCGGCACTCGCCGCGTTTATTTCCTGTACGAGCTCGGCTGTCTTCTGGATGTCAGGTACGAGTGCCTCGAGAAGCTTACCGGCCTCCTCGGCCACCCCGACGCTGTTCGTGGAGAGCTCACTGATTTCCGCGGCGGCCTTCTGGCTGCGCTCTGCGAGCTTTCGAACCTCGGAGGCAACGACCGCGAAGCCCTTGCCGTGCTCGCCGGCCCGGGCCGCTTCTATGGCCGCGTTCAGCGCGAGCAGGTTGGTATTGCGGGCGATCTCCTCGATGATGCTGATCTTCTCGGCGATGTTTCGCATCGCTTCGACGGTCTGCTGTACTGCCGTGCCGCCCTGCTGTGCGTCTTCGGAGGCTTTCTGGGCGATCTTCTCGGTTTGCGAGGCATTATCGGCGTTCTGCTGGATGTTGGAGTCCATCTCCTCCATGGAGGAGGACACTTCCTCGGTGCTCGATGCCTGCTCGGTTGCGCCCTGAGACATCTCCTCGGCGCTCGAGGACATCTGCTGGCTCCCCGATGCGACGTTGTCGCCGGCGGTTCGAATCTCCCCGACGACACCTTTGAGCCGCGTAACCATGTCGCGCAGGGAGTCCGCCAGAGTACCGATCTCGTCTTTCTGATCTACGTCGAGATTCGCCGTGAGGTCGCCCGCGGCAACGGTCTCGGCGAACGCGACGCCCTTTATCATGGGGCGTGCTATGCTGAGGGCCACGAAGAACGCGACGAGTCCCACGAACAGCGCGATGATCACGGCGGCAACGACCACCGCTGTGACAAGCGCCTGCACCGGCTCGCGCACCTCGGCCTCATCGATTTCGGCGAGCAATGCCCACGTCGTGTCGTAGACCTCGACCGGCGCGAACGAGGAGAGCACTGGGTTGCCGTTGTAGTCGTCAATGATGCGCGCGTCGGTTTCGCCGGCGAGTGCCGCAGTGGCGGCCTCCGTTTTTACGCTGCCGCTTTCGGGCCGGGCGAATGACGCTGCCACGGAACGATTCTCAGGGTCGAGGTAGGAGTCCGAGCGCATGAGATTCTCGGGGCCTACCAGGTAGGTTTCCCCCGTTTCGCCCATGCCGGTTCGTTCCTGCATGATCTCGTTAATCTCGGTGAGCGGCACCTGCGCGGCTACGACCAGCTCGATTTCGCCGTGGTTTATGAGAGGCTGAGCGATGAAGGCCGCCGGCGCACCGTTGGAGGGCTCGTAGGGGCGGAAATCGCCGAAACTGAAGCTCCTCGTCTCGAGTGCTTCCCGCACCGCCTCTCCGAGGCTCGAGTCGGCGTACTGCCCGTTCACTATGTTGGTTCCGAGGTCGGACTCTCCGGCCACGCTGTAGAATATCCGGCCCTCCGGATGGATCAGGAACAGGTCGTAGTACCCGAACTCCGCCATCGTTTCCGCGAGAAAGTCCTGATTGCGACCCTCGATCTGGGGAACGATGGCTTCATCGAGGTTCATCTTGGTAACCATAACCCAGTTCATGCCGGGGACCTCGACGGGTGTATACACTACCGCGACCAGCGCTCCGGCCGAGTCCGTAAAGACTTCTTCGCCGCTTTCCCCGCGAGCTGCGCGCTGGACATATTCCGGCGCGATGGCCGTTGCGTCATAGCCGAAGACGAAATCGCCGTCTCCCATCGTTTCCATGTCGCTTCGAAAGAAATAGCGGCCGGCTCGCAGCTCCATCAGATAGGACTCTCCCGTCCGGCCGAGGCCGGTACGGTCCCCGACGATGTCGTTCATCGCGTCATCCACCGCACTCCCGGCGACGACCTCATCGGGAGAGACGGCGTTCTGTCTGAAGTACCGTTCGACCGCCCGTTGCTGGTTGTGGTGGACCGCATGGAGCTCTTTGAAGAGCTGCTGCTCCAGTGCCGCGGCCGTGTTCACCAGCACCGCAAGATCGTGCCGGTTTGTTTGGAAGTAGCCCTCGATTTCGTGGGCTTTCGCCTCCCGCATTGCGTTGAGTTGTGCGAAAGAGCTTTCCATGAGCGCGTCGGAGGACAACTGCGTTGCCCAGAAGCCGACGACCGCCAGCGGGATGATGCCGACGATAAGGAACAGCATCACCAGCTTGGGTTTGAGTTTCATGTCTTTTAACCGAAACATTTCTGCCTCCCGTGAGCTCGCCCCATCATGCTCATACTCGGTAGCCCGAC
>CAZVXU010000062.1:7623-13772 GCA_964631585.1 uncultured Spirochaetaceae bacterium | reverse complement strand
CGAAGGTCTGTGACTCTTTTCCGTAGGGAATGGTGAATCGTGCCATCGGCGACAGCACTGCACGGCACCCCGCGCCGGCCGGGCCGACGCGGGACCGCAGTGCACCTTATGCGCTCCGGTAGAGCTTGGTCAGGACGAACTCATTGTGGCGGAGCGCTTCCGCGGCCGTGAGCCGCCCGCGCACGGTGTGCGCCATCACGTCGAGCACGGAGTCCGCCGCCTGGTCGAGATTCATTTCGAGGCGCAGCATCGCCGAGAGGTCGACGTCCACGTGCTCGCTCATGGTCTCGATGGTCAGGGGGTTCGCCGTCACCTTCATCACGGGGATGATGGGGTTTCCGATGATATTCCCCTGGCCGGTGGTGAAAAAGTGCAGCACCGAGCCGCCGGCTGCGGCAAGCGTCACCATTTCGGCGGCTGCACTGGAGCTGTCCATGAAGTGAAGCCCCGGGCCTGAGGGCGCCTGCGCTGGCTTCAGCACCGAGGTGAGCTTGTTCCGGCCCATCTTCTCGACGTTTCCGAGGGCCTTCTCCTCGATGGTGGAGAGCCCGCCCCGGATGTTGCCCTCGGTCGGCTGAGAGCCGAGGAGGTCCGCGCCGGTTCCGATGATGAAGTCCTGGTAGTCCTGAAAGGTCTTGAGGAACTCCTGCTTTACGGAATCGTTGATCGCATTGTTGGCGATGATGTCCTCACCGCCGGTGGTCTCGCTCGTCTCGCCGAAGATCGCCGTGGCACCCTCCGCAAGCATGCGCTCGAACACGCGGCCGATTGCCGGATTCGATGCCAGACCGAGGGTGGTGTCCGACTCGCCGCACTTGGCGCTCACCATGAGATCGCCGAGGCCGATGGGCTCGCGGGGAATCTCCGAGGCCCACTGCACGAACTCCTTGGCCTTGCGTGATGCGGCCTCGATGGTCTTGAGGTCACCGTTTCGCTCGATATCGAAAGCTGCCACCGGCTTGCCGGTCTCGGCGATGCCGTCGGCAATGCGCTTCGTCCACTTCGGCTCGATGCCGATGACGATGGCGGCGGCGATGTTGGGGTTCCGCCCGGTGCCGATCAGGGTGTCGAAGGTAAGCTCGAGGTCCTCGCCGAACTGCAGCCGTCCGTAGGGATGCGGCAGAGCCATGACGTCACGGATGAGATAGGAGACGCCCTCTGCGGCGGCATTTGAAATATCGTCGACGGGGATGACGGCAACATAGTTCCTGACACCCACCCGACCGTTCTCTCGTCTGTATCCGGTAAGCTGTAGATCCTGTGCCATTACGCCCACCTCTTGCTTTTGATGTTGTGCGTGTGGACGTGCGCGCCTGCCTTGATCGGCTGCGTCGCCCGCCCGATGCTTCGTCCGTATTTGATAACGTCCTTCTCGGCGTCGAGGTCCCGCACTGCGATCTTATGACCGAGCGGAACGTCGTCTACCGCGTCCACAGTCGCTATCTTGTCACCCTCGAGCGTAACCGCCTGCACCGAGGTGCCGCGTGCAACGTCCTGCACCACGACGGCGACGTCGTCATCGGGTGTATGCATGAGTGCACCGTGTTTCATCTGTTCCAACCTCCGAATATTGACGCGTTTCCAATGGTTTCTTACAATAAGAAACTAATTCTAGGTTCTTCTTACCGCGAGGGAATCAGATTGTCAAGTGTGCGCGCCCCGAGAAACAACGTCGCACACGTTCCCTACCGCGGCGAGGCAGCACCACATACCGACAAGGAGCCGGATTATGAAATTCTTCCTGGATACCGCAGATCTGCAGCAGATCGAGGACGTGAAACGCCTCGGGATGCTCGACGGCGTAACAACGAATCCCACCCATGTGTCGAAGACCGGCGCAAACCCCTCGGAGCTCTACCCGAAGATCTGCAAAATGGTTGACGGCCCGGTCAGTCTCGAGACCGTGGGCCTCGATGCTGACACCATCGTCGACGAGGGACGCACCCTGGCGAAGATCGCCGACAACGTGGTGGTGAAGGTCCCCATCATGAAGGAAGGCCTCGTCGCGGTGAAGCGCCTGACGGCCGAAGGGATCAAGACCAATGTGACGGTGACCTTCTCCGCCTCCCAGGCGCTGCTTGCCGCCAAGGCCGGCGCGAGTTACATCAGCCCATTTGTCGGCCGGCTCGACAATGTCTCGACCGAGGGCATGGAGCTCGCACGGCAGATCCGCCAGATATACGACAACTACGGCTTCGAAACCGAGCTCCTCGTCGCCGCCGCGCGCCATCCGATCCACGTGGTGGAGTCGGCGCTCATCGGAGCGGACGTCATCACCCTGAGCTATGACATCCTCATGATGCTCTACGATCATCCGCTGACCGACGCCGGCATCGAAACATTTTTGAAGGACTGGGAAAAGGTCCCCAAGTAGCGCCACGAATCACTCCCGCCGGGGAAAGGAAGCATGACTATGGATACGAAGAAACTCTATGTAGACGGAGAATGGGTCGAGACGGGGGATACGTTCACGGTGGTTAACCCCGGCACGAAGGAACCGCTTGCCGAAGTGGCCTCGGCCGGCCGGGAGCTCACGAAAAAGGCCGTCGAGTCGGCCGAGCGGGCTCTTCCCGCCTGGCGACGGATGACCGGCATGAAGCGGGGCGACTACCTGCTTGCGGTCGCCGACTGTCTGGCAAAACGCAGCGAGGAAATCGCGAAGACCGTGACCCAGGAGAACGGCAAGCCGCTTCGCGAGGGCCGCGGTGAGGTCAAGGTCGCCATCGACCACCTGCGGTGGTTCGCCGAGGAGGCCCGCCGCGGCTACGGGCGGATAGTGCCCCACCAGGCCGACGGCAAGCGCCACCTTATTCTCAAACAGCCGATCGGCGTGGTCGGGCTGATCCCGCCCTGGAACTTCCCGCTCGTACTCTCGGTGCGCAAGGTTGCCCCCGCCCTGGCCGCAGGCTGCACGGCAATCCTGCGTCCCGCGCGGCAGACGCCGCTCTGCGCGGTACAGCTTGCCGAGTGCTTCGAGGAAGCCGGCATCCCGAAGGGCGTGTTCCAGATGATCACCGGTCCCGGCGCTCCCATTGTGGATGAGTTCATGGAGAACCCCGCGGTACGGAAGATCAGCTTCACCGGCTCCACGGAGGTCGGAAAGCAGCTCATCGAGAAGTCGGCAAAGAAGGTGACAAACCTCTCCCTCGAGCTCGGCGGTCACGCGCCGGTGCTTGTATTCGCGGACGCGGACCTCGACCTCGCCGTCGAGGGTGCGCTCATCACCAAGTTCCGCAACACCGGCCAGTCCTGCATCGCCTCGAATCGCATCTATGTGGAACGCTCGGTCTACGAGCAGTTCCTCGAGAAGTTCGTGGCGCGGACGAAGGAGCTCAAAGTAGGCTACGGCCTCGAAGAGGACTCAGACATCGGCCCCGTGGTGAACGAGGAGGGACTGCAGAACGCGCTCACCCACATCGAGAACGCGAAACAGGCCGGCGGACGCGTGATGTGCGGAGGCAAAGCCGTTGAGGGCAAGGAGGGCTTCTACTTAGAGCCCACGGTGATCGCCGACGTTCCCGACGACGCCGCCTGTATGCGCGAGGAGACCTTCGCCCCGGTCGCTCCGGTAGTCGCCTTCGACACCGAAGCCGAGGCCATCGAAAAGGCCAACAACACGCGCTACGGCCTCGCCGCCTATGCCTACACCAACGATCTCAACCGCACCTGGCGCATCGGCGAGATGCTCGAGGCCGGCACCATCGGCCTCAACGACGCCGTACCGTCGACGAGTAACGCACCCTTCGGCGGGATGAAGGAAAGCGGCCTCGGCCGCGAGCTCGGCATGGAGGGCATGGAGGCCTTCCTCGAGACGAAACATCTCTCGATCGGCGGGGTCCAGGACAGCCTGGAGTAGGGCCGACGCCGGGGGCGCAGCCCGCGGCCGCGGGCCACGGACGTGATAATGACACCCACCACCATTCTGCTGCTTGCCGCCATATACGTGGCGGCAAGCTTCGTTCAGGGGCTCACCGGGTTCGGCATGGGTCTCATTGCGGTGCCGCTCATCGCGCTCATGTTCGGACCGCAGACCGCCGTGGGCATGGTGTTATCGGTCGGCATCGCCGTCGGGCTCATCAACTTCCTGCTTCACCGAAAGCAGTGCCAGTACCGCCGCGTGCTGCCGCTCGCGCTGTTGAGCTATCCCTTCGTGCCCCTCGGCGTCTACTTCCTCGAAAACGTAGACGCGGACCTCGTGATGATCATCCTCGGCGCGGTCATCATCGCGCTCACGCTCTTTGCCTGGTTCGCTCAGTCTCGGCTTGTGATGGTGATGCAGACTCGCGGGGTGGGCCCTGCCTTCGCCGCGCTCGCAGGGCTGCTGCTGGGCGCCTTCTCGACCTCCGGCCCGCCGATGGTCGCCTACTTCTACGCAGGCGATACCGACCGAATCCGGGCCAAGGCAAACACCCAGCTATACTTTGCGAGCACAACCGCGGTGGCCATCGCCATCCACGCCGTGGCGGAAAACGTCACGTGGTGGACCGTTACCTGGGGCCTACCGTTCATCCCCGTCATCTATCTGGCGACCCACCTCGGCGTCGCCGTCTCGTTTCGCGTGCCCATAGAGCGTTTTCGGATTCTCACCGACGTGGCTCTCGTCGGGCTCGGCGTGGCGCTGATCGCTGGAAATCTGTAAGGGCCCGCCTTGCCCGCCGGACGCGGGCGGCCGCGGCGCCCGGGGCGGCATACGCCCCCTACCAGGCGGTATAGCCGCCGTCGAGCACCATGTTGTGGCCGGTCATATAGGCAGCGTCATCGGAGACAAGGTAGAGAACGGCGCCGGCAAACTCCCGCGGCTCGCCGAGCCGACGCATGGGCGTGTTATCGATCTGAAGCTCCTTGAACCCCGGCATCACCTGCGAGCGCTTTCCCATCTCCGTCGCCATATAGCCTGGGCTGATACAGTTGACCGTAATGTTGTACTGCGCCCATTCGACCGCGAGCACGGTAGAGAGCGAAACGATGCCGCCCTTCGACGCCGAATACGGACCGAGCCCGACGAGCCCCTTGTTGGCAACGAGTGCCGACATGGAGGCTACGTTGACGATCCGCCCGCGATTCTGCGCGATCATAAGCCGGGCGACCGCCTGGTTCACGAAGAACGTGCCGCTGAGGTTCGTCTCAATGACCTGGTGCCAGTCGGACTCAGGCACCGACTCCATCGGAAGCCAGTTGCCCTCCTCGTCTTTCTGAGTGCTGCCGCGGGAGATCCCCGCACAGTGAACGAGAATGTCCACGGTGCCGAAGCGCTCGGCGACGGCCTCTACGGTGGAGGACACCGCCGCCGCGTCTGCAACGTCGACGGGAAAGGCTTCAGCCTCGGAGATCGCGTCGAAGTCCCCGGCGGCCCGACGCGCAGTCTCTTCGGAGACGTCGGCCACCGCGATGCGCGCACCGGAGCGCGCGAGCGCGTCGGCGGCGGCATACCCGAGCCCCCGTCCGGCGCCGGTTACCAGTGCCACTCGCCCCGTCAGTTCATGATGCATGGCAGCTCCTCTCCTCTGTTGGTCCTTCGGTTGGTCCCTCGGTTGACCCCATCCAATTGCGGGTATATCATATCGTGGTACGATACGAAAAGGAACCCACATGACACTGATTTTCGTCAACCTGAAACGATTCGACGTACCGCGCTCGGCCGGGGGCATCTGCCCCTCCGATGATCCCGCAGCATGGGCGGCGGACGTCGTAAACGAGACGGTGCGGTCGGGGCAGGCCGCCCGGGGGGGCATAGAGGTTCTCTACCTGCTACCGGAGGCGCTGGTTCTGCCGGCGGTCGCCGCGGCCCGCTCCCACCCCGCCGGCAAAACCACGGGCCTTCACATCGGCTGCCAGGGCGTGTTTCGCGAGGACATTACCCCGGGAGGCAACTTCGGCGCCTTCACTACGAATCTTCCCGCGGCCGCCGCGCGCACACTTGGTGCGGAATGGGCCATTGTCGGTCACTCGGAGGAACGCAAGGACAAACTCGGCATAATGACGGCCTACGACCCGAGCATCAACTCCGATGCCGGTCGCCGCGAGGCGGCGCGGGCCGCCGTCGACGGCCTGCTCAACGCCGAGGCGCATCGGGCACTCGGCGCAGGGCTGGACGTCCTCTTCTGCGTGGGCGAAACGGAAGAAGAAACCTCGGAGGTGGAGGCCACCCT
>CAZVXU010000062.1:0-7523 GCA_964631585.1 uncultured Spirochaetaceae bacterium | reverse complement strand
CGCTTCACCGAACCCATCGGGTTCGATCCGGCTGATCTGATTAAGATTATTGATGGGTACACGGCCGCCGCCGGGAACGGGGACGCGTGATGTCGGGGAACCTGCTCGTCGCTCACGGAGGCGGGCCGACGGCGGTCATCAATTCGTCGCTCGCCGGTATCATCACGACGGCACGGAATGATCCACGTGTGGATAGAATCTTCGGCGCACGCCGGGGTATCGAGGGCGTGATCGCCGGTGACCTCGTGGATCTCAGCGGCTTCGGGGCACACGATACCGAGACGCTGGCACGGACGCCGGGCTCGGCATTGGGGAGTTGCAGATACAAGGTGCAGGAGGAGGACCACGCCGCGATCCTGAAGACACTGGAGGAACACGGCATAGAAGTGTTTCTCTACAATGGCGGCAACGACTCAATGGACACCTGCCTCAGAGTCTCGCGCCTCACCGACGAGGTCGGCGTCATCGGGATCCCCAAGACCATCGACAACGATCTCGCCGCCACCGACCACAGCCCGGGCTACGGAAGCGCCGCACGGTTCTACGCGTTCTCCGCGGTGGAGCTCGCCCTCGACGTGGCGGCCCTCGACATCCACGTCTCCGTCCTCGAGGTCATGGGACGGAACGCCGGCTGGCTCACCGCGGCCTGCGACCTGGCCTGGCAGATCGCCGACGCAGGCCCGCAGATGATTCTCGTACCCGAAGTATCCTTTGACGAGGAGCGCTTTCTCGACGCGGTCCGTGACCAGTGGAATCGCGGCCGCGGCTTCGTTATCGCAGCGAGCGAAGGGCTCACCGGACCGGACGGCACGCCGCTCGTGGAAGAGAGGAGTGGTGCCGCCGTCGACGCCTTCGGCCATGCGCTGCCGGGCAACGTATCGATGCACCTCGCCGGCCTCATACGTGATCGCCTGGGCATCCGGGCACGAAGCGAAAAGCCGGGGCTCATCGGCCGGGTGAGCCGCGCCAATGTATCGGAGATCGACCGCCGGGAGGCGATAGATGCCGGCTCTTTCGCCGTTCGGGCCGCTCTCGACGGCGAGACCGGCAAGATGGTTGCCCTCTCACGGGTATCCTCAGCACCCTATCGCAGCGAGCCGGTCCTCGTTCCGCTCGCGGATGTGGCAAATGTGGAGAGAGCTCTTCCTGAGGACTACATCGATGCAGACCGTTTTCGCACCACCCCTGTGTTCGCCGAGTACGCCCTACCGTTGTTGAGCCCACCCTTCCCCCGATACTTCCAGCTTCACTGACCGGGACCCGCCGCCGCGGCGGCAGTTCGGTGCTCGCCCTCCAGTTACTGCGGCGGTATGTCGACGAAGAAATCCCGAAGAACCAGCAGCGCGGCGCCCATGGTGTGCCCGGTCGGGTCGAGGGGAAGGTATCGAAGGTCGAAGTCGATATCCGGCAGGAGCTCGGCGGAGACCACCTCGCGAAGCGTCGGGATGACCGCGTCGCCGTCGGGGCCGAAATGGCCGCTGATGAGGATGTTCGTGATGTCGAGGACAATGATGAGGTGTGCGATCCCGATGCCGAGATATCGCGCGAAGGCATCGATGATCCCCCGCGCCGCTCCCTCGCCCGCTGCCGCGCGCGAGAAGAGGTCGCTGAGCCCGGCGTGGAGACAGCGGGGATCATCATCGGGACACCACGAGAGGTCCTCGAGCACCTCGTGGCGGTACCTGTCGGCGAGATGCCGCTGATTCACCACCGCCTCGAGGCAGCCGTAGGCCCCGCATCGGCATTGGGCGCCGTGTCCGACTTTCATGTGTCCGACCTCGCCTGCGAGACCGTGCACTCCCACGTAGAGCTGACCGTTCTGAAAAATGCCGGTGCCGAGACCCGTGCGGATGGAGACGAACACGAAGTCGCTCGAGGCGAAGGTCTCATTGCTCCACTTCTCGAATGCGGCATAGGAGTGGGTGTTCGTTCCGATTCGCACCAGGGTATCGAACCGGCTGCTGAGCACCTCCTCGAGCTTTCGCGCCTCGGATTCGTTCTCTTTGCGGGATCTGGTCGGAAATCCGATACCGGGGATGCCGATCCCCACCCCGGCCAGGTCGGAAGACTCGATTTCGTGTTCCGTACAGAATTCGGCAATGACGCTCTCGAAGAAGCCGCCGGTATCCTCGGGATCCGGGTCGGAAGGTGTTCGATGCATGGACGTGCCGAGCACGTCGCCGGCAAGGTTGGTGAGCACGACGCGTGTTGTTTTGTATTCCACGTCGATGCCGACCGCCAACGGGCGGTCGGCGCGCAGTCCGTAGAGACTGGCGCGGCTTCGGGGTGTGTCGTCGGTGGTACCGGTCTGCTGAATCAGACCGTCGTCGGTGAGTTGGTTGATCACCTTCACGACCGTCGCCCATCCCATGCGCCCGTGCCTGGCGAGGTTCGCCTTCGTCTGCGGTCCCCACTTCCGCAGCAGGGTGATCACGCGACGCTTACTCTCGGTGAGCTGGGTGATGTCGACGGTATCCCGCGAGCTCAGAAGAACCCTCCTACGAAAAGATACTACCCCGCCGCCGGTCCTCAGGCACGTCCCGCGCTCCCGGTCAGGCGGATGATGGTACGAATGTCTTCCTTTACCCGGTCCTTTGCATAGCGGCAGAGGCGCCAGATATGCCCCTTGTGGTCGAAGTCGCCGTTGGCTCCTGCTGTGAGGTAGTCGATGAACCCCACCCGCACGGCCGTCCCGAAGTTGATCTTGGCCATGCCGTTGGAGATGCACGCCTTCACGGTCTCCGGCGGGATGCCGGTGGTACCGTGAAGCACAAGCGGGGTACCGCCGGACACCTTGTTCACCTCCTGCAGCAGGTCGAGGCGGATATTCGGCGTGCCCTTGTAGAAGCCGTGAGCGTTCCCGATTCCCACCGCCAGCATATCGACCGGCGCCTCGGTGAGAAACTGCTCCACGTGGCGGGGATCAACGAGGTTTTCCGCGGCCGACGCAGCGCCCGAGCTACCGCCCGCCGAGCCGCTCGCGGCACCCGCGCCGGCGCCCTGGTTCCGCTGCAACTCCCCGAGCTCGGCCTCCACGGATACTCCCCGGTTTCGGGCGGCAGCGATCACGCGGCTCGTGGCCTTGATGTTCTCCTCCAGGGGCTTCGTAGAGTAGTCTATCATCACGCTTGTGTAGCCGAGGTCGACCGCTTCCTCCACCGCTTCGATGTTCTGCCCGTGGTCGAGGTGGACGCCCACCGGTATCGAGTACCGTGGCCCGAGGGCGGAGACAAGCGTCGGAAGCCAGCCGAGCCCGTAGTATTCGGTGTTCTTCTCGTAGGCCATGAGAATGACGGGCGCACGTTCCTCATCCGCAGTCTCGAGGACCGCCCGCACGATGTCGTAGTTTCCGCCCTGGCAGTTGATCGCGGCAACGGCGTATCCCTCTTGCGCTGCCTCTCTGACTATCTGGCCACTTGGTATCAGCCTCATTTGCCTCTCCTCTGCGCATGCTTCATCGCGTCGGCGGCGGGCGTCGCGCCGGCCGCGGGCGAGTTAGTGAAACTCTCGTCCGCCGGTAACATTGACGGACTGGCCGGTCATGTAATTCGCATCCTCGGAAGCAAGAAAGGCGACCACACCGGCCACGTCCTCGGGCTGCTCGAGTCGCCCGAGCGGAATCTGTTCCTTACGCGTGGCGAGTATCTCGCCCTCTTTCTTGCCCATGCGCTTCGCAAGCACACGATCGAGTTCCTCCCACATGGGCGTGTGCACGATTCCGGGGCACACCGCATTCACGGTGATGCCGTGCGGTGCGAGTTCCTGCGCCAGCCCCTGCGTGAACCCCACCACGCCGAATTTCGAAGCCGCGTAGATGGTGAAGTTCGGCTTGGCGGTCTTTCCCGATTCCGAAGAGAGGTTGATGATCTTTCCCCCGCCCTGCGTGATCATCTGCACAGCGGCAAGCTGAGAACAACGAAACACCCCCTTGAGGTTTATATCGAGGGTGCGTTCCCATTCCTCTTCGGTAAACTCGACCACCGGCTTGGCGATGGTAATGCCGGCGTTGTTTACCAGAACGTCGACGCGGCCCCATTCGGCCACAACCGCGTCCAGCATCCCCCGCACACTTTCGCTCGAGCGCACGTCGAGCTCGATTGCCAGGGCAGTGCCGCCGGTATCGTTGATTTCGGCGGCCGTCGCCTCCGCGGTCTCGCGGTCTATGTCGCATATTGCGACCGCCGCACCCTCCTCGGCGAACCGGCGCGCAATCGCCTTGCCGATGCCCCGGCCGGAACCGGTGACGATAATCCGTTTGTCTGCAAATCTCATAGAACCTCCGTTACTGGGCCCGCTTAGCCCTTCACCGCTCCGAATGTCAGCCCGTGCACGAGCCACCGCTGTACGAGGAACGCAAGCACCAGGGGCGGAAGTGCGAGCACTGTGGCCGCCGCCATCAACATGCCCCAGTCGGTCACGCCTTCGCCGACGAAACGGAACGCGGCCACCGTAAGTGGCGTCGTTCCGATGTCCGAGAGCACCAGCGCGAACAGAAAGTAGTTCCACGACAGGATGAAGGTGAGGATGACCGAAACCACCATACCCGGCGCGGCGAGCGGAATGGCGATGCGCCTGATCACACCGATGAGGGTCATGCCGTCAACGAGCCCGCACTCGAGCACGTCCCGCGGTATCCCGTCGAAGAAGGAGGACATGATCCATAGCGTAATCGGCATCGTGATGACCGTGTGCGTGAGGATCAGCGCAATGTAGCTTCCCTGCAGGCCCATGCCGTTGAAAATGATGTACCACGGAAGAAGATATAGACCCCCCGGCGCCATGCGTGCCATGAGAGACACCGAAGCCGGCCAGTTCGTCTTGTACCATGACACCGCGAAGGCCGCCGGCACAGCCAGAAGCAGCCCGAATACGGTGGAGCCTCCTGCAACGATGACGCTGTTCATTGTGTACAGCGCATAGGGAAGGGCATCGAAGAGCCGGACGTAGTTATCGAAGATCGGCTCGAAGAACAGCTGCGGCGGGTATCTCGTCACCTCGGCTGAGGGCTTGAAACTCGACGTCACCATCCAGACCACCGGCAACAGTATGATCAGCGCGATGACGATATACTGGAGCGCAATTCCGGAATTGGCCAAAAAGGCCAGCTTCCTGCTGCGTTTACCCGATACGATGCTCATTGACCCATCCTCCTCAACCGTGAGAGCAGCAAGACGATCACCAGAACGATGAGAAACAGGGCGATCATGAGCGCGCTGGCATAACCCATGTGAAAGAATACGAAGCCGGATTTGTATGCGTAGATGTTGAGCGTCGTCGAGGCATTCCCCGGACCACCCTGCGTGGTGATATAGATCGTGTCGAAGAACCGTAGGAGATCGATACTGCGCAGCACCGCCGCGGTCACGATGGCCGGTCGCAGCAGCGGAAGCGTGATGCGGAAGAACCGCTGCACCGCCGTGGCGCCGTCTATGATCGCAGCCTGGTAGGGATCCTCGGGAAGGGACTGAAGCCCGCCGAGCAGGATGATCACGATGAGTGGCGTATACTGCCAGGTATCGATGGCTGCAAGCGTCGGCACAACCTGCGCCGGCGATGCGAGGAACAGCATCTCCGGCAGGCCGAGCAGCTCGAGAAAATACTCCACCGGTCCGAATGCGGGATCGAGCAAAATGAGCCACATCATGCCGACCGCAACCGGCGGCATTGCCAATGGCGAAAGCAGGATCGTGCGCAGCCCCCGAGCGCCCACGAAGGCGCGGTTCAGCATCATTGCGACCCACAGGCCGATGAGGAGCTGGGCGATCAGCGACATAAAGTAGAGGGAGAAGGTCACTCGCAGACCGATCCAGAAGACCCGGTCCTGAAGCATGTCCACATAATTCTGCAGCCCGACCGGTCTCCCCTGCAGACCGATCAGGTAGTCCTGCGTACTCATGAAAAGCACATACCCCAGCGGGAACGCGATCATGAGAACGAGAAAAGTGGCGGCGGGGGCGATGAGCCAGACGAACGGCGATGTGAAGAATCGCACAAACGGGTTCCTGCTCCTGCCGGCAATGTTTGTGGGAGCGCTCATTCCGTACCTCAAAGATGAGCCCGGGTGGGCCGGCGCTTGGAGCACCTGCCTGCCGGGCTCATACTATCAAGATCGTTTCATTCGATCAGCCGACCGAATATGCGACAAATCGCCTATTGCTCTCTTTCGATGAGCCTGTTGATCTGCTCGTCTGCCGACTGAGCGGCCTCTTCGGCCGTGGCCTCCCCGAGAATGACGGAGCCGACCGCGTTTCCGATGATCTCCCGTGCTTCAGGCTGCAGGACGATCTGGGGCGCAAGAACCGAGCTTCCGTCGGCCGCAAGGCCTGAGAGCCCATCCGCCCACTGCTGGCGGACTTCGGCCTCAGCAAGCCAGTCCTGGAACTCTTCTGAGTCCCACACCGAATCGCGCGGTGGCGCGAGGCCGTCGAGTGCAAGCTTGACCTGCATCTCCCTGCTGGTTGCCCACTGGAGGAAGTACCATGCCTGGTTCTGCTTGGAGGAGAACGGCGACATGGCCAGCGACCATCCGATCACCACCGGCGTGCTGCCTGCCGGCCCCGCGGGCAGAACCATGACGTCGGTGTCGTCGAGGCGCGCCGCGGTCTCCATGACCTTACCGAACTCGTTACTGGACTCGAATACCATCGCCGCCTGGCCGTTGGTGTTCACCGCGGTGAGCTGCGGGTAGGAGTAGTTGATACCACCGTCGGGGCCGTACTCCCGCATCAGCTTCGCGTAGAGGTCGATCGCTGCGATGCCCTCGGGGCTCGAGAGATTCGACATGCCGTCGGGTCCCTGGTACTCGCCGCCGAAGTTATGCAGGAAGTTGCTGAAGGTATAGGGAAGCGCGGGAGCAAGACCGCGGCTGGCCCACGGAATCATGTCCGGTCGGCACTCCGCCAGATCCGCAGCCATATCCTCCAGACCCTCGAGACTCGAGGGCTGATCGAGGCCGCATTCCTCGAAGATGTCGGTACGGTAGTAGAGCAACGGGCCTTCGATGTTCACAGGAATACCCGTGAGGATGCCGTTGACCGTCTTCGAATCTATTACGCCGTCACCGAAATCGCCGAAGTCGTAGTCCGGAGACGTGACGTTTTCGTTGTTCACGAACGGCATGAGGGGCTCGTACCAGCCGGCGCGCTCGAAGAGCATTCCCTGGCGGGAGACAAGCGTCATGTAGACATCAATCTCGTCGCTTCCGGCCTGGAAGATGGTCTGCCGCCGCTGGCGATACTGCTGCTCGCTGAAGAGACTGACCGTCACTTCGATGCCGGTGAGCTCCGTGAACTCGTCCGCATACTTGTCGATGAGCTGGCCCACAGGATTGTTGTTCGCCAGGAAGTGGATCTCATCCCCTTCGTAGCGCCTCCAGTCGAACCCCTCCATCTCCTCTTCTTCCGCCGCCGGCTCCGCGCCGCCGGAAGCTTCTTCCTGACCGCCGGCCCATACCACGAATGCGCTCAGGACCAACACCATGCTCAAGGCAAGGAGTTTTCGAAACGTTGTCATACGCTCCTCCT
>CAZVXU010000061.1:7288-13773 GCA_964631585.1 uncultured Spirochaetaceae bacterium | reverse complement strand
CGAGCATGAGTACCGTGAACGCTTTACGAGCAGTACTTCGGTCCATGCTTGCCCCCTAATCCCAGTTGATCGTAATCACAACGATCGCGTTCTTTGCCCGCGGCTGTCCGCCACCGCCTGCGTCATCGTCTTGCCCCGGCGTCGTGTCCACGGTGGAGTTGCCGAGGAAGGTCTCGCGCACGCTTTCGATCGAGCCGAACTCCTCAATACTGGCGCTGCCGCCCTGGGGCACGCTGTGGGTGCGGCCGAGGAAGTTGGCCACGGTGACGCTGCCTTCGGTTACTGCAGTGGCCTTGGTGTCGAAGGAGAACTGCGTGCCGCGTACGGATGCCGTCGTGATCGGGCTTCGCATTCGGAAATCGCTTCGAACGCCCTCCGCTGACTGCACGTTGGCGCGGGTGCGGCCGACGCGGACGAAGACGTCGGTCGACACACTGTCGGTCGTCTCGACGAGGTCTTCGAGGGTCATGCGGGTCAGCGGCTCGACCTCGAGGACGGCGTCGGCGAGCTGCAGGGTCGCGCGGGAGTTGAAGCCCGTCGAGATGGTGCTTCCGCGGGCGATCTGTTCTCCCTCGGAAGCAGCCTGCCAGGCGCCCCCCTGCGCACGAACTTCCACCTTTCCACTGGCACTTTCCACCGTCGCGCGAACCTGCGCGAAGGCGGCGGAACCGACGAGCAGTAATGCTATCGTTATCAGAAGCGTTCGCCTCAACACCTTACCCTCCATAACATCATTGTATCGCACCGCACGGCCGATTTCAGCCGTCGGCCCTTAGAAACTGAACGTCGCAATGAACCTCGCCGAGTACTCGCTGCTTACCGCATCTTCGAGTAGGGCGCTGTCGCTGCTTCCGTTGTTTGCAAAAAACACTCCGTTTACGAGCGAAAACCCGAGGTCGGAGAACGGCCGGAAGTTGAGCGCCAGATCCACCTCGGTGCCAAGGTACAGATCGTCGGAGCTCGGGTTGATCCCCGGCTCCGAAATGACGCCGGAGGTGGGTCGGAAGAACGCGAGCGTCGAGAGCTCGGTCTGGAACTCCTCGAGCACCCGGCTGCCCTGCCCCGCAAACGGCTTCACCGAGTAGCTGAGGTCCGTAACCATAAGGTTTCCGAGCTTCGGCGAGAACACCGCGCCGAACGCCGGCGAAGTAAGCCCGACGAACATCTTCGAAGCACCGTCGGTGTTCCCCTCGTAGAAGCCTCCATGATCCTTATCCCCGCTCGAATACAGATACCCGAGCGACACCACCGACTGCTGAACCTCCGGCATGAAGTACTGCAGGTTGGCACCAACCATGTAGGACTGAATCGGCTTGTAGGTGTAGAAGCCGCCGAGGTCGGTCAGCGTCTTGCCGCCGCCGAAGTAACCGTAGAGGTCGTAGAAGAGCATCGGTACTATCGGACCGCTGACGCCCGCGCCGAGGTATGCGGTGTGCACGAGGCCCTGTCCATCGGGGAGGTCGTCCTCATCGCGCAAATCGCCCTGGGCGACGAAGCTCACGTCGAAGTTCTGCCGGCCAACGATCTCGGGAAGCGAGAAGGCGATGAGCCCGAGAAGCCGCGGCGGCGCGAGGAACTCATCGTCATCGGCGTCATCGGAGACATCGGCACCGGAGATGAGAAGCCCCGAGCTCTCCTTCATGAGAAAGCCGGTGTAACCCGCTCCGAGCGTGACGTCTCCGTCACCGGTCTGGAAGGTTGCCCGCAGCCCGTCGGCGCGCTCCGAGAGAAGGGCGCCTGAGAACTCCCGCAGCCGGAATCGGCCGGCCTGAAGGTCGACGAGCGCGCCGCTTCCGTCGTCGACGGGCAGGCGTGCGCGGGCGTAGAGCGCGTCGAGGTCACCCTGCCACCAGTCGACCTCGGTATCGGTCTCGTCGGCAAACACCGTATCGAGGCGGTACTCGTAGCGCCCCCGCGCAACAACCTCCAGTTCCTCGGAGAAGGAGTGGCGCACGAAGAGCGAAAGGCGGTTCCCCTGCCCGAAACTGTGGTCCTGGTCGAAGGGAAGCGACGCCTCGGTGGTATTGCCGAGGGTGCCGCCGAAATCAAGTGCAACCGCCGGGGCGGTCGCAAGCACAATCATCACAAGGGTTGTGAGCAGAAACCGGGAACGCATCGTCATCAGGCCTCCTCCTCGATGTATGCGAGCGCCTGGCCTACCACGTGGAGCATCTCCTGCCCGCTGATGCCGCGGTAGGGCGAGGCGCGGCGGATGAAGAAATCGAGGTAGTCGAGCTCGCGCGCGGCATAACGCGGCCCGGGGATCATCCGGTACATGAGACCGCCCTCGATGCCGAGATTCTCCATGAGAAGGTAGGAGAACTCACCGGTCGTGACGGGATCGTCCATCGCCTTTTGCTCGAGGTTCCACTCGGTCCAGGAAATGTCCTGGTAGACTTCCTCGACGGTCGCGTCCTCGGGTGCCGCGCCTGCGGCGAGGAACGCGATGTAGGCGGCCTGCCCGAAGGTGGCCTCTTCCTGCGCCAGGATGTCGTCTATGACATCGTTTGACTGCCCAACGGCAAGGCCGCCGGCAAGCAGAAATACCACGCAAATCCAGAGTCCGGTTTTCATACTTTCTCCCCCTTCAGCACGCTACAAAAGCAGACTCAGAAAGTCAGCTTTCCATACGTCGAAATGTAACACTGTCGCGGCTTCGCCGCAACGGTAAAAACAGGCAACCACGACCGTGAGCGCTTAAAGTGTAGGCGTTACCCGAGGAGTTTACAACGAAATTCCGTGGTCAATTTGTCGAGTATCCGACCGCGGCACTCATGCATGCGTGACATCCTATCAATTTTCACTATAATGAGGTGCATGAAAAAGCCGGTAATCCTGTACGTGCTGGTGCCCCTGCTGGTGGCGGCCGCGTTTTCCGCGATGCACTTCGCGCCGTTTCTCGAGTCCGCCGAGAACCGCGTCTACGACACGCTTCTCCACATAAAAGAACCGATCGAGGAGAACGAGAAGATTCTCCTGCTGAACATCGGCGACGAGGCGATCGTCAACATCGGTGTGTGGCCGTGGAGCCGCGACATCGTGGCACGCGGGCTCATCCTGCTGCGGGAATTCGAAGCACGGACGGTGTCGTTGGATATCGAGTACGTCGAGGAGAGTCCCCTCGGCGTGAACCAATCGGTCCTTAATCAGGAAATCCCGCAGCTCGTCGATCAGGAGTTCTCCCAGATCCGCCGGAACATCACCGACCTCTTTACCGCCCTTGCACAGGGCCAGATCGAGTTAGAGGATGCGGAGGAGTTCGTCCAGGACCTCACCTCCCTGACCCGGGAAAGTCGCAACCTGCTCCTCGATCGGGTGCGTGACATTGCGCGCAACAACGACGAGTTCATGGGAAACGCCGCCCATCTCAACGGCCGCGCCTACTTCACCGTAAACATGCTCGGCTCGCCGGACCCCGTCGTGCGCGAGCGTACCGAGGAGTATACGAGGGAGAACTTTGCCCTGGATGTCGCCGAGGATCGCACCTCAGGGGAAACCTTCGAGCGGGCCGGGGGCATCCGCCCCACGATCCTCCCGATCGCGGAACACGCGGCGGGCGCGGGCTTCGTAAACGTCGAGGTCGACCCCGACGGTGTGCGCCGCCGGGTTAACCTGCTCTTCGAGCACGAGGGTGCCTACTATCCTCAGCTCGCCCTCTCACCGGCGCTCGACGTGCTCGGTGACCCCCGGGTTGTCACCACGCCCAATCGGGTCGTCCTCCAGGAGGCCGAGCTACCCGACGGCACGGTCACCGACATCACGATCCCGCTCACCGAAACCGGAAAGGTGCTCGTGCATTGGCCGTCCGGCGATTTCGACGAGACCTACCGCCACGAGTCCTACTATCGCCTCGTCATCCACGAGGAACTCGAGCAGCGACTCATCGACAACATGCGTGTGATGGCCGACGCGGGCTATCTCAATTATTACGATGGGGACTTCGATCCGCTGCAGGCATACGATTACGCCGAGAGCATCAAAGAGGATGTCCTTGCCGGAGGCGACCCGGGGCAGATGGACGAGTACGTTCAGGTGCGCGCCGCCTTCTTCGACGCGGTGGGCGACTTTCTCAACGGCAATGCCGAGAACGCCATCATTGCCGACCTCGAGCGCGTCCTCGATCAACAGGAAATCCCCGAAGACCTCCGCGCCGATTACGAGGCCCTCGTGGAGGAGGTCCCGGCAAACTTTGCGAGTACCGTCGATGTTTACGACCGCATCACCGAGACGCGCGAGAGGCTGAGCGAGACGATCACCGATTCGATGGTGTTCATCGGTCTCACCGCGACGGGCACGGTCGATATCGGCGTCACGCCCTTCTCCGAGCGCTACGCAAACGTCGGCACCCACGCCTCGGTGGCGAACATGATCCTCGAGAACAACTTCCTCGACGCGCATCCGCTGTGGTATTCGATCGTGGCCGCCGCAGTGCTTTCGCTCCTCGTCGCCGCGCTCATCAAGAACCTCGCCCCGCTTCCCTCCATCCTCGTGGGCGCGGTCTCCGCGGCGGTGTTTCTTGCAGCCGGAGGGCTGTATTTCACCCTAACGGGCGTCTACTTCCCGCTTCTCACCCCGGCGCTGTCGATCTTTTTCACCTTCCTCGTCATCACCGCCGTCAAGTTCCTCCAGACCGCGCAGGAGCGAAGCTACATCCGAAACGCGTTCTCTCACTACCTCTCCACAGACGTCATAAACGATCTGCTCTCGGATCCCTCGAAACTGAGTCTCGGCGGGGAAAAGAAGTACCTCACGGCATTCTTCACCGACGTGAAGGGATTCTCGACGATCTCTGAAAACCTCGACCCGACCGATCTTGTAAAGCTGCTCAACAGCTATCTCACCGAGATGAGTAACATCATCCTCGACCAGCGCGGCACCATCGATAAGTACGAGGGCGACGCCATCATCTCCTTCTTCGGCGCGCCGGTGGAGTTCAACGACCACGCGGCCCGCGCCTGCCTGAGCGCCGTCCGCATGAAGAAGATGGAGCGCATCCTCAACGAGCACATCACCGAAGCGAACCTCAGCCCCAACCCGCTCCACACGCGCATCGGCATCAACACCGGCGAGATGGTCGTCGGAAACATGGGCACCGCGCAGAAGATGGACTACACGATGATGGGCAACTCGGTAAACCTCGCCGCCCGCCTTGAGGGCGTGAACAAGCAGTACGGCACCTGGATCCTCGTGAGCGAGACCACCCGAAACGAGGCGGGGGATGATTTCATCTTCCGCCGCCTCGACCGCGTGCGGGTGGTCGGCATCAGCAAACCGGTGCGGCTCTTTGAGCTCGTCGACGAGCGCGCGCAGGCCGACGGCGCTACGAAACAAGCTCTCGACGCCTTCGAGGAGGGGCTTACTCTCTTCGAGCAACGAGAGTGGGAGAGAGCGCATAAGAACTTCGAGCAGACGCTTGCGGCCCGCCCCGACGACGGACCGGCGACGTTCTTCGCCAAGCGCTGCAAGGAGTTCCAGAAGAAGGCGCCGCCGGCCAACTGGGACGGGGTGTTCAATCTGAATTTGAAGTAGCACGCCGCGGCCGGCCGTGCTCGCACGCGGGCGCCCGGCCAGCCCGCACCCGCCGCGCGGGGCCGCGACGACCGGATCGCACGGCCCGCCACCGTTTGGCACGCCGCCGCCCTCTTGGTATCTTGGACGTATGCAATACAGACAACTCGGAACATCGGATTTGCGCGTCTCGACAGTCGGCATGGGCACCTGGGCCCTCGGAAACGACTTCTGGGGCGAAGTGGACGATAACGAGTCGATTCGGGCCCTGCAGGCGGGCATCGACGCAGGGATCACCTTCATCGACACAGCGCCGGCCTACGGTGCAGGGCACGCGGAGGAAGTGGTGGGGCGGGCCATTAAAGGCCGCCACGATGAGGTTACCATCGGTACCAAGGTGGGCATCATCCGCACCGCGGACGACTTCGTCAGGAACCTCAAGGCCGATTCGGTGCGGCAGGAAGTCGACGACTCCCTGCGGCGGCTCGGCGTCGATGCCATCGACCTCTACCAGATCCATTGGCCGGACCCGAAGACGCCCATGGACGAGACGATGACCGAGCTCAACAAGGCGCAGCAGGCGGGCAAGTTCCGCTATCTCGGTGTGTCGAACTTCAACATCGCTCAGATGGATGAGATCCGCCGGTACGGGGACATCGTGAGCCTGCAGCCCCACTACTCCCTGCTCAAACGCGACATCGAGGGCAAGGTGATGCAGTACTGCATCGACAACAACATCGGGATCGTCAACTACGGCACGCTCGCCGGCGGAATCCTCACCGGCAAGTTCCGCGAGATTCCCGAGTTCGAGGAAGGCGACAATCGCCACAAGTTCTACCCCTGGTTCAAGGAGCCCGTGTGGGGAAAGATTCACTCGATGCTCGACGTCCTGCGCGAGATCGCCGATGACCGCGGCGTCGCAGTTGCCCAGGTGGCCATCAACTGGACCACCCAGCAACCCGGCATCACGAGCGCGC
>CAZVXU010000061.1:0-7188 GCA_964631585.1 uncultured Spirochaetaceae bacterium | reverse complement strand
GTTGCCCAGGTGGCCATCAACTGGACCACCCAGCAACCCGGCATCACGAGCGCGCTCGTGGGCGCAAAGAACCCCTCCCAGGCGCAGTCGAACGCCGGCGCGGGAGATTTCGAGCTGACAAAGGAAGAGCTCGACCGTATCGACGAGGCGCACAAGGCCAACGTGGCCGGCGTCGCATAGGCGGGCGGGCGCGCCGCGGCTACAGCTGAAGGTCTGCACCGCCGTAGGGGAGCAGGTCTCCCCCGCGGCCGGTCCAGTCCTCTATGGAGCCGTCGTAGACCCGCACGCGCTGAAAGCCGGCCACGCGGGCGGCAAAGTAATCCTGCGCCGCCGAGTAGCCTTCATCACAGTAGAACACGACCTCTTTCTCCGGCCGCACGTTCCGCTCACGGAAGAGCTCGACGAGTTCCTTCGCGCTCTTGAGCGAGGGGAAGCGGCCCCAGGTGAACGTCTCGGTATAGGGCACGCTCTCGCTTCCCGGGATGGCGCCCGCGGCATACTCGTCATAGGGGAGTGAGTTGCACAGGGTCACCGAGCCGGAGCGAATACTGGTTATGAGATGGACGAAGTCGGCATGGCGGAATTCCTGCGCATGCGGATGCCACGAGCCCTCGTGGCGGTGCGGCTGTCGTGTGGAAATCTCCCCTACGTCCTGTCGCCAGGCTTCCAGCCCGCCGTCGAGGATCTGGATATTGGAATGGCCGAGGTAGTCGAGTATCCACCACAGGCGTGCGGCCTCCGGCGAGCCGCCCTCATCGTAGAGCACGATTTTGCTGTCATCATCGACGCCCGCCTGTTGGAAGACCTGCTCGGCGCGCTCGGCGGGCCCGAGAAGTCTGTGGACTACCGCGCCGCTTCGCAGCTGGCGGTCCTCCTCGAGGCGTGCGGGGGGAATGTTGACGGCGCCGGGGATGTGACCCTGGTCGTATGCATCCTGGGGGCGAACGTCTATGACGACGAGGCGCTCGTAGGAAAGGATCTTATAGACCGAGTCAGCATCAGCGACGTAGTGAGACTCCATGATCCGTCTCACTATAGGCACGTCGCGAACGGCGTGTCAACGAAACTCGACGCTGTAGCTCCGGGGGCTCGAGAGGGTCAGGAGCTCCACCAGGGGCACCTCGAAGGTGACGGTGTTTCCGCTCCGCACCCCGCCTGTCTGGGAGATGATTTCTCCGTTGACTCGAACGCGGAGCTCGATCGAGGATTCGGCGATCTTCCGTCGCAGCGCCTCCGACTCCTCATACTCCTCGAGCGCCCACACGAGGTACTCCGTGTACTCCTCCGTCCCCATCTCCGCCGGCGGCAGGAGCATCTGCGTCACCGCCGAGCCCTCGAGCGGCGAATAGGAAAGCGCCTCCTCCACCGCGTCGCGGCTTACGAGGACCTCGAGCCGACTCCGGCCGCCCGAGCGTTCGAGCTCGAGAAAGTCCGTGTTCTCCTCCGAAAGCAGCGCGCTCACGTCGTCGAAGTTCACCGAGAGACTCAACAGCCCCGGCCCCGCACGCCCGATGCTCGTGAGCTCTATGCCGGGACGCTCTGAGAGTCTGCGGCGGATCTCGTCCACGTCGAAGATGCGAAGATCATTCTCATCACCGCCGACACTGCCCGAGAGATCGCGCAGATAGCGGATGAATACCTCATCGAGCCCGATATCGATGTCGGCCGTCCCGCTCCCGTCGACGGATAGGGTGATGTCCTGTCGGGCGCTACATTGCACCAGACCGAAGAGCGCGGCGGCAAGTATGAGAAGCGTGGTCAGGAGGCGGATTCGGGCGGGCCGGCGCGGCCGCAGACCGGTCGCGGGCCTCGGCGGAGCGTTTTGTGTTTCCATCATGTGAGTCGGAATGTATCCCGCCGCCGGGCGGACGTCAACGCGGGGGGAGGTATATAGGACCGTGTACACCAACACGGTTCTCGATACCTCACGGAGATACTATACTGCCACCCACCATGAAAGGCGTCATCGTTGCAGCAGGCTACGGCACCCGGTTCCTTCCCGTCACAAAGACGGTTCCCAAGGAAATGCTCCCGCTCATCGACACCCCGTCGATCGATTTCATCGTGCGGGAGTTCATTGCCTCAGGTATAACCAGGATCCTCATCATTACCTCACGCCGAAAGCGCGCCCTCGAGGACTATTTCGACCGCGAGGTGGAACTCGAGTCGGTCTTCGAGCGCGAGGGCGCCACGGCGAAGCTCGAGAAGATCAGAGCGCCCGCTGCGGCGATCACCTTCGTACGGCAGACCGAGATGCGGGGCACAGGGCACGCCCTGCTTGCCGCACGGGATTTCGCGGCCGGGGAGCCGGTGGTGGTTGCCTACCCCGATGATCTGCACTTCGGCGAGCCGCCGCTTGCCGCGCAGCTCATCGAACGCTGGCGGGAGACCGGCGCCTCGGTGCTTGCGACCCTTCACGACCCGTCGGAGCTCCACCGCTACGGCGTGCTTGGCCTCGCCGCGGACGGTCTACACGTGAGCGATATCGTGGAGAAACCGGAGGCGGGGACGGAGCCGAGCCGTGAGGCCTCCATCGGCCGCTATTTGTATACACCGGAGTTTTTTGATTACCTTCATAAAGGATGGGACGAGCACCTGGCCGCGGGCGAGACCGGCGAGTACTACCACGTCGGCGCGCTCAAGGCCCTCATGGCCGATGGACAGGTGGTGTTCTCCCGGGTTCGCGGTGAGCGCATCGATACCGGCGCGCCGGCGGGATATCTTCGCGCCATCGTGCGGTATGCCGGCGCCGTGCCTGAGTACCGGGAGGTCCTGCGCAGCGAGCTCGAGCGGCTCGAAGGAGGCTGAGTATTACCCAGCGACTGGTTCCCGATCCGATTCTCAGAGGCTATAGCCAGGGCAAGAACCGCGACCGACGGCCGGCGACCTGCCTCATCATGGATCTCTCCGGCTTTACCTACATGACCGAGGATCTGATGGAGCAGGGAACCGAGGGCGCGGAGATACTCTCCGACGTCATAAACAGGCTCTTCGACACCCCTGTGCGCCGCATCTACGCCCGAGGGGGGCATGTAGCCTCCTTTGCCGGAGATGCCTTCACCGCCGTCTTCCCCGGTGAGCCGGCGTCGGTTGCCGTGCAGGCCGCGGCAGCAGCCCAGGAGATCACCGACTTCCTCGAGTCGAACCGGCGTGTGGAGACCTCCTACGGTCGATACCGCATTGCGGCGCGCATGGGCATCGGCTCGGGTATCGGCGAGTGGGGGGTCACCGAGGCCGGCCGGCGGAACGCCTTCTACGTACGCGGCAGCGCCATCCGAAAGGCGGTCGAGAGCCTGGAGGCTGCAGATGTGCGCGAAATCGTCCTCGACCCCGACTCGGTCGAGGCTGCGACCTCGACAAACGCTCCGATCTCCACCCGCGGTCACGGTGGCGTCTTTTTCCTCGACGGCCTCGATACCGACACTATCGCTCCGCCGGATGATGTCCCCGATGCCCTCGAGCCCGACGCAGAGGCAACTCAGGCCTTTTTCCCGCCCAGCGTCGTATCCTACAGCGGCCGTGGTGAGTTTCGCCAGGTCACCGCGGTATTCGTCTCCCTCGACGATGTCAACGAGGTCGAGCGTCTTGACGAGGCGGCAACCGAGATTCTCGAGCTTTCCGAGGAGTTCGGCGGCTACTTTAACCTCCTCGACTATGGCGACAAGGGCCACGTCGCGCTCATCGTCTTCGGCGCGCCGACGGCACATGAGCAGGACGTGCAGCGCGGTATCGACTTTGCAAGCGCCCTCACCCGTCGCCTCGAGAATCAGGCCAGAGCCGGCGTCGCCGCCGGAACGGTATACGCGGGGCTCGTAGGATCGGAGCGACGCAGCACCTACACGGTACTTGGTGCCACCGTCAACCTCGCCGCGCGCCTCATGCAGCGCGCCTCCCACGGTGAGGTACTCGTTGCCGGGGAGACCGCCAACCGCATCAGCACGCAGTACGCCCTCGAGCGCCTCGGGAATGAGGAGATAAAGGGCTTTGACGAGCCGATGCAGATCTGTCGGGTCGGTGCTCCGACCCACCGCGCCGAGCAACCCTTCGAGGGTCCGTTCGTCGGCCGTGATGAGCCACTTTCACACCTCACCTCCGTGGTAGAGGGTCTGGGTGATGGGAACCCGGGCGGCATCACCTACATCTATGGCGAGGCCGGGCTCGGAAAGTCGCGCCTCATCCACGAGGCGTTGCAGACGGCGTCCCCCGCGGTCCGTGTGATCTCCCTCGAGGTGGACGCGGTGTTGAGAAAGAGCTTCAATCCCTTTATTCGGTTTCTCACACTGCGCTTTGAGCTGCCGCGGGGTGAAGAGGCGCGCCGCAGCGCCTTCGAGTCGGGCATGAACTCATTTCTGGCCGAACTCGAGGCCGTCCCCGCCGATCGCTACGGCGACGCTCCCCGCGATAGCGCCGCTATGCTCAGGCGAAACCTCTCAGTGCTCGGGGCGATACTCGGCATTCGCTGGCAGGATTCACTCTATGAAGAACTCGATCCGCAGGCCCGCTTCGACAACTCGGTCTACGTGCTCGGCGAGCTCATCCGCGCGCATGCCTTTCTCTCGCCCGTCGTGTGCGTGATAGACGGTATAGATGCCGTAGACGCCGACACACCGGCGTCCATAGACTTCCTCGCCCGCATCGTCGACGATCTCCCCTTTGCTCTATTCGCTGCCGCGCGCCCGGTAGACGAGGAGTATCCCGACCTCGACGTGCAGAGCCCACATGGGGTGACCTCCTTCACCCTCTCGCCGCTGGCGCGTGATGAAACGGCGGATCTTCTCTCCCGGCGCCTCGGCGGGAGCGCAAGCGATTCCCTTGTCGACACGATTTTCGACAAAACCGGCGGCAACCCCTTCTACTTCGACCAGGTTGTAAGCTATCTCTCGGAAAATCATCTCGTACGCGCCGATGCCGAGGGCTATGTGCTCGGCACCGAGATCGACGAGGTGCCGACCGACCTCAACGGCGTGCTGCTCGCACGGCTCGACCGCCTCTCCGGAGAGCTCCGGGAAGTAACCCAGGCGGCGAGCGTGGTGGGAACGCGCTTTCCCGTGCCGGTGGTTCGGCTGCTGCTTCGAAGCCTCGAGAGCGATATCACACGCTCCGAGGGCGAGCTCGATGAGCTTCTCGAGCGCGGCGCGCGACAGCGGCTGTGGTATCGCCGCGAGGACGGCGAGTACGAGTTCCACAGCAGCCTTCTGCGTGATGCTTCCTATCAGATGCAATCGCGCGACCGGGTGAAGCGGCTGCATACCGTCGCCGCCTACGTCGGCGAGCAGCGCTTTGCCGGTGATAACACCCGCTCCGCCGACCTCGCCTATCACTTCAGCCGCGCTGAAGTCATCGGAAAGTCGCGGTACTACCTCAGGAAGGCCGGCGAGTTCGCCGCATCCAACTACAAGAACGAGAAGGCGATCGAGTTCTACAGCCAGCTCCTCGAAATCGCCGACCCCCACGAGGAGATCGACATCTGCTACCGCCTCGGCGAAATCCTCGACGTAGGCGGGAAATGGGAAGAGGCGCTTGCCCACCTCGGACACGGCCTCGCCGTCTCGCGAGAGCTCTTCTTGCACCGACAGCAGGCGCGCGTATTGGCCAAGACGGGGGAGATCTACCAGAAGCGCGGCAGTTACGAGGACGCGGTTGAGACGCTCAAGCGGGCCGCGGCGCTTGCGCGAAAGATCCGTGCACCGGAAATCGAGCGGGATGCGCTTTTGTACCTCGGACGCACCTACTGGAGCATGGGCGAGTTCGACCTCGGCGTCACCGCTCTCACCCGCGCCGGGCGGGGCGCCGGTGCAGGCGCGGCTACTGCGACCGCAGAGACCGGCGCTGATGCAACGGCCGCAGCGGCGGGCGGTAGGGACGCCGGCGTGGCCGAGACGCCTGAGCGCACGACTGCACTGGCGATGTACTACCTCGGCGTTATCTATCGCGACAAGGGCGAGTACGATAGCGCCATGCAATGCTTCGAAGATGCAAAGCAACGATTCGATGCGCAGAACGCCCGTCGGCTTGAGAGCTTCCCCCTCTACGACATGGCGGTGCTGCATCTCTACCGCGGCAACACCGAAACCGCCCGTGACTACTTCACCCAGATCGAGAGCCTCTACCGGGACATCGGATACCGAAGCGGCCTCGCCGCCGCCCTCGGCAACCTCGGGGTGATAGCCGCGCGAAACGGCGATTTCGAAAGTGCCTTCGACTACGGCCGGCAGGCGCTCGAACTTGCCGAGCACATCGGTGAGCAGCTCGCCGTCGCCTACGGGAAGATCAACCTCGCCATCTATCACTACATGCAGGCCTCCCACCGCGAGGCGCTCTCCTGGCTCACCGCCGCGCGGGAGATCATCGAGAACATCGGGGCGAAGGGATATCTGGGATTCGTATTGCCCTACGCAGCCTGTGCGCATGCCGAGCTCGGTGACTACGAAGAAGCGCTTCGAAACGCCCGCGATCATTTCCTCGAGATAAAGCGCACCGGGTCCGACGTGGAGAACGGCAGAAGCGCCCTTGCGGTCGGCCTTGCCCTCGCGCACGCCGAGCGCACAGGGGCAGAGCTTCCCGATACAGCGCGCGCCTTGCTCTCGGAGATCACCGACATCGCCGGTATTGACGGCGGCACCGCAGCCTTCTTCCGCCGCGCCGTGGACGTGGCGAAACGAAACGGGTACGCGCAGACACTCGTTCCCGCCCTCACCGCCTTCGGCGCCTACCTCGTCGACCATGTCTCCCATGTCTCCGGCGAGGATGAACGTCGCTCGGTCCTTTCCCAGGCTGACGAGATCCTCGAAACCGCTCAGCAGCAGTCGGAGGCCGCCGGTATGGAGACGGACCGCAGGAAGGTGACCGAAGCGCACGAGAAACTCGCCGCGCGGACCGCGGAGAGCGGGGAGCCCGCGGGAACCCCGGAGACCGCCGAATGATGCGGCTATCCGGGCGCACCGCGATCGTTACAGGCGGCGCCCGCGGCATCGGGTTTGAAACCGCGCGGCGGCTCGTCGCCGCCGGGGCCGTCATCACCATTTGGGACCTCGATGAAGAGGCCCTCGAGGCCGCCCGCGCCCGCCTGGTGCGAGCCGCCCCCGACCACGAAGACGGCGTGTTCACATGCCGCGTCGACGTGGCAGATCAGACCGAGCTCGAGCTCGGCGTCTCCCGGGGGGTCTCCGAGATGGGAAGCATCGACAT
>CAZVXU010000060.1:0-14022 GCA_964631585.1 uncultured Spirochaetaceae bacterium | reverse complement strand
CGCGACCTCCGGCTTGACAGGCCGGCGCGATAACCAACTTCGCCACGCCCCCGTGTTGGGATTCGAGGCCCAAATATAGGAAGTTCGCTCCAGACTGTCAAGAGGCTCCGCTCAATTGACACGCACACCCCGTAGTGCTACGGTCGCCTACATGGCATCCGAAGACAAGAAAAAGCGCGGCGGGGATTCAGAGCCTCGCACGAAGATCTCGACCCGCCGCCCGTTTCTGTACCTGTTCAGCGTTATCGTACTCGTCATCATCGTGGTGACGTTTGTTGGCGCGCCGCTCATCACCCAGACCGCAGGCGGTTCCCGCCGGCTGGTATTCGGGAGTTATCGCGGCGAGGAAATTGTCTACTCCCCCGGCAACTATTTTGCTCGACAGTATCAGCAGGCCGCCGCGCGAGCTCGCGATCAGGGCCAAGACTCCGACCTGCAGACTCAGCTGCGCCAGGTCTGGCGTCAGGCGTTCAACCAGGCGCTCTTTCACACCGCCGTTATGCAGAAAGCGGAGCAAAGCGGGCTGGTGGTATCCGAATCGCGCGTCGATCGAGAGATTGCGCAACATCCGCAGTTTCAGGAGAACGGAAGCTTCAGCGGCGATGCCTATCGCCAGACCTCGAGCCAGGAGCGCTTCAGCCTCCGCACCTATCTGCGGGAGCAGGCGATCCAGCAGCGCTACGTCGCGGACAAACTGCAGGCGATGAAGACCAGCCCGGGCGAAATCGAGTTCGTCCAGGACATGGCAAGCCCGGAGCGCAGCTTTCGCTACGTCGCATTTGACTACACGGACTATCCCCGTGAGGAAGTCCTGGGCTTTGCCCGGGACAACCGGGAACTCTTCCGGCGCATCGATCTCTCCGTCATCACGATAACCGGCGAGGAAGCCGAGGCCGGGCGCATCCGAGAGCAGATTGCGAATCGTGAGAGCACCTTCGAGGAAATGGCCCGCGCTCATTCGGCCGACCAGTTCGCCGATACGGGCGGAGACATGGGCCGACGATACTTCTACGAGCTCGAGCCCGACGTCGAAGACACGGAGCAACTCGAGCAGGTATTCGAGCTCCCGCAGGGCGACTTGAGTCCGGTAATCGACGCTCGAAACGGGTGGGTCATCTACCGGGTGAACCAGACCGCACAACCTATCGACCTCGACAACGAGGATGCGATTGCCGACGTGCGCTCCTATCTCAGCACCTTTGAACGCGGGCGTATCGAAGATTACATGGCCGAGCAGGCCACAACTTTCCGCGAGGCAGCGAGCGGGTCGAGTTTTGCTGATGCGGCTGCGGCTCAAGGGTTGTCGGTTAATCAGACGGGGTATTTCCCGATCAACTACGGCAATCTTCCGATCTTCGGCAGGGTGAACTCTCAGGACTCCGACGTGCTCTCACGTGCTGCCTTCCGCGAGAGCTTCTTCGTTACCGCCTTCGGGTTGGACCAGGAGGAGGTTTCCGAGCCGGTAACTCTTCGCAACGCCCTCGTCGTTCTGCAACTCGATGACGAGCGTGAGGCGAGCGAGGACTCGGTTGCCTTCCTCGACACCTACTACCCCTTTCTTGTTCAGCAGTACCAGTCCGAGGAACTTCAGCGCACTCTTCTCGATCCCCAATACTACGAGGATGACTTCGCCGGAGCCTTCTCCCGCATAGTTCGCGGTAGCTCATGAGCGAGGAGAAGCCGCGCCTCGAGGCGGCTTCGAACGGATACCAGGTCCACTACCGTGGCCGGCGCCTCTACGCCGCGCATGACCCGCGCGGCGGCGCCGTCCGCCGGGCGACCGCAGCAGAAATCCAGCCACAAACGCTGGTCATCGTCGCCTCCCCTCTTCTCGGTTACGGACTTCATGAGCTGCTCGGCATTTGTCCGCCGGACGCGGTGGTTCTCGCGGTTGAGCTCGATCCGGTGCTTGCTACCCTACCGCCGGAGACCGCGCCGACGGACGACCGGTTGCTCTGGGCACGCGCACCCTCTGCCGACGATCTCGACCGCATCCTCGAGCGCGCCCTCAGTCGACGGCCGCGGCGGACGCGGCTGCTGAATCTCTCCGGGGGGTTCGGTCTGCAAGCGGGAGAGTATCGGTCCCTCGCGGGGCGACTCGACGATGAGATCCGCATCTTCTGGCAAAACGCAATGACTCGCATGCGGATGGGGCGGCTGTGGATCCGAAACCTCTTTCGGAACCTGCCCCTCATGGCGGCGAGCACGCCCCTCGAGAGCTTGCGGTCGAGTCTGCCGATCATCGTCGCCGGCGCCGGTCCGTCACTTGATGATTGTGTCGCCGAGCTGCCCCGGGACGGCAGTGCGGAACGCGAGCAGCTGCGCATACTCGCGGTAGACACGGCTGTCGCTCCGCTCGCCGCCCGCGGAATCACGCCGGATTTTATACTGGCAGTCGAGTCTCAGCAGGCAAACGCCGGCGACTTTCTGACGCCGCCCGACGCGGGCGGCGCTCCCGGCGCGGGCCCGTCAGCGAGGACACCGCATCTCATCTGCGACATCACCGCCTATCCCGGGATCCTCCATCGGGACGGAACCGGGGGCCTGACCTTCGTAAGCTCCCGGTTCGCGCCGACCGCTCTCCTCGAGAGGCTCTCCGTTTCCGGTCTTCTCCCACCCGAGGTTCCACCGCTCGGGAGCGTCGGCGTTCTCGGCGTTCACCTCGCAGCCCGCCTGACCACGGATGCGGTGTATTTCACCGGATTGGACTTCTCCTACGACCTCGAACGCACCCACGCACGCGGAGCCCCCATGCAGACCCTGTCCCTCGCACGACGGACCCGCATCGATCCCAGTCCATTTTTCGGGATGGCGGTGTCCCGTCCCCTGCTGAGGCTCGAGGGAAAAGGCGGACGACCCGCCCGCTCCGACACGGTACTTCTCTCCTACGCCGAGCAGCTGCGCTCCACCATTTCCAGGTTGCCTGAAGGCGGCGTCTATGACCTGTCCCCGGATCTCGGCCTTCCGAACGGGGCCCCGGCGGCGCACGTTCCGCTCGCCGCCACCGGAACATCGGGAAGCTCGCGGGCCCGCCCGCGGGTCACCGCAGGTGTCGAAGCCGGACCGCCTGATACCACAGGCGCGGTGGACGCTGTTCTTGAGCGTGAAGGGGTTCGCCTGTCGGAGCTCGTCTCGAGGCTGCGTGACGTCATCGGTCGCGCCGGAACGCAGGCGGACGTTTCGGCCGGCGACTATGCCGCAGTCCGCCCGATGCTTGCGGACCTCGATTACGTGTATCTCGACTTCCCCGATCCGCCCGCACCCACGCGGAGTTTCCTCGGGCGTGTACTGCTCTCCGCGCTGGACTATCAGAGTCGCGTGGGACGTGTGCAGTTGATCAGGGAGCGGATGCCGCGGTCTTAGTCTTCCTCGGACTTGAGCACGGACAGGAATGCGGTCTGTGGGAGCTCTACATTGCCGCCGATCTGCATGCGTTTCTTGCCCGCCTTCTGCTTCTCCAGGAGCTTGCGTTTGCGCGAGATATCGCCGCCGTAACACTTGGCGGTAACGTCTTTCCTCAGCGCCGGCACCGTCTCCCGGGCGACGACGTTGCCGCCGACCGCTCCCTGTATGGGAACCTTGAACTGATGGCGCGGGATCTCCTCTTTGAGCTTTCGGCAGACCTGCCGCGCGCGCGCCTCCGCCTGCTCGCGAACGACCAGTTGCGACAGGGCATCCACCGGCCGACCGTTCACCAGTATGTCGAGCTTCACAAGATCGGTCGGGCGGTAGTCGGTAATCTCGTAGTCGAGAGATGCATAGCCCCGGCTGACAGACTTTAGTTTGTCATAGAAGTCGAACAGCACCTCGGCGAGGGGCATGGAGTAGATGACGTCCACTCGCTTTTCGTCGAGGTAGCGCAGATCTTCCTGTATGCCGCGTTTCTCGGTGCACAGCGTCATTACGGTCCCGAGGTAATCGTCGGGTGTGATGATGGAGGCGCGGATGTAGGGCTCCTCGGCCTGCTCGATGTCTCCCGGCGCCGGAAAGTCCTGCGGATTCTCGATGTCGATCGACCGTCCGTCCCGAAGCTTCAGTTGGTAGCGCACACTCGGCGCCGTGAGGATGATGCCGAGATCGAACTCCCGTTCCAGCCGCTCCTGGATAACCTCCAGGTGGAGGAGTCCGAGGAAACCGCAGCGGAACCCGAAGCCGAGCGCCGCCGAGGAATCCTTTTCGAAGATGAAGGAAGCGTCATTGAGCTTGAGCTTCTCCATCGCGCGCGCAAGCTCGTCATACTCATCCGAGTCCGACGGGTATATCGAGGAGAACACCACGGGCTTCGCCTCACGGAACCCTCCGAGAGACTCGGCACAGGGGCGGTTCGCATGGGTTATGGTGTCGCCGACACGAACATCGGTAATGGTCTTGATGCCGCCGATGAAATACCCAACGTCGCCGGCGTACAGCGCTCGAACCCGGTGCAGGCCGATGCGGAAGCGACCGACCTCCTCGACTCCGTACTCCGCATCATTCGACCAGATGCGAATGCGGTCTCCCTCCGAGAGAGTTCCGTCGACGATTCGGAGGTGCACCACGACCCCCCGGTAGGGATCATAGTTCGAGTCAAACACCCGTGCCCGCAGCGGCGCCTCCGGATCGCCGCTCGGTGGCGGAATAAGGATGGCGATGGCCTCGAGAAGCTCGTCGATACCCTGACCGGTCTTCGCCGAGATCTCGATGGCAGCCCCGGGATCGAGTCCGAGATCATGCTCGATCTGGTGCCTGGTATCCTCGACCATCGCTCCCGGTAGATCGATCTTGTTGATCACCGGGATGATCTCGAGGTTGTGCTCGAGCGCCATATACATGTTGGAAAGCGTCTGCGCCTCGACCCCCTGCGTCGCGTCGATCAGGAGCAGCGCACCTTCGGAGGATGCGATCGCGCGGGAAACCTCGTAGGCAAAGTCCACGTGTCCCGGCGTGTCGACGAGATTCAGCTCATAGGTGCTGCCATCGGTTGCCTGGTGGGGAATCGTCACCGCATGTGACTTTATCGAGATGCCGCGCTCCCGCTCGATATCCATCGAGTCGAGCAACTGGTCCTGGAAGTCCCGGTCGTCGATGATCCGGGCACGCTGTATGAGCCTGTCGGCAAGTGTCGACTTGCCATGGTCTATATGCGCAATTATACAGAAATTTCTGACGAAGCTTCGTTCCATCTGTTCCTCGGTATAGTGGTCTGGCGCCGGTTAACCTTCGAGCACCTGTCTGACGCTTCGAAGCAGGTCTTCCGGCTCAAACGGCTTTGGTAGAAAGACGGCTCCCTCGGGAAGCTTGTTCCTCTCGGGGAACTCCTGCGGATAGCCGGACAAAAGAAGTACGCCGACCTCGGGTCGGAACTCGCGAATGCGCTCGGAAAGCCTGAGACCCGTAATGTGGGGCATGACCTGATCGGTTACGAGCAGTTCGAACCTCGTGTTCTCGTCCTCGGCAATCAGCAGGGCTTCCCCGCCGCTCTGGGTCTCCATCACCGTGTATCCGTGCTCACGCAGTATTCTCGCAAGCATCGAACGGATCGCGTCGTCATCCTCCACCAGCAGCACACGCTCGCTTCCGCTGTGGTTCTCGATCGGCCCCGTTTCCGCATGTTTGACCTCGCCTGCCCCGTCGTAGGGCGGCAGGATGATCCGGAAGGTGGTGCCCTCCCCCGGTGCGGAATCGAGGTCGATATGGCCGTTGGTCTGGCGAACGATGCCGTAGACAGTAGATAGCCCCAGTCCCGTTCCCACGCCGGCCTCCTTCGTCGTGAAAAAGGGATCGAATATTTTCTCTCTGGTATCCTGGTCCATCCCGCAGCCTGAGTCTTCCACCTCGAGGCAGATCCAGTGTCCGGCCTCCGCACGCCCGGCAACGGTTGTCGCGGGCTCGGCAAGCTCGAGGTTGTAGGTACGAATATGGATGCGGCCACCACCGTCCATTGCGTCGCGTGCATTCACGACGAGGTTCATGAGCACCTGTTCCATTTGCCCCGGATCCACGTAAACGTCGCTGGGGTCCGCCTTGAGATTCAGATGCAGTCTCACCTGCTCGGTGATGAGACGGCGCAGCATCTTCTCGAGGTCGCGAACTGAATCGTTGAGGTTGACCCGTGTCGGCTTGAGCACCTGACGACGGCTGAAGGCGAGCAACTGCCGTGTCAGCGAGACCGACCGGCGCGCCGCCTTCTGGATCCCCTCCACGTCATTTACCAGCGTGCCAGGGTCCGGAACCTTATCGGCCTGCAATTCCTCGGAGAGGATTCGGGTGTAGCCCAGTATCACGGTCAGCAGGTTGTTGAAGTCATGGGCGATCCCCCCGGAGAGCCTTCCCACCGCCTCCATCTTCTGTGCGTGCCGTAGCTGCTCCTGGCTCTCGCGCAGCGCCTGATCGGAGGCCAGTCGCTCGGAGATGTCGCGGTAGACCCATACGGTACCACGGGTCTGGTTACTCTCGTCGAGAAGCGGCGAGGAGTTCGCATCCACCGCCGTTCGCGTGCCGGTCCCCGATACGAGGTAGGCTACCCCGCCGTCTTCCTTCGCCTGATCATCGCCATACTCGAGTTCGAGGAACTCGTCCATCGGGCGGCCCAAACAATCCTCCTGCTTCATCTCGACCATGCGCGCCGCTACCGGATTCATGAACTGCACGGTGTTTTCGGTATCGGTTACCACGACACCGTCGCCGATGCTATTCAGCGTCGTGGAGAAGAGCTGCTCGCGCCGCATGATCTCCTGCTCCATCTCCTGACGGGACAGGGCGACGACGATGGCGGTGCGAAGCTCACGCTCCTCGAAGGGCTTGATGATGTAGCCGAAAGGCTGCGATTCCTTCGCACGTTCTACGGTTGCCTCATCGGCGTGCGCGGTCAACATGACAACCGGGACGCGGTACCGCCGCTTTATCTCACGAGCCGTGTCGAGCCCGTCCAGACGGCCCTGCAGCTTGATGTCCATGATGACCAGAACCGGGTCGATGAGCTCGAAATTTACCAGCACCTCCTCGCCCGTGGCGTAGATCGCCGGAACGGAGTATCCATAGTTCTCGAGGTGCATCTTTATGTCGAGGGCTACGATGTGCTCGTCTTCGACGACGAGTATCCGGTTGTTCTCCATGCGCTCGCTTCAACGGGATCGCTGCACGAAGGACGGAGAACGCGTCGCTCAGCTGAGACCGGCTACCCTCCGGCCGACTCCAGTGGTACGCCGATACGCTGCAGCTCGTCGATAAGCACCTCTCGCCGGATGGGCTTGACCAGATAGGAGGTGGCAGCCCCGCGGTAATAGGCTTCGACGACGTTCTTGGGGTCCTCAAGTGCGGTGGTCATGACCACCCTGACCTGATCCTTCTCCTTTACTCCGATCCGTTCTTCGATCTCGCGGATGCGTTTCAGCGCCTCTTGCCCGTCGGTGCGCGGCATCATGATGTCGAGCAGTACTGCATCGTAAGGATCGTTCTCCTCCCATGCAAGTCGAAACGCCTCGATTCCCTCGTCACCGTCTACCACGACGTCGCAGCGCCCATACGAACGGAGGATTGACTGCAACAGTCGTCTGCTGCCGAAATCATCCTCAACGATCAAAAATCGCATCTGTTACCTCTCATCATTGTATTGATTCAACCGTATTTGTCCAAGCTCCGATAAGCGCTCACGAGCTGTCTCCAGATCGCCACGGCGAGCGGCAAGTGAAACCCTGAACAGCACCTCGTCAACGCGCGCGCTGCCGTCTCCGTTGCCGGCACGCACTTCTGCTGCAGCGGCCGCGAGCTCGGTGAGCCGTTCCTCGTTGAGGTCCGAGGGAGGAAAGCGGTGGAGAAGACCCCGCGCCCCCTCCTCGGTCGCATCGGTTTCCGTCGTCGCCGGGGCAGCCGTTGCGTGCGCGGCATCCCCCGCCAGAAGCCGCAGAAACGTCGACGGCATTACCGGTTGCGAAAGGCGCCTGCCTTCCTCGCCGGGAGCGCCGATCCGGCGGGCAACCCACAGGTCGGCACCGGCACACGTGTCGCCGAGCATGCGCAGAAAACCGTCACCACCGTCACCACCCTCGCCGCCCACCTCATCGTCCAAAACCAGGACGATGTCCGGCCGCGATTCGCAGACGCTATCGACTGCCGCGGGACCATCAGCGGCCTTTACGACGGCACCGACCTCCCGCCCCCAGGCTTCGAGAGAGCGCCGGGCCGGGCTCGGCGGTCCGACAAGCGCGATCGTCCGTGGCTCAGGCAGCATACCGGTCGTTTTCCTCATGCGCCCCGCCGGGACCAGAGGCAGCTCGACTGAAAACACACTGCCCTTCCCTGCGTCGCTCTCCAGGAGTATCCGCCCGCCCATAAGCTCCACAATTTCGCGTGCAACCGCGAGACCGATACCGGCGCCGTTGTACACCCGCGTAGGTCCACCGTCGACCTGGGTGAAGGGCTCGAACACACGTTGGTGCTCCGATGCGGGGATGCCCGGTCCCGTATCCGACACCGATATTCTCACAAGCCTGGACCTCTCGCCCGCAGCCTCGGCGCCGGCGCCGGCCGCGGCCTCGCTCGCGTTCCCGGCGTCGGCAGATACGGTCACCGAACCGGTTTCGGTGTACTTCACCGCATTCGCAATGAGATTGGAAAGCACCTGCACGAGGCGCACCCGGTCAGCCATCACATAGGCCGGAGTCTCGGGGGACTGCGCGAACCGCAGCGCGAGCCCCTTGCGGTGAGCCTCCAGGGCGAAACTCTCAACGACGGACTCGAGCACCTGGTCGAGATCGACTTCCGAAGGCTCGAGTTGCAGGTGTCCGGAATCGATGCGAGACAGGTCGAGGATGGAAGTAATGAGCCCGTGCAGGTTCTCCGCGGAGCTCTTTAGAATGCCGAGATACTCCCGTTGCTGTTCGTCGCGTGCAAGCTCGTGCGCAAGGTCGGCCATGCCGAGAATGCTGTTGAGCGGAGTGCGGAGCTCGTGTGTCACATTAGCGAGAAACTCGCTCTTCGATTTCAGGGCCTGCTCGGCGTCCGTGCGGGCAGCCCGCATGGCGTGGTCGTACTGGAGGATCTCGGAGACCTCGCGCAGCACGACGACACGGCCGCAGACGGCGGCCGGCGCGTCATCCGTCGGGGCTGTGGCCGCCGGGGACACCGTCTCACGTCCCTCCGCGGGTCGCTTCGCAGGCTCCGAAATCTCACCGGTGCGGCGCTCAACGTATGCCACGCTTCCGTCACGACGTATGAGGCGCACCGCCTCGGGGAGAACTTCGGTCGAAAACTCCGTCGATGGAATGGGCTCGGTTCGCACGACCGCGTCAACGTGCAGCCCCACAGCCTCGGTCTCCGACCAGCCGACGAGCTCCTCGGCCCGCCGATTCATGAACAGCAACGTCCCCCCGGCATCCGTGGTGACCACTCCCTCGTAGAGCGCACCGACGGTTCCGTGGAGCCACTCACGACTCTCGGAGAGGCGTCGCTGCATCTGCTCCTTGTAAAGCGCCATCTCGATCGCGATGCCGAGCTCGCGCTCTTCGAAGGGTTTGAGCACGTAGCCGAAGGCATCGGCCACTTTCGCCCGCTCGAGACTGGCACGGTCGGAGTAGGCGGTGAGGAAGATCACCGGCGTTCCGCGGCGCTCACGTATGAGGCCGGCTGCCTCGATCCCGTCCACGGCTCCCGCGAGCTGGATGTCCATCAGGATGAGGTCCGGATCGAGCTCTGCTGCCGCTTTCACCGCCTCCTCGCCGGAAGCAACGGACCGCACCGGCACGTAGCCGAGCTTCTCGAGGCGATGGCGGATGTCCATAGCCACGATCGCCTCGTCCTCGACGATCAGTATGCGTGCGCTGGTTGTGTAGCCATCGCTCACGTCGCGCATCTACCTCCGCCGCTCCGACGCCCTCGAGAGCACGTGTTGTGCGATGCTGCCGAGAGCCAGAGATACATCGACCGCACCGCGTTTCACCGCCTCGTTCGGCATTCCGTACACGACGCTGGTGGCCTCGTCCTGGGCCACGTTGTAGGCGCCCGCCTCTTTCATTTCGAGCATTCCACGGGCGCCGTCATCTCCCATTCCCGTCATGATCACGCCGATCGCGTTTTTCCCCGCATATCGGGCGGCGGAGCGAAAGAGGACGTCGACGCTTGGCCGATGCCGGCTTACGAGGGGGCCGTCCTTTATTTCGACGTAGTAGCGCGCACCGCTGCGTTTCATGAGGCAGTGGCGGTTGCCGGGGGCGATGAGGGCGCGTCCGCGGATGAGCGAGTCACCGGTTTCGGCCTCTTTCACCGTCACCCGACACAGGCTGTCGAGGCGCCGCGCGAACGCAGCGGTGAAGTTCTCCGGCATGTGCTGCACGATAGCGATCGGCGGCGCGTCGAGTGGCATGGACTCGAGAAAATCACGAAGCGCCTCCGTCCCCCCGGTTGATGCACCGACGACGATAACGGTCTCGGTGGTCTCGATCACCGACTGCCCGCGGGCCTTTGGCAGCACCGCATCGGCGCTCAACTTTGGAGCGACCTCGTTCTGCACCGCCTGTGGTTTGACTTTCTTCAGCTTCGCCAGGTGGGCGGCCTTAACGGCGTCGGTAACCCGGGTTTTCGCTTCCTCGAGAAACTGTTTCGTGCCGACCTTGGGCTTCTCGATGATCTCGACCGCGCCGTACTCGAGCGCCTTCAACGCATTGCCGGAGCCCTGCTCGGCCTTGGAGGAACAGATGACGACCGGGATGGGATGCTCTGCCATCAGCTTCTGCAGGAAGCTCAGCCCGTCCATCCGCGGCATCTCGATGTCGAGAGTGATGACGTCCGGAATGAGGCTCTGCAGCTTACGCGCGGCGATCAGTGGATCGGACGCGGTCGCCACAACCTCCATACCGGGGTCGGCCTGCAGTATGCTCGAGAGGGTCTCCCTCACGACGGCCGAGTCGTCGACAACCATCACCTTGATCTTTTCGTTCATGTTGTACGCCATGGTCTGCTACTCCGCCTTTCGGTAGATGGTCGGTGCCACCGAGCGCACGGGCAACTCCATACCGGCGAGGGTCTCGGAGTGCCCGAGAAAGAGATACCCGCCCGGCACGAGGTAATCGTACAGGTGAGTGAGCAACCTGTATTGCGTAGGCCGCTCGAAGTAGATGATCACGTTTCGGCAGAAGATCACCTCGAAGCGCTCACCGATATCCCAGGAATCATGCATGAGGTTGAGCCGGTGAAACTGAACCCGCTTTCTGAGCTCCGGGCGCACACGGACGAGTCGTGACGTCCGGTCCTTGCTGCGGAGGAGATACTTCTTGCGCATGGCCTGGGGAACCGGATCAACGCGCTCCTCGGTATAGACCGCCTTCCGCCCGTGATCGAGGGCACGGGTGGAGATGTCCGTTCCGAGGATCCCGTAATTGAAGCCCTGATGCTCCCCGCGAAACTCCTCGAGTACCATGGCAAGCGTGTATGGCTCCTCGCCCGTCGAAGATGCAGTGGACCACACGCGCAGCGGACGATCCCGCCCCCAACCGTCACGGTAGCGCTCGGGCAGAAGGCGATTCGTCATATAGTCGAAATGATCCGATTCGCGAAAAAAGTCGGTCTTGTTTGTCGTCACCGAGTCGATCATGTGGAGCAGTTCGGCCTCTTTCTGACTATCGTCAAACACGAAGTCGATGTACTCCTGGAAGCTGTCCAGCGAGAGCGCCCGGAGTCGCTTCTGCAGGCGGGACTCGAGCATGACGCGCTTGGCAGGCGGCATTCGGATGCCGAGCTCGCTCTGGACGAACTCGCTCAACACCGTGAACTGCTCCGCGGTCAGCCGCCGGGAGGTGAAGTTGCGCCTGATGTCGTACTCCGGCTCGGCTACATTCTCATCCTGCTTTTTCTCAGCCATGGCCCACTTCCACTCCACTGGCAGTCGCGAGCGAGGTTAACTTTTGAAGATCGAGGATCAGCGCAACGGTGCCGTCACCGAGAATCGTTGCGCCGGAGATGCCTTCGAGATCGCGATACAGCTTTCCGAGGTTCTTGATTACCGTCTGGAAGTCTCCGATGACGTTATCCACCACGAAGCCGACGGTGCCCTGCTGGGAGTTCGCGACAACAACCTGCTCGATACCCTCATAGGTCCCGTCGATGCCGAAGACCTCGCGGAGGCGCACATAGGGCAGAATCTCGCCGCGGTTGTTGATGATGCGCCCGCCTCCCTGCGCCTCGCGCATTTCCTCGGTGAGCTCGATGCACTCACCTACCGCCGAGAGCGGAAAGACGTAATGCTGACCGCCGATACGCACGAGCAGCCCGTCGATAATGGCAAGCGTCAGCGGGATGTTAAGCATGAACGTCGTTCCCTCGCCGGGTCTGGTGTCGATACGAACCGTACCGCCGAGGTTGTCTATCTCCTTCTTCACGACATCCATACCGACGCCCCGACCGGAGACCGTGGTAACGTTCTCGGCGGTCGAAAAGCCCGGGGCGAACAGCAATTGATATACGTCCTCATCGCTCAGGTCCTCGTCGCCGCGGACCAGTCCTTTTGACCTGGCCTTGGCAAGGATCCCATCACGGTTGAGCCCCGCACCGTCGTCGACGACGCTGATGAGCACCTCGGCGCCCGCATGAGCTGCAGTCAGGCTCACGGTTCCCGCCCTTGGTTTTCCGGCAGCCACCCGCTCCTGGGGCGTCTCGATACCGTGATCGATGGCGTTCCGGATTATGTGCACGAGTGGATCATTGAGGCGCTCTATGACCGTTTTGTCCAGCTCCGTCTCGCCGCCGTTCGCCGCCATTTCTACTTCTTTGCCGAGCTCCTGAGAGAGGTCGCGGACAAGGCGGCGGAACTTGGAGAAGGTTGTCCCGATGGGCAGCATCCGAATGCTCATGGTGGAGTCGCGGAGCTCGTCGGTGAGTCGCTCGAAGTTCTCGGCTATTGAGTTCAGTCCCCCGTCCTGCATCCGCGTCGAGGTCTGACTCAGGCGAGCCTGCAGGGTCACGATCTCGCCTACGAGGTCAACGAGATGGTCGAGCTTCTCCGAGCTGACTCGGATACTCGAGCTGGAGGTCTCCTGCTGGAACTTCTTGCGGGAGCGGTCAACGTGCTGTTGTTCCTGGAGGGCGGATTCGATCTCACGCTGAGCCACGCCGTCCTCGACGAGCACTTCGCCGAGACGCTTCTGTTTCCCCGCCGCACGATCGATGGCCTCGCGCGCGACCACACCGCGATCCGCGAGGATCTCACCCAGACGCTTGTGATTCTCCTCCACCTCCGAGAGGTCGTCGATGACGTTGATCGAGAGCTCACAGTCGTCCTCGACGAAAATGAACACGTCACGAATCGCCGACGCGGGCTTTTTTGTGGTCAGCACCACGTCCCACTGGGTGTAGCAGCTCTCGGGATCGAGTGTCGCGAGGTCCGGAATGCGATCGGTATAGGGCACACTCGTACAGTCGCCGAACTCCGCGAGCTCGCGAAGCAGCATCAGCGGTCGGGTACCGTTTCGAAAGATGTCGCTGTTCGGTTTGAATCGCACACGATAGGTGACGTAGTGATCGAGCTCGCTCGAGTCGGCGGTGTTCTCGTCGATGCTCCCCTCGGCGGCGGCGGCGACCTGGTCGCCGGCCGATCCGATCGATGATAGATCGCCGGCCGGGGCGCTCGGCGCATCGCTCGGCGGACCCTGCGGCTCGAGAAGACCGACGACGTATTCCTTGAACTCGAGCTGTATACGCTCCGAGGTCTCCCGCACGTCTTTCGGCACCTCATCGTCGATTTCCAGCAACTCCCTGATGTGATCACGCGCTTTCAGGGTGAGGTTTATCAGGTCATCAGTCACCCCGATACGCCCGTCGCGCAGGAATTCCAGCATGTTCTCGATCTCGTGCGCAAACTCCGAGATGTGGTCAAAACCGAACATCGCGGCGGAGCCCTTGATCGTATGCATGGAGCGGAATACGGCGGAGATCTCGGCCTCGTTATCCGGATTATTCTCGAGCTCGAGGAGGGAGGCCTCCAGCGAGTTCAAGAGCTCAAATGCTTCTTCACGAAAGTTCTCACGAAATTTGTCCATGGACGATGCCTCACTC